>QIAL01000107.1 GCA_003225535.1 Acidobacteriota bacterium | reverse complement strand
CTGCTTCAGCTTCTTTTCGTTTGTGTTTGGAAGTTCGCGCTTGGGGAAACTCCATCTGCCGCACTTCCATGGTCACGGAGTTGGGCATCTGCCGACGGTGCATGGTCCGGTCGCTCAAGGTCCGGTTGCTGGCCATGGCGCTGCGCATGGTCCAGCAGCAACACAGGCGCATGGAGGAACTCATGCAGCCCGCGGCGGGAGCGTTTCGCCGCTCAATCCGCCATCCATCGCCGCGTTTCTGGCGTGGTTTGGAGGGACCGGATATCTGCTGAACCGCTTCTCGACTCTATGGGTTGGACTCGCGCTGCTGCTGGCCGTAATCGCGGGATTAGTTGGCGGGGCCATCATCTTCTTTTTCTTGACGAAGGTTCTCGCTTTCGGTGCCGATCCGCGCAGGCGGCACCGGGGAATTGATCTATTCGCAGATGGGCACGCGCCGAGTCTGCGGCGCGCGCAGCGACGACGGTTCAGCGCTTGCGAAAGGCGCGGAAGTGGTTGTGACCCGCTACGAACGCGGCATTGCCTACGTCCAGCTATGGAGCGAACTGTCCGGCGAACTGAACGAGGCGAGTACCACCGGGAAATCGGAGTAACAGCCGCAAGAAGAGGAGAACATGAATCGCGTTTGGCACAAACCGGCGGTCCTGTTGATGTGGCTGGCGCTGCCCACCGCTGCCCGGATTTATTGGCGCGTCTGGGATCAGTTGCCCGCGCGCATGGCGGTCCACTTCGATGCGAACTGGCAGCCCAACGGCTACACGTCACGCGAAGGGGCAGCACAATTGGGCCTCGAGATTCTGGTGGTCATGCTGGTGCTGTTCACGGTGACGACACTGATCGTCGATGCGCTCAAGCCGGCTGCATTCTGGCCCGTTCTGTTGGTCTCGTACGCGGTGCTGGGTTTCTGCTGGTACGGAAACTACTCGATCGTCGATTTCAATTTGAAGGCACAGGAGGTGCATTCCGGATTACAGGGACCGATATCCAAAAGCACTTCCCAGTTCTTAGTCGCAAACTGCCGGTTGCCACTGTTGGCAAGTCCGTAATTCGGGCAACTGAGAACTGAAAACTGGGAACTGCTTTTCTGGAGGAGGCGTTATGTTCGAAGGTCTTTCGCACTGGGCGGTGATCTGGATCATCGCTGGGCTGGCAGTATTCGTCATTCTGTTCCTGATCAGCACCATGGCCAGGCTTTACCGCAAAGCTGGTCCGCACGAAGCGCTGATTGTGTACGGCATGGGCGGAACGCGCGTCGTCAAAGGTCACGGTACGGTAGTACTGCCGATGGTGCAGGTCTGCCGCGGTCTGTCGCTCGAACTGATGTCGTTCGACGTAGCACCGCAGCAGGATCTCTACACCAAGCAAGGCGTCGCCGTCACGGTCGAGGCCGTAGCGCAGATCAAAGTGAAGTCCGACAACGAGTCGATCAACACCGCCGCCGAGCAATTCCTGACCAAGACCGACCAGGAGCGCGAAGGCCTGATCCGCCTGGTGATGGAAGGCCACCTGCGCGGCATCATCGGCCAGCTCACGGTCGAGGAAATCGTCAAGCAGCCCGAGATGGTATCCGACCGCATGCGTTCCACTTGCGCCGACGACATGAACAAGATGGGTCTCGAAGTCATCTCGTTCACCATCAAGGAAGTGCGCGACAAGAACGAGTACATCACCAACATGGGACGTCCCGACGTCGCCCGCATCAAGCGCGATGCCGACGTGGCCGCTGCCGAAGCCGATCGCGACACGGCGATCAAGCGTGCATTGGCCCAGCGGGAATCGGCAGTTGCAAGGGCCCAAGCCGATCAGGAACGCGTGCAGGCTGAAACCGCTTCTCTGGCGAAGCAAGCGGAAGCGCAGCGCGATCTGGAAGTGAAAAAGGCGCAATACCTGGAAGTCACCAAGCGCCAGCAGGCCCAGGCCGACAAGGCCTACGACATCCAGACCAACATCATGCAACAGCAGGTCGTTGCCGAACAGGTGAAGGTACAGCAGATCGAGAAAGAGCAGCAAGTCAAGGTGCAAGAAGCCGAGATCAACCGCCGCGAGAAGGAACTGATCGCGACGGTGCTGAAGCAGGCCGAAATCGAGCGTCAGCGGATTGAAACCTTGGCCGAAGCCGAAAAGTCGCGCCTGATGGCCGAGGCCGAAGGCCACGCTTCGTCGATTCGTCAGCAGGGCGAAGCCGAAGCCGAGATCATCTTCAAGAAAGGCGAGGCCGAAGCCAAAGCGATGAACGTGAAAGCCGAGGCTTTCCAGGAGTACAACCAGGCGGCCGTGATCGACAGGTTGTTCGCCAGCATGCCGGAAGTGGTCAAGGCGTTAGCCAGTCCGCTGGCCAACGTAGACAAGATCACGATCGTCTCAACCGGCAACGGCGATGCGTCGGGTATGAACAAGATCACCGGCGACATCACCAAGATGGCGGCGCAGATACCCGCGTTATTCGAAACTCTATCGGGCATGCCGCTGTCAGAGTTGCTGGGCAAGGTTAGGCAGATCGGCGACAAGGCCCCCAAGCCGCCAGAGTTGCCGAAAGCCTAGCGAGGGGTCCGGGGAAGCTCGTGTGGTTTGTGTGGGGACGGGCGCTTTCGCCCGTCCCGACGAGCGAAGCGAGGAGTAGTGGAGTGAGGTATGAACCGCAAACCAAAATACGCAGGACTGGGCATCGCGCTGGGAGCCGCACTGGGCGCGGTCGCTGGAGTGATAGCGGGCAACATGGGTGTTTGGCTAGCGATCGGAGTCGCTATTGGCCTAGTGATCGGCCTGTCGTCCCGACGCAAGTCGACGGAGTGTCCTCAGTGCGAAGCGATCCATCGAGGGCATGAATTGGGAAGCAGGGCCAACTGACAGGTTGGCTAGAAGTAGGAGCTAGCAGCTAGAAGCCGAAAAGGAGTTCACCATGGCACTACTAGAGCGGGTCGCAACATTAGTTCGGGCGAATCTCAACGATCTCATCGATAAGGCCGAAGAGCCGGAAAAGATGATCAAGCAGGTAATCCTCGACATGCAGAACCAACTTCTGCAGGTCAAGACGCAGGTCGCGATCGCCATCGCGGACCAGCATTTGCTGGGAAAAAAGCAAAAGGAAAATGCCGACAAGGTCGCCGAATGGATGCGCAAGGCCGAACTTGCCGTCGACAAAAAAGAAGACGACCTGGCGCGCGCCTCGCTGCTGCGCGTGGAGAGCTACCGCGAGCTGAGCGAGAACTTCACGCAGCAGGTCGCCGATCAGAAGGCGCAGGTCGAAAACCTGAAGACAGCTCTGCGGCAACTGGAGCAGAAGCTGGCGGAAGCCGAAGCCAAAGCGGACGTTCTGATCGCGAAGCAGCGTCGCGCCCGCGCGGTCGGCAAAGCCAGCGATGCGCGCATTGCCTCAGGTGACGGCTCCAAGGCCGCCGCATTCGATCGCATGAAACGCAAAGTCGCGCACTCGGAAGCCCTGAGCCAGGCAAAGTCCGAGATCGCCGCCGACAACATCGAAGACCGTCTCGCCGCCCTCGAAAAACAGGACCGCATCGAGCAGTTGCTGGTCGAGTTGAAGACAAGACGAGGCGCGTAACCCCGTTTTGGCAAACAGGGTGACTCAGTGAAACAAGGGTACCCCTTTTGTCATGCTGAGCGGAGAACGAGATCGCAAAGCGAACTCGTTCGGAGTCGAAGCATCCCTATACAAAGTGCAATGCAGCGGGCAGGGTTACTCGCTCCGCCGGGAATGCCAGTGGTCGGGAGATCGCCCGCTACTTCGTCGCCATGAACGTCTTCACCACGATGGCGTTCGGCTGCACGCCCACGGGAATCAGCGTCAGCAGGGAATATTCGCTGGGTTCAAGCTTGCGCGGCCTGCGCTTCTGGATCACGGTGACGTCGCCCGACTCGGTGCCGACCACGAGCAGATAGTTCTGGTCCGGCGTTAGTGCCAACCCGTCGGGATGGCTGCCGACATTGAGCGTCGCAATGCGTCGCCCCATATCGATATCGAACACCGCGACGCTGTTCGATCCAAAGTTCGAAACATAGAGCCGCGAATTATCCAGCGTGACCACGCCCCGCGCGGGATGCTGCCCGATCTCCGGACTGCTGCCCACTTCGTCATTTCCAGTCTCGATAATGGAAATGCTGTCGGCATCGAAGTTGCATACGATCATTTCGCCGCCATCGGGCTTAAGTGTCAGGCTGACCGGCGTGCGCCCCACATCGAGCAGCGCCAGCACGCGATCCTCTTTCCTTTGCTGTGCCTTGGGATCGCTGCTGGCGAGCTGAATCGATGCCACCTGCGACGATCCCGAGCACGAAATGAATGCTTTGCTCGAATCCGGCAGAATTGCAATATCCTCCGGCTGTTTGCACACGGGCAGCGTCGCACGGACTCGAAGCAGATTGGCATCAATCAGCGACACTGTGTTGTCCCCGCGATTCGAAACCACGACGGTCGTCCCGTCGGGCGAAACCCGCGCCATTCCCGGCGAAGCTCCGACGCGCACGTTGCCAACGACAGCCCGCTTTTCCAGATCGATCACACTGACGTTCGACGATCCCGAATTCGCCACATAGCCGCGCTTCCCGTCGCTCGACACATCGATGTAATACGGATGACCGTGCACGCCGATCGTTGCCACCACCGCATTGCTCTCGGCATCAATCACACTCACGTTGCTCGATCCGGTATTGACCACATAGATCTCATTCTTCTTGCTGTTCGCAGCGATGCCGGTCGGGTCGCTGCCCACGTGAAGAGTCTTGGCCAGCCGGAAAAAACGCAAGTCGATAACGCTGACGGTATTGCTCTTGCCGTTGCTGACATAAGCGAATTCGCGGAAGGCGGGCCCGTAGTCGGGCATCTGCTGCTCGCGGAAATACCACCATCCCACCCCGCCGAGGATGGGTACCAGCACAGCGATGAACAGGAGCTTTCGCAAGGCAGTGAAAGTAGGGAAGGAAAAGCTTAGCAGAAACCCGCGAGTCAGGGTTGGTGATACAGTTTGAACTCGATGTCAACCATGATGTTGACGGGAACGGGTTCCCGTCCTTTGTTCCGGGGGTGAATTTCCATTGCTTCACGGCTTCGATGGCACTTTGGTTCGAGTCTGGGATTGAACTGCACATCAACTTTAAATCGTGGGGTAAGCCATCGGTCCCGACCACGAGAGCAATATCGACATTACCGTTCTCTCCCTTCTTTCGAGACGCTTCCGA
>QIAL01001027.1 GCA_003225535.1 Acidobacteriota bacterium | reverse complement strand
GGGTAAGGTCGTTACCAATAGCTAGATTGTGCGGAAACGGAGGGTTGGATATGCACTTCGGGCACCTCTATCCGGCAAGAGTCGCTGATACGCTCCTTAGTATGCCGGTTATCGTCAGTGGCGCGAAAGCTTCGGAAACCAAGGACAGCGAGCAAGCCCCAGCATCCGACAAATTGTCGGCGCTAGTGGAGGTGTTGCGCAACCATTCTTATGTGGAGATCCGGCAGCGGATGTATGACAGTCCCCCCGGGAGTCCGTGGTGGACGGCGTGCCGAGCTGAACTTGATCTGCGCAATGGACAGCAATTCGGTGAAGCCGCGCTGGCCATGTCGAGGACCTCGGACAAAATGAGGGCTTCGCTGCAGCACTTTGAGCAGTTGGCGGATACTCTGCAACAGTCCACGAAGGATGTCGCCGACCTGCTGCGTGGGACTCAAGAGGCGGGTCGCCGGCTGGAGATTGCGGTCTATGTCACCATCGGGATAACGCTAGTGCAATTCTTCAATCTGATCTTCGAAATCTTCCGCAGGCATCGGTAAGCGCCATGTCGGCAACACGCGCCCAACTGCTCAATGAGTACGGAGTATAGACTTGACGGCTTCAGAACTCATTGAACGTTAAATAGTTCTTCTCGAATCCTGTCGATCTCATCAATGATCTTCGCCATTGTGTCTGGCGGGTCATTGAGGCGAATCATTTTCCCCACAGGCTACCCTTTTACGGAGAACAGTTCGGCACGTTAGCGTACATAGTAGTCGCGGCATCGCACGAGGAGGTTTCGCCAGCTACCGACTGGCTGGCGTTCATCCCTGGATTGGCGTTAGTAGATGCTGCATACGCCCG
>QIAL01000106.1:5181-6823 GCA_003225535.1 Acidobacteriota bacterium | reverse complement strand
GACTGGCTGATTGGCGATCGCAAGACGGGAGAGATTGCCTACCTGGAGTTAGGGTTGAAGAACACTCCGCTATGGCGAACCAAAGACGGGTACTTTGTCAGTTCCAATTTCGCTCGCGATCCGAAAGTCATCAAAGAAGAGACGACATTCGATCCCAATGACGGGTCGTCTTCTCCCAACGCCCGCCACACGCGCTGGGAAGAATTGATGAAGCAGGCCAAGGGAAAGATTGATGTGAACATGGCGGAGCAGTTTCTTTCCGATCACTTCGATAGTTTCGATACGGCATATACCGGTCCAAAACAGGCCAACGAGCGATCTCTTTGCGGGCACGTCGATACTTCTCCGCGAGGCGTGAAGGAATGGGAGTGGGGTGCATACAATCCCGGCGGCGCCGTGCAGGGCAAAGCCGCCGACAGTTCGATGGCGGCGAAGATGAGCTTCGTGGCGCGGGCGGGGCATCCCTGCGGCGCGGACTTCCTGGCCGAGCCTTTCCTCGAGCACCATCCGGAATATTCATGGCAGAAGCCCTTATTGCGGGACATGAAGGCCGGTCCATGGACACTCTTTGCTTCAGGACAAAAGCAGTAGCTTGCTTCCGTAGCGCCGGCATCGTGCCGGCTGTGGTGGCGGCGTCTCACCGCCACTGCGTGTAGCGCCTAAATGTATCGAGTTCTTGCGACGCTGTCCCGGTGGCGGGGGAGACGCCCCCGCCGCAGCTGGCAAGGACGCCGGCGCTACATTCCTGATTTCTGAATCCCTCCTATAGACAATTTTGATTGGACGAACCGGCGGACTGAACCTACAGTCGTAAAAGTGCAGCCCAGCCGTACCCGAACCCGTCAGCTCGTGCACCGGATCGGCCCTCCGCAAGTGCCGCTGACGTTATTTCGTCCCCCATTTCGCAATTATCAGTTCGACTCCGCCTACGACGAGATGTTCGCCTCGCCTGGCGTGCCGCGAGACCACTACCGGGCACTTTTCCAGCGACTGCTGGAACTTCCTTATGGCAACGACGAGGGGACGGAACGCGTATTTCCCAATGACCTTTTGCCGCGCATCATCCCTTACCAGGAGTGGCGCAAGATCGAAAGTGGCCTCACCCAGCGTATTGCCGCGCTGAATCTTTTCCTCGAGGACATCTACCATGCCGGCCGGATTCTGGCCGACGGCATCGTTCCGCGTGAACTAGTTTACAGTTGCCGCCACTTCCGGCGCGAGATGCGGGGTCTGTCGCTGCCCAATGGAATCTACGTCAGTATCTGCGGCACAGACTTGGTGCGATTGCCCGACGGCAGCTTTGCCGTGCTGGAAGACAATCTGCGCGTGCCCAGCGGCGTTTCCTACATGCTGGCCAACCGCAAGGTGCTGAAGAAAGTTTTTCCCACGCTGTTCCGCGACTACGGCGTCAGTCCGGTAGATCATTGTTCGCAAGCGCTGCTCTCAACCCTGCGTGCGCTGGCGCCCAACTCTTCCGCCCGTCACGAACCCAAGGTCGTGTTGCTCACGCCGGGCGTCTTCAACTCTGCTTACTTCGAGCACACCTTCCTGGCGCAGCAGATGGGTATTGAACTGGTCGAAGGCCGCGATCTTTTGGTACACGACAACGTCGTTTATATGCGCACGACCGCGGGGCTGCGGC
>QIAL01000106.1:0-5112 GCA_003225535.1 Acidobacteriota bacterium | reverse complement strand
ATTATGGCCAACGCGATCGGCACCGGCGTAGCCGACGACAAAGCTCTCTACGCGTATGTCCCGGCCATCATCCGCTACTATCTTGGTGAAGATCCGATTCTGGCGAACGTTCAAACCTATCTACTCACCGACCGTTCGCAGAGAAGCTACGTGCTCGAACACCTGGACGAGTTGGTGGTGAAAGCGGTGGGCGAATCGGGCGGCTACGGAATGCTGATCGGTCCGCACAGCACGGAAGCGGAGAGGGAAGAGTTCCGCAGCAGAATCGAGGCCGAGCCACGAAATTACATTGCCCAGCCGACACTGAGCCTGTCGCGTGCCCCGTGTTTTCTCGAAGGAGAGGTGCAGGCGCGGCATGTGGACCTGCGCCCCTACATTTTGTACGGCGAGAATGTCACGCTGGTGCCTGGAGGCTTGACGCGAGTAGCCCTGCGCCGCGGATCGCTGGTCGTGAATTCGTCGCAAGGCGGCGGCAGTAAAGATACGTGGGTGCTGAGAAGCTAGAGGTCAGGGGCTAGGGGCCAGGTATCACTACTAAGGACTGACCCTGGCCCCGATCCCCTAATCCCTGCATTCACACAGGAGCCGAACAGCCATGCTTTCTCGAGTAGCGGACAGTTTGTACTGGATGAGCCGCTATCTTGAGCGTGCGGAGCATACCGCGCGCCTGATCGAAGTCGACTTGCAGTTGCGGCTCGATCAGTCGCCGGAATCCGGCGCGGGGCGCTGGCTGCGGCTGCTGAATGCCTTGCAGACATTGGGACCAGAGGATCCAAAGATCGAAGCGGCGTCGATCACCCATCTGCTGACGCTCGATCGCACCAATCCGTCTTCTATTCTGTCGTGCGTGTCCGCCGCTCGCGAGAACCTGCGGCAGGTGCGGGAGCAGTGCAGTACGGAAATGTGGGAGCAACTCAACCGCCTGTATCTTCAGGTCAGCAACACTAGCAAGGCCGAGTCGTGGCTGCTGAATTCGCACATCTTCTTTCGCGCCGTGCTGGAGGGAGCTCACCTGTTCCAGGGCGTTACCGACTCCACGATGTCACACGGCGAAGGCTGGCAATATATCCAGCTCGGTCGGTACGTCGAGCGCACCGATACGCTGGCGCGTTTGATCGGCACGCGTTTCGGAAGTCTCACGCAGCCTCCGGATCAAGCGGTGGAAAGCGAGGAATATCTGGAATGGGTAGGATTGCTAAAGTCGTGCGCTGCGTTCGAAGCCTACTGCAAGACGTACACCGCAGAGATGCGCCCACTGCGCGTAGCGGAATTCCTTTTGCTGAATCCGGAGTTTCCACACTCTGTCCGATTCTCGGTCGACATGGTGCACGCGTCTTTGGCCCGGATCGGTGAGATGACTGAGCGCAAAGCCGAACAGCCAGTTCGCTTGGCTGGACGCCTGCAGGCGACGTTGAACTTCAGTCAGATAGAAGAGATTCTCGCTTCCGGCGCGGGCGCCTACGTCGACAGCGTGCGCTGGCAATGCGCCCAGGCGCACACTGCAATTCATCAGGTGTACTTCGACTATTCGGTAGAATCGGCGCTGGCATAGAAACTGAGTAATTGGGAAATTTAGTAATTTTATAGTTTGAAAACCACAATCCATGACGGAGCGGATTTTCAATTACCCAATTACCTAATTACAAAATTACTCAATCCCGTTGGGGGTTCCGTTGATCTATTCCGTCCGTCACACCACGATCTTCCGCTACGAACCCGCGGTGCGCGAGAGCATCATGGAGGTTCGTCTGCAACCCCGCAGTGATGGAGACCAGCGCTGCCTTAACTTCAGTCTCAAAGTCGATCCGGCGGCGAGCATCATGCAGTATCGGGATTTCGCGGGGAATACCGTCCACCATTTCGATATCGCCGCCGCTCACACGCAAGTCACCGTGACTGCAGAATCATCAGTCGAAGTGCAGACGACGCCTGTCCCTCGGGTGGCCGATTGCGGCGACTGGTCTGATCTGGATGCGCTCGTGGCCAGTGGCGATTATTGGGAGATGCTGCTCCCCAGCTACTTCGCCTGTTCGACGCCGGCTCTGGAAGAGCTGGCAAAAGCCTTGAAGTGCGAGCGGCGGGGAAATCCGCTGGAGTTGCTGACCGAGCTCAACACCGCCATCTATACGCTTTTTGCCTACGTCCCGAACAGCACGAAGGTGGATTCTCCGATTGACGAAGCGCTGCAAGCCCGGCAGGGTGTGTGCCAGGACTTTGCCCACATCATGATCGCTCTGGTGCGCCGGCTAAGAATTCCGTGCCGGTACGTCAGCGGATACATGTTCCATAGGGACGAGAAGGAGAAAGACCGCTCGCTCGAAGGCGCATCCCACGCGTGGGTCGAGGTTCTGGCGCCGCGTCTGGGCTGGGTCGCGTTTGATCCCACAAATAACCTGGTGGGTGCGGACCGGCACATTCGCGTGGCCATCGGACGCGACTATGCTGATGTTCCTCCGACCCGCGGTGTGTACAAGGGAGAGGCGCAGAGCGAGTTGAGCGTGACAGTTACGGTAAGTCCGGCCGACAAAGAACCAGTGGAACCGGCTGCCCCCAGCTTCGTGGTCCGGTCGAGGCCCGTGCTGGTGCGGAACACGGCGAAGCGAGTCGATCAGGAACAGCAACAGCAGCAGTGAATCTGGCCGCAGTAGCCGCGCGGAGAGAGACGGCTACCGCAGCGCAAAACCTTGGCCGTGCGCGATGAGATGACCCCGCGACAGCCGAAAGGTGTGACGGCGCTACGGGCGATGAAGGCGGAGCTCCTCACCGCCGCGGCGCCTAGTTAATCGTTACAGCGATGGTGTGATCGCCGTAGTTCCCCGACGTATCCCACGCGCGGACGACAACTTTGTGTGCGCCGGTCGACATCTTCAGATTCGTGTTGATCGACGTGATCGCGCCCCCCTCGTAGGTTGCTTTCCCATCCACGTAGACCCACCATCCAGTAACCGTTTGTCCGCTCGACGGCGTCGCTGAAGCTCGCAGATTCACCGGCGACCCGGCAGTTGCGTTGTTCGACGGCGTTACGACCTTCACCGCCGGTTTCGTAGCATTCACCGACAGGGTAAGCGTCTGATCGCCGAAGTTTCCGGAGGAGTCCCATGCACGAAGCACCACTTTGTGCGTCCCTGTGCTCATGGCGACTTTAGGGTTGATGGTTGACACTGCGCCGGCTTTATATACGCCTGCATTGTCGACATAGATCCACCATCCTGAAATCGAGTGGCCGGGGCTGGCTTGCGCCGTGGCCTGGATCGGCACCGGAGAGCTCATCGTCGAGCCGCTTGCGGGATCGCTGACGATCACATGCGGCTTGATTCCGCCGGTGCTGAAGAAATCAGACATGTCGGAGGCCGTGGCCGAAGCGCCGGGATAGCTTCTGATTCCCAGGCTATCGAGCATGGTGCGCAGCGTGTTTTCGTGTTTGTACGTAGTTCCGGAAACCGTGTGCGGCGTGACCTTCGGGCCGATCAGCGCCGTGTAGACCGATGCTCCACAGCCGGCGTTGGTGCCGCCTCCACATTCATCGAAGGTGACGATCGCTAGTCCGTCGCCTCCTGGCTGAAAGTCTGGAATGGCCAGGATGGGGCCGAGCGTGTTTCTAAGAAACCCGTCTGCAGCCGCCAGCTTCTGGCCAACGGTGCAACTCGACATGCCGACCGGACAATCATGTGCGTCATGATTCCCGTCAGGCACGATGATCATGAAGCGGGGGACGGCGCCCTTCGCGAGATCGATGGAGAGTTGCGAGAGATCGACGATTCGGCTCGCCGATCCGTTGGTGTTGTTCAGGATGTCGCTGTACCACGTCGCTCCATTGTGGCGGCGATAGTAGGCTGTGCCGTTGTGATTGTCGGGAGTCGTGGGTGTTCCGCCGGCCTTCGCGTACGACTGCGCGTAAACCTTCCACGAAATACCGTGGTTGTTCATCTCGCGGAAGATGTTGTCGTCGGTAATGCGATCGGTGGTAGCTGTCCCGGGATAATAGCAATCGTTTCCATTGCAGTTGAAATCGTGCGTGCCCGAGGGCAGTGTGCAGTTCGCCTTCGAATGGCAGCTGCCCGAAGCGAGCCAGAGATAGTCCAGGAGCGAGCCGCCGTTGTCGGACAGATATTTTGTCGCGTAGCCGTGGGTATTGCCCTCGCCCGTAAGCCAGGGCATGTTGGCCATTACATCGTTGTAGCTGGTGTTCTCATTAATCACCAGGATGACGTGCTTGGATGTTGGGACTTGCGCTAATGCTCCTGCGACGAAGCACACCAGTGCTGCGGCGGCGAGCACACATCTCCCTGCCTTTTGCAGAATCATGTATAACGCCCCTCAAATTTATTTCTTGCGCTTGCTCCGCCCGCACGACACAGATGCACGACGGTCTTTCAGGAAGGAATTGTTTTCTTGCAGTGGAGGGAGTCTATACGAACTTCGGTCGAATTGGGTTGTGAAAAACAACGACTCATTACCACGGTAACGAATAGTAGGTACTAAGCCCGCATTGATTTTGTGATCTGGGTTGGGCTGCCGGGCTCGGGCCTTGCGGCTACTCGTTGAGTGAACAGCTGCAATCAGCCGGAACTACGTGCGCCAGTAGGAAGTCGGCGACGCGCTTATAGGCGTCGATTTGGTTCTCGACGCGCGCGAAGCCATGGCCTTCATTCTCGTAAACCTTGTAGTCGACAGTGCCGCCGCGTTTCTTTATGGCGTCGACCACTTGCTGCGTTTCCGATTTCGGACAACGCGGATCGTGTCCGCCCGCCAACAGCAGCAGCGGTGCCTTGACTTGATCGATGAAGTTGATCGGCGACCGGTCTTCGTATAGTGCCTTGTTCTTGACTAGATCGCCCATGGTGGCAAGATCGCTCTCCCGCAGCACCGGGTCTTCGTTCTCGATTTCGGTGAACCAGTTGACGAAGGGAACGATGGGCACGGCCGCAGCCCAGACCTCGGGCGCCTTGGTGACAGCCATCATGCTCAGATATCCGCCGTAGCTGGCGCCCATCACGGCAATCTTTTTGGGATCAAGATGGCCGGTCTGCTTGATCCAATCCACGCCAGCCAGCACATCCTGCAGATCGCCCCCGCCCATGTCGAACAGATTGGCCTGTTGAAATTCCTTGC
>QIAL01001026.1:681-2071 GCA_003225535.1 Acidobacteriota bacterium | reverse complement strand
TGGTTGGACAATGCACTTGCGCCGGACTTCGCGCGCTGCGTCGATATCCATCGCAAGGCCGGCTACGACCCGGTCGAGCTATTCATCGATCCGAAGCTCCAGCTGCCCAAATTCAAGATCGCCTGGCGATTACTGCAAAAAAAGCTCGGTTTTCGCATGCTAATGGATGTCATTCCTCTGGATGCGTCACTCGTCAAGGGCTCTCACGGGGCGGCCTCGAGTGATTCAAACTACCATCCAGTGATTATCTCTGAGCAGCGCGACTTGTTGACGACTGGCACAGTCGCTCCCACTGACGTTTACAAAATTCTGAAAGAGCACCTGCTGCAGTAAGAATTCGTTGAAGCGGTTCTCTTTTGGAGGGCAAGACCATCGCGGGGGTTCCCTCTCCCCTTGGGGGAGAGGGTCAAGGTGAGGGGGCAATCCGTTCCTTTGGGCCTACTCAACCAAACCACCATTCTCCAGCGCGCTGAACTGATTGCGCGGGGCGAGGCCGAGCCACGGATCGGATTCAGGCGTTAGGAACAGTTCGGCGTAAACCCGTGAATTCAGAGAATCGACGGTGAACGACGGAGTTGGAGTGGCCAGCCATTCATGGATTTTTGCGTGGAAGAGGTATTCGTTCCGGACCGTGTCCTCCGCGATGGAATTTTCCAGTGCCGAAAACATTTGTTTGTAATAACGCTCCGGGCCGAGAATGTGCCGATCCATCCAGGCTGTGTTGGTTCCGAATGGCCTTTTAACGCGAATCAGCGCACGCACATTGGCGTCCAGCACCACGTCGTTCGTGTGAAGCGCAGCGAGTTTGCGCCAAAGTTGATCGTCTGTTGAACTTTCCAATGCCGCCCGGCGCGGCGCCAGCGCGCGCAGCATCGGTTGCTCGACCATAGCCTTGCTGAGGGCCAAAGGCATAGCTGCTGCCGCTGGCGGTTGTGCCCGAACCACACGTACCGGCTCGTTCGCTGCGATCTGCACCGGTTTCACACTGGCTTGCGCTATATCTGCGCTCCATCGATCGTTGATCTCGCGAAGTCGAGCGAGATGATATCTCTCCAGCAACCGGCCCCTGAACTGCGGATCAGAATGAGCAACCTGCGTCGCGATCTGTTCCGCATTCTTGATCTCAGTGAGGAATGCGCGCGCACCGTACAATCCGGGCAGCGCGTCGATCACCTCCCCTTTCGCATCGAGGACGTAATGAATGCTGTTGCCGGTGATGGTCCGTTCAAGTTTGCGTCCGTCACCAAAGTCGACGGTAATGTGCGGCACAGGCCGGACTGATTTCCAGTGCAGCACAAAATGATCGCGAAGGTAATCGGAAACTTCTTTATTGGCATAGAGCGTGGTCCGGAAAAAACGGCTGTTCGCGCAGCTCAATTCTTCGTCGAGA
>QIAL01001026.1:0-296 GCA_003225535.1 Acidobacteriota bacterium | reverse complement strand
CTCGGCGCGAAGTGTGGGTAAAGAGCCTGTAAAGGGCTTTGCAGAATTTGGAGTCGAAGGAATACCCCTTTATCGCTCGTGCTTGCCAGCTCCCCGGAGGAAGAGATGCACAATGCGCTCTGCCGTATGCGAATCTAGTTTCAGGCTCGAATTGACAAGAAAACCCATGACGTAAATGTTCACGATCCCCAGCAACCCCATCGTCAGCTCTTCGCTGGCAAACTCACTGCTAAGCTCGCCTCTGCCGAGTGCTGCTTTGATCAGCGAGTGAGTGAATTCGTAATTTCGCGAGGCTT
>QIAL01000105.1 GCA_003225535.1 Acidobacteriota bacterium | reverse complement strand
TCAACCTGCTGGGCGAAGGCCGCCTCATCAACCTGTCCGCCGCCGAAGGCCATCCCGCCAGCGTGATGGACATGAGCTTCGCCGACCAGGCCCTATCGGTCGAGTACATGGTGAAGAACGCCAAGAAGCTCGAGCCCAAGGTCTACCGCGTCCCCGACGAACTAGACAAGCGCGTAGCGAAACTGAAGCTCGAGTCGCTAAGCATCAAGATCGACAAGCTGACCCCAGAGCAGGAAGAGTACCTTGCCGGCTGGAACGAAGGAACGTAAGAGCGGACCTCAGGCATCAGACCTCAGCCCTCCGCAAGATCCATGTAGGGACAGCCGCCTCGGCTGTCAGGCGGCCCGATGTTTCGGGCCGCTTTGATTTTCTATGCTGGACCTCTAGAAATTTCCTCGAACTCGCGGTACAGTGTCTGCGGCCGCTCCTCAGCCTCAGGATGGACTGTCCCCGCAGTTCTACCCTTTCCCCTCATATCGGAGTGGTGGTTTGCCTGGCGCGAAACGCGTAACCCAGGTTGGGCCTCTTGTCTTCTCAATCAAGGAGAAAATCGTCATGACCGATTTAATGTTAATGCGTCAGACTCCCGTCTCTCTGCTCCGCGACTGGCTCGAGAAAAACACCGACAACCTGCGCATGCTACCCGAGCGCGACATCATCGTGGCCGCTCGCGTGGAGGTGCCGGCAATCGCCCAGATGTATAACGGCGACATTGCCTGGGAAATCCACCAATGGGCCAAGACTCACAGTCTCTTGCCCGTCGACTTGCCCAGCTCTTCCACTTACGTTTCCGGCAGCTCCGGAGCCACTCCGGTACGCGCCGGTGATCCGGAAATTATTGACAAACTGAAGGGTCTCCTGAAAACCCTGAAATCGATTCCAACCGAAATCAAGTGGACCGGAAAAGATGCCAGCGCCGGGATCTCGGTCTCTGGAGCGACGGCTACTTTGGGGCCGGTGGAGGCGACGGCCGGCTGGGACCGCACGCTGGAATTGAAGACCAGCGTTTCCGACATGGAATTCTCGGCCAAGATTGATCCGGTTAACAAGAACTGGGAGATGACATTCACCATCGGCAATGAGGTGCCGAATCTGTCCGAGGTTGCGGGTGTCTTCACGAAAGGCGAGAGCGCAATGCGTGGCGTGGTAACGAATATCGACAAAATCGACCTTAAGAATCCGTCGAAGACTGTGGCGCAATTCAAGCCCTACGTGGACCCGATTAAA
>QIAL01000104.1 GCA_003225535.1 Acidobacteriota bacterium | reverse complement strand
TGCCGCGCAGCGCCTGAAACTTCCCCAGCGCTTCGCCCAGGTCCTTGTACGTGTCGACTTTTTCGTGCCCGCCGCCGGTCTTGGTATGCACCACGCGATCAATGCCATACCACATAATGTCGGCGTCGGTAGCCGCCGATTTCTTGGTATTCATATCCGGGGCCGCCTTGAGCGCTTTCTGAATCTCCCGCCAATAATCAGGTTCGGCCACCGCCAGATGCGAAACAACTTCCCGGATGCTCCAGCGGTCCGGCGAAGCCTTGTACTCCAGTTGCGCCGGGGACAACCCGTGCACCAGTTCGGCCACCATCTGCGTGGTCATCTCGAAATGCACCAGCAGATGCTCGCGGTCGGCATTGGTCATCGGAGCGGCGAACAGCGGCGCGGCAAACAGACAAACTGTTAGGGCCAGCACCATCAGACCTCGCAGCGTATTCCTTCGGAGCATATTCATAGGGATAGTCATGGTAGTAACGTCGTCTCCAAAACTATTCCCTTGGACGGTCGGAGAAGAGTTAGGTCATCACACGCCTGGGCCGTAGGATGAGACCGTCAGTCTGTCAGCCAGGAAGAACCCATGTAGGGGAATGGGCTCCTAAGGTTGCAAGAACCGCGAGCGACGGCCGCCTCGGCTGTCAGGTTTGTGTAAGGGCGGACGCCTCGTCCGCCGCCGCCCTCGCCGGGACGAAATCGCCCGTCTCCGCCGCATCGTATCCAGTGCCGCAAGCCGAAAGCACCACAGTGCAGGTGGAAAGTTAGACCATGTGGGGACAGCCGCCCCGGCTGTCCGGCGGCCCAGCTTTATCGGGCCGTAGCGCCCTTGTTTTGGATTGTCATCCTAGCGGACCAACTGCGAGAACGAGATGGCGGAGCTTTATTGCGGAGCACTGTACAAGAATCGGCAGCTGCGCTGATGATTACTGAATAACCTTACGCTTAATCTCTGCCAACTTAGTTTCGCTGTTCTCGATCACCGACTCCAGCATCTGCAGCTCGACGCCTTCCAAGGCGAAGGCGCGCATTTGCTTCAATCCGAGAAGCTCTGCTTCCAATTGGTTGATGAGCGCGAGGACAATTTCCAGTGACTTGTCGTCTCTCAAGTGGCAGCGCCCTCAAGACTCCGCCGTTGGCGGGTTAGGCTTCGCAGTCGCTGGGAGAGAGCCTGGATCCATCATCGATTGGAGTCGCTCGTGTTTCGCCTCGAGCAGAGCCTCCAATTCTTTGACTAGGCGGTCAAACGTTTGCGGGTCTTTCTCGATTGCGATACGCCTACAGAGAGAATCCAACTGCTCTTGTTCTTCAGGAGTCATTCTCGCGGCCTCTCGCGCGATTCCGTTCGCCGTTTCGGCGGCAGATTCTTTCCGGCCTTTTTTTCGTCAAGCTTGGCAACCAGCTGCCCGGCCAATTCGATCATCTTCTTAGGATCTGTTTCCTGTTGGACTCGGAGCGCCAGTTCGCGCCAGTCTCCCTTGGTCTGGTCGCCGTCTTTTTCTTTTGAGTCTCCCATTTCAATTTCCCTTTCTGGAAATGAGTGGCCGCTGCACGCGGGCCTTGACGACATGGGACAACCGTCGTGTTGGGATGAGTGAGCTTCCGCTTCTTCGAGGCAGTGCTGTAGCAATCTTCCTCACCACCGCCACCGGAATCGTTTCGAAGTGCGTTAAAGACCTTCGCATTTGAATTTCTCCTTCCGGGCAGTAGCAAACCTAGCAGACGGGAAAGCCTACGGGTCACATCTTTTGGGAATCGACTCGCGCTGTTTGTCCGCGCTAAAACGCTCGATTATCAGGTAGTTGTCTGTTTGTTGTAGATCAGCAGTTGCCCGGTTAGCGGAAATTCAGCCCTGCATTTAGCGTATCGAACCTGCGTTTAATGGGATAAATCTCATACTTCACTATCTCGTATTTTGTACTTGACTGCCTCGTCACGATTAATGTACGATTGCGTCACGTTTGTTTAACGTCTGTTATCGGGAGGAGATTCCGATGAGCCCTCGGACCAGCAAGGCTTCCATGAATTTCACCACCATGGCGCAAGCGGACGTTCCCCAAGGTCGAAATGGAAAGCACAAGGAGATCGTTACCCAAATCCTCTCCGATCTCGATCAGGTTCCCGCAGGAACGGCGATCAAAGTACCTTTGGCAAACCTGGCGGAGAGCAAGGAGAAGGTGCGGTCTGCACTGAATCGCGCCATTCACAAGAGCCGGAGAGATGTCGCTACCGCCAGCGACGAGATCTTCCTGTACGTATGGAACAAGACAGAGTAGTGAGCACGCAGCGAAATTTGCTGACTAGAACTCCCTTTGAGGCATCCGCCATGAGTCGGGAACCGCTCAATCAACAAGCAAAGGAACTCTGTGTGCAAATTAGCGCTGAGAAGAATCCCGACAGGATGTTAGCGCTGGTTACCGAACTCAACGATTTGATCAAGAATCAACACGAGCAAAAGCCATCAATCGAAATGCGCTTTGACGAGATCTCAATCGGTCACTTGCCGCAATCCGAGTAGCAACTGTGTGTGCAGTCACTTCCTTCGGACTTTCTTCGCCGCGATGTCCTTCTTTCCTGCGGCATTGATTCTTTCGACGTGGAGGAGCTCAACCTCACCTCTCAGGATTGTGCAGGCTCGCCCGGCTTTAGCACCACACTTGGGACAGACCAACGTCATTGGACTGATTGGGATAGACTCCGGGTGTTTTGCCATGCCGAGAGCATGGCACAGAAAGCGAGAACTGCGTGGGTTTTGTAGTTTGGGGGGTTCCAGGCCTCCATCCCGACGCCAAAAGTTTTCCACAGCCCCACCCCATATTTATTTTTTTCTTGTGACATCTGACCTTTACTGAGAAATCTGCCTGAGCAACTCTGGGACTATGCACGACCAGGGTGGGGACGGGCGCTTTCGCCCGTCCAGCGAAGGCGAAGCCAAGCACAAGTGTAGGGACGGACGCCCTCGTCCGTCCGCCGACGCTACGCATGAAAGGAAAATCTGGGGCCATCGGCTGACGGAATGCGCACCCTTCGACTAAGCTCAGGGCAGGCTCTTTCGAAAACCGCGAAAGGTGCGGCAGCCTCAGTTGTGGTGGCGCCGGGCAACAATAATCAAAGGTGCGCCAGCCCCCCGGAAGCGTAAAAGGGAAATCTGTTTTTAATTGAATTGAATCTGTCTGTCACGTGCATCCTCTGGATGAGGCCGATACGATGAGCGCCACAGCAGGACTACCGATTGAAAGTTTCGGAGATGCGAAGGAAGAGGTGGTTGCAAAGGATTGGTACAAGGATGCTGTTATTTATCAGCTTCACGTGCGTAGTTTCTGCGACAGCAATGGTGACGGCATCGGCGATTTCCTTGGATTAGCGCAAAAGCTCGATTATCTGCAGGAACTTGGAATTACCGCTATTTGGGTTCTGCCGTTTTACGCATCACCATTGCGGGACGACGGTTACGACATCGCGGACTATACGTCAGTCCATCCAAGTTACGGTTCGCTCGAAGATTTCAAGACGTTCCTAACAGCGGCGCATAAGCGAGGAATACGCATTATCATCGAAATGGTCCTGAATCATACTTCGGACCAACATCCTTGGTTTCAAGAAGCGCGAAGCAGCCGCGCAAATCCTAAACGCGATTGGTACGTGTGGAGCGAGACCGACACGCCTTATCAGGGCGCACGAATCATCTTTCTTGACACGGAGATGTCGAATTGGGCCTGGGATCCGATCTCTAAGTCTTATTACTGGCACAGATTCTTCAGCTACCAACCCGATCTAAACTTCGACAATCCTGCCGTCTTTGAAGCGATATGGGACGTAATGAAGTTCTGGCTGAATCTGGGTGTCGACGGGTTGCGGTTGGACGCGGTGCCCTATCTGGTGGAACGCGAGGGAACTTCCTGTGAAAACCTGCCAGAGACACATGCGCTCATCCGCGAGTTTCGCCGACGGTTAGATTCAGCGTATCCGGGAAGAATACTTCTCGCGGAGGCCAACCAACACACCACCGATCTTTGCGGCTATTTCGGGAATGGTGACGAATTTCACGCGGCATTTCACTTTCCTCTCATGCCGAGAATGTTCATGGCCGTGAAGCAGGGAGACCGTAAACCGATTATTGAAATCCTGGAGCAGACCCCCTCAATACCCGCCAGCTGCCAGTGGTACCTTTTTCTTCGTAACCATGATGAGCTTACGCTGGAGATGGTGACTGACGTCGAACGCGACTTCATGTACAGCACGTATGCGATCGATAGGGGAATGCGGCTGAACTTGGGCATCGTGCGGCGCTTAGCTCCTTTGATGGACAATGATCGAAGGCGGGTCGAACTACTGAATGGACTA
>QIAL01001032.1 GCA_003225535.1 Acidobacteriota bacterium | reverse complement strand
TAAAATATCCTGTGTGTATACCAAGCCCCGCCTTTTTTCTGCCCTGCCGCATCCGCTACGCTCCATGTCCTGTTCCAGTCCAGTGTCTGTGCATTTCGCTTCAGTTTCCTGAGCGCCAACGCCGTTATTTGGAAAATTCAGGAACGTCTGCTGGCCCGGCCGCATGTGCTCCAAGGAAACCGTTTTGCCAGCGCAAGACTCTTCATCCGGCCGCAAGCTCCCCGGGGATCGAACTGCGGCCCTCGGTGGGGAAAAAAACCGCCGGGTCGGAGACCGGCGCCCCGCCCGCGGGTGCCCACGTTGGTGGCAGTGTCAAGATGCGCGCCTTGGGATCCTGAACCTCCCCGGTCCCATCGCGCAGATTTCCAGTCCGCCGTGTCGCGGATTTCCTATGCGACAGCAACTCGCTCCCCCACCTGGCCGACTGGAAGTCGGCGATACAGCAGGTTGGAAACCTGCGCTACGAGGGCGCGATTCGTGCAATGGGAGAACTATCCGGCACGATGGCGGCAAACCGGCGCGTTTCTTCCAACGGATGGCCTGCGTGGCAATCCTTTTGTTCGGCTTCACCGCCGGCGTTCGCGCGCACCAGGGAAGCAGCAGTTATCTGACCGTCACCGTGGACGGAACGAACGTGACCGGCCAATGGGACATCTCGTTGATCGATTTGGAACAGGTCATCGGTCTGGACGCAGACCGCGACGGCAACATCACCTGGAGTGAAACCCGGGCGAAACAAAAGGAAATCGAGAGTTACGCGCTGTCGCGGTTGCGCCTGAAACTCGACGGCGTCGAGCAGCCATGGAAACTCACCGAACTGCTGATCGACACGTTCAGCGATGGCGCGTATGCCGTACTGCGTTTTCGCGTGGAGAGCGCTGCGCAACCGAAGAATCTCGAGGTTGATTACCGCGCATTCTTCGACATCGACGCGCAACACCACGGGCTTCTGCGGCTCACCGGCCTGGGCCGGGAACAAACCGCTGTCTTGAGCATGGAAAAACCGACATTTGCGACCACGGCCTCGCGCTGGCGACAGTTTCTCGAATTCAATCGCGAAGGCGCGAAGCACATTTGGACCGGCTTCGATCATATTTTATTTTTGCTGGCCTTGTTGCTGCCGTCCGTGTTGAAGCGCGAACCCGACGGTTGGCGCGTGGTGGGTCGTTTTCGGCCGGCGCTGATCAATGTGCTGAAAATTGTCACGGCATTGACCGTGGCCCATTCC
>QIAL01001031.1 GCA_003225535.1 Acidobacteriota bacterium | reverse complement strand
TTCAGTTTGGAGGCACCTACCAGCACAACTTCAACTGGCATCAACGAACTGATAACGGCGGCGGCATCAACTATCAGCCCGTCTACCAACTTGCGAATACTTCCGGTGCTGGCCCAGGCACAGATGTTTCCGCCTACATGCCCAGTGGCGTCTCCTCCTCCACTTGGGGCCGCGACTATGCGGCGACTCTTGGGCTGGTTTCGATCTCGCAGATCGCTTACACCCGCAGCGGCTCTAGCCTCACCTTAAATCCTCCACTCACTCCTGCTTTCGACCAGAGCACGATCCCGTTTTACAACTTTTATTTCAGTGACACTTGGCACATGACGAAGACGTTCACCCTCACTTACGGACTCGGATACACGCTCGAGATGCCGCCGGTCGAGAAGAATGGCAAACAGGTCGAATTCGTCAATCAGGCCAATCAGACCGTTGACACGGCCTCCTATCTCCACTCGCGCGAAACCGCAGCGCTCCAAGGCCAGGTTTACAACCCAATCGTCGGCTTCAATCTGGTGGGCAATACCGAGGATGGAAGAAAGTATCCCTACAATCCGTATTACGGCTCCTTCAGCCCACGCGTGGCTGCCGCATGGAATCCACACTTCGACAACGATTCCTTTGCTGGCAAGCTCTTCGGGGGGCAAAACACGGTAATTCGCGGTGGCTACGGCAGAGTCTATGGACGCCTGAACGGAGTGGATCTGGTGCTGGTTCCGCTGCTGGGCACGGGGCTCATTCAGCCCGTTCAGTGCGTGGGCGCGCTGATAAACGGTGGATGCGGCGGCGCTACGGCTGCCACTGCATTTCGCGTGGGTGTTGACGGCTTGAATGCTCCGATACCGCAAGCTCTTCCCACTTTACCGCAGCCCCTTTTCCCCGGTATCAACGGCATTGCCGCTGGAGCCGGGGAAGGTCTGGACCCGCACTTCCGTCCCAACGTGGTCGACTCCTTCAATTTTACGATTCAACGCCAGTTGCATAGAGGCGTAACCATGGAATTGGGCTATATCGGCCGGCGAATTCAACACGAGTACCAGCCAATTAACCTCAACGCTGTTCCGTACATGATGACCGTTGGCGGCCAACGCTTCGACAAAGCGTATGCCCAGGTGGCTATGCAATACTGTGGAGGCTTCACTGGACTCGCGGGTTCGGGCTGCGCCCAGAACGCAGCTGCGGTTACTCCCCAACCCTTCTTCGAGACAGCTTTAGCCGGGACGGGATACTGCACCCCGGGAACATGCACCGCCACAATGGTGGCAAAGGAGGGTAGCAACATCGCCAACTAATTTCCCTGCCAGCATGATGAACAGCGCGATCAATTGCCCAACCGGGGCGGAGATTGGCTGTAGTGGCCAACTCACCAGCGGCGTCGGCATGAACGCCAGTATCGGACACGGCAATTACAACGGTGCTTTCGTCTCTCTCAAAATGAGTGACTGGCACGGTCTAACCACGCAGTCCAACTTCACTTGGTCGAAGACTCTCAGCACGGGTGCGGTCGTTCAAGCAACCAGCGAAGAGACAGCAGTTGATCCTTACAATCTGAATACCGGCTATGGGCTGGCGGCTTTCGACCGCAAGTTTGTCTACAATCTCTTCTTTGTCTATAACCCTCCCTTTTACAGGGGACAGCAGGGAATCTTGGGACATGTTCTCGGAGGCTGGACCTTCTCACCGATCTTCACCGCCGGAAGCGGTTTACCAATAACAATCGGCACAGTGAATGGCGGCGGCCAGGCCTTCGGCGAAGCGGATGCGTCAAACTTCTTTGCTAACGGCAACAATGAAAACGCTGTCATTATGGGTCATTTGAGCACGGGCGTTCACAAAACCCCTGGCCAGAACCCCAATCTCTTCGCTGATTCCAATGCGGCGTTCAACGCAATCCGCCAGCCGATTCTTGGCTTGGATACCAGGGATGGCGGCTGGGGCATCCTTCGCGGGCTGCCCTATTGGAATATGGACTTCAGTCTTCGGAAGAACTTCAAAATCACCGAGCGCTTCAATTTCGATTTCCAAATGGTGACCGTGAACCTATTCAATCACGTGGTGTTCTTTGACCCAGGCCCCGGCGACGTACTGGACACAAGTGCAGGTGCGGATGGTTTCGGCACGCTGCCAGGGCAGGGCAACACACCGCGCACCATGGAGTTCGGCCTACGCCTTAGCTTCTAAAGTTCTAACGCTCTGCGAAAGAACATCGGGCCGGGAGCAACAGCTCCCGGCTTTTTTTACCAACGTTGATTGTGGTTTGCGATCTGCCGCGGCTAGCTATCTCTGGGCGAGGCTGTAGGACACGGCGACGGCGGAGGAACTGAGGTTAACGACAGATACCCAGCGCTCGAGCTTGTGGTGACCTGTCTTGTGGAAG
>QIAL01001018.1 GCA_003225535.1 Acidobacteriota bacterium | reverse complement strand
TTGTGGTCCGGATCATTCACCGACGGCACGATGGCGTAGCTGCCCACTGGACTGTTCGCTGTGGCACTGGTGTTGTAGCTTAAACTGAGGTTATCACTGTTGCGGGTGCCGGTAATGCTTCCGGTAAAGCTCGGATTGGCTGCTCCATAGCTGCGGCTCTTGTTATCGGCACTGATCGACAGCGGTGCCGCGTTAATCGTCAGTGTCCCATTGTGCAGGGTGACATCGGTGACATCGTAATTGCTCAGTTTGCTGTCCGGATCATTCAAGGTGGGCACAATGTCATAGCTGCCCACCGCACTGGCTGATGTGGCACTGGTGTTGTAGCTGGCTGTGATGTTGTCGCTGTTGCGAATGCCTGTAATCGTGCCGTTAAACACCGGATTGGCATCGCCATAGAGCCGTGAAGCACCGGCTGCCGTTACCGCCAACGGCGCTCGAGTCACACTCAAGGTGCCGCTATTGAGTGTCACGGTGTAATTGCCCAGCTTGTTGTCCGGATCATTCAGGGTAGCCGTTATCGGGTAGCTGGCCACCGGGCTGGTGGCTGTGGCCGTGGTCGTGTAGTTGGCTGTAATGTTGTCGCTGTTCTGGATTCCCACGATGTTTCCTGTGAACACCGGGTTGGCATCGCCATAAACCCGGCTCGCATCAGCCGGAGTCACACTCAAGGTTGCCTTGCTGATGGTCAGTGTTCCGGTGGCAAAGGTGATTGCGTAGTTGCTTGAAGTCAGGCCAGAGGGGGTGATCGTGTAGCTGCTCACTGCTTCCCCTGGCTGCCGGCTGAACGCCAAAGTCCCGCCCAGCACGCTCTCGGTCTGCCCGTTCACAAAACCGGTATAGCTCACCGTAAACGCTGGATCGCTCTGACCATACACTTTCTGCTTGTCGTCAGCTTTTACAGTCAATGCATAGGGCGTCACGGTCAGGGTCCCCTCCTGGAACGTGATGTCGTAGTTGCTGCTGGTCACCCCAGTGACTTCGATCGGGTAAACACCCACAGGACTGTTGGTCTCAGCCGTCGTGCTCAAAACCAGTGTTCCGCCCAGCACATTGGTCGTTTCCCCATTTACAAATCCTTCAAAGGTGGCGCTGAACACAGGATTGGTCTGGCCATAGGCCCGA
>QIAL01001017.1 GCA_003225535.1 Acidobacteriota bacterium | reverse complement strand
AAGACCGCGATGTCCGAGCAAGTCCCCGATCTCCTTGAACGATGCGCCCTGCTGTAACCAGCGTGTCGCACAAGCGTGCCGCAAGGCCCGTGGACTTCGGGTTCGGCACTGTATGCCAACTGCCTTCAGTCGTCGGCTCGTCAGTGTCCACAGATCCTCTGCTCCGATGGGACGATAGGGAGGCTGGAGCGTTACGAATAAGGTGCCGGCAGGCACAGCACGGCCGGCCCCTTTTGAGGTATTGCAGGATGGCGTTACCAACCTCACGCTGAAGCGGATAGCGTTGTGGGCCTCCGCGTTTCGAATGATTCACCTCGAACACTTCTTCACGCCAATCGAAATTCCTCAGCATGAGTCGTGAGACTTCGCCAGTGCGCAGTCCATAGATCGCAAGCAAGGAAAGGATGGCCCGTGCGCGCAGCACCGCTGGATTGGAACCCTTGACGGATCGCAGAAGCCTGCACACTTGTTCCCAACTGGGGCCTTCCGGCACACCCTCGTATTTGTAGATTTTTGGGCCCTGAATGCCCTTCGCGAAACCGGTGGCGCACCATGCACGTGTCTCGGCATAGCGAAAGAAGGCTCGCAGCGCTTGTGCAGCGACCGAGACCGACCTGCGACCACATCTTCGATCCTCGCGCTGGTTAACAAGCGATGCCGTTCTCCGAACCACTCCAGGAACTTCGATGTCTTCGTACAATGAGAGCGCACCGAATAGGGCGAAAGACCCTGCTCCTCTGTCATATACCGGGCGAAGTAGTTGAGTTGATCGGCGAATCGCGTAGGCGGTGCGCTCGGCCGCTTGAGCCGTCCATGGAATCGCAGCCATTTCTTCGCCGCATAGACAAAGAATGAAGCGGAGTTGTCGTATGACTGTGCCTTCGCATTCGTGCGTTGCTCGCGCACCCAGCAGAGCGCCGCTCGCTGGATTTCCTCCAGCGACACATCGCGCAACTCGGTGAGCTTCAGAAGACGCATCACCGGCAGCAATTCCCCAGAAAGATTCCTCAGCGCTTTGCGGCTGGTTCCTTGTTGCTGCAGGTGGCTGAGGAATGACTCTCGTTCTTTCAGCAGTGGTGCTTGTCGGTGACGATTCAGGAAAAAGGGATGTTCGAGAAACTCTTCCAGCATTGGTGCGGGCCTCCATGCCCGCGCCCGATGCTAGACGACGGATCCGACAACAACGCCTATATTGCATGCAGCGAGCCGGACTACCCGCGATCGCCGAGACCTTGCTGCGCGATGGTGTGAATGAAAGAATGCTCCGTTGCGCAGACTGTAGTGCTAAGGAGAGGAATCGTGGGAGCGACCCAAAGCGGGGCGATCTACCAGTTCAAAGTGGCTTTAATCGGCATCACCCCGCCGATCTGGCGCCGTGTTCAGGTCACTGGGGACTATACCCTGGCCCAACTCCATCGCGTCTTGCATGGGTAGTAAGAAGTACGGACCGCCCGATCCCGACGGTGTTGATGATTTAGGAATGGTCGACGCAAAGCGGATACGCCTTGCCGCGGTGGTGCCGAGCGTAGGTACCACCTTCACCTATGTGTACGACTACGGCGACGGTTGGGAGCATGAACTGCTGCTGGAAGCGATCCTTATGCCCGAACCAGCCGTGACGTATCCGCGCTGCCTCGCCGACGAGCGGCGCTGCCCGCCAGAAGACGCGGGAGGAATCGGGGGTTACGCCGACTACCTGGAAGCAATGTTTGATCCAAACCATGCGGAACATGAAGAGAGGATGATGTGGCGCGGACCATTCGATGCCGAAGAGTTTTCGGTAGAGAAGGTTAACCCGATCGACATCCTCCAATGCCATGCCCAAAATCCCGTGTCGGCCAGCAACCGGACTCCAATCGCCGATGCGCTTACCCGCGCGAGACAGCAACGTCAGAATCGCTTTATCGCGATAGGAACCGGCGCTGTCGATCAGCTTCTGAACCGCTGTTGGCTCCAGGACTTTCGGAAGCGTGCGCGGAATACGACGGCGGAATCCATCTCGTTGTCGCTGGCGCACCGGCAAGTCGCCCCCGATCATCCCGTGACGCAGCTCTTCCGTGAAGGGGTTCCCGGACGCTGGGTTGATGCGGCCCTTCCAAGGGCCGCGCCCATCTTCGGTATCGCGGCGGATACAGTACCCAAAATAGGACGCGAGCACGCTTAGCCGATGGTTGATTGTGCGTGGCTGTCGGGGCTTCTGCGTACCCCGAGCGCCGACAGCACCCTGCTTTGTACCTCTCGCGAACTCGGTGATGTACTTGCCGACAGTCTGGCGCGTGACGTGGTCGGGATCACCTCCCGCGGCGTGCAGCCAACTGAAGAAATGCGCGAGGCCGAGCGCGTAAGCGCGCTGCGTGTAGACAGAACAATCGCGTAAGCTCAGCTCCGTTAGAAACTGGTCGCACGATCCAACGCCGGCGTCCTTCGAGTCGCAAACACGGAATGAAACGCCGAATCGTACCGTTCTTCCTAGGACCTTGTAAATCGACATAGCAGCCATCTTCGCTTGACCGCTATCGAGAAGTACATCTACTGGCGGATCACGTCGAGCGCGCAAAGGCTCGGCCGCAAATCACGAGATAAGACATCAACCAAATCGAAGGCAAGGAGCTTCCCACGCTCGCCGAAGTACAGGGCGACGTGAGTGGCTACCGCGAACGGCTGGTCCAGTTTGTCGCATCGCAAGGCATCGAGCTGAATTATTCCGAGCGTATTGGCCCCGCCAAGGGCTTATCCCACGGCGGAAAGATCACCCTGCTGCTTGGCATGCAGCCCGCCGAGGAATTTTCCACGCTCGTCCATGAGATCGGCCACTTATGTGGCGCAGAGATTTATGT
>QIAL01001016.1:1357-2764 GCA_003225535.1 Acidobacteriota bacterium | reverse complement strand
TGAATTTGCAGCGCCGTCTCCGATGTTTGATCGTTGCTCATAATTGTCCTCAGAAGGTAGGGCGCGATGTCCCCATCGCGCCGTTTTACTTTTTTGCGCGGAGCAACGGTGGCGACGCGATGGGGACATCGCGCCCTACCTCCCGCCCACTAGGCCCGCGTTGCCAGGACGGCGCGCTTCACCGCTGCCTTCACTAATTGCACTTTGTAGGCGTTGTTACTAAGCGGCTTGGCGCCTTCAACTGCTGCGTCGGCGCACTTGGCCGCGGCGCTGTCGTCAATGCGCGAGCCGTTCAAGGCCTGCGCTGCGGCCCGCGCCGCCCATGGCGTTGGTGCCACATGCCCAAGCACCACCCGCGGATCGGATGCAGAACCGTTCTGATCCTTGAACGCAACGGTCGCCGTCACAGGATTTCGTTGGGAGCCAATGCGATTTCGCGCTCCTGCTCCGATTTGGGCGCGCGGAAGAATTGCGCTGCTTCGATTTCGCGCGATTTACCGGACGGACCTTGCGCAGTCAGCGTCGCGCCCAATGCGACCAGCACTGGACCCAAACTGGATGCGCTGACGAACAATGCCGGGCCATCCGTGCCGAAGATCGCGTGATAACGATTGTCGCCAGTGCGCACGAGCGAGGTCTCGCCCTGGGTTCCAAGCAAACCGAACCCGTTGCGAAAATACCAGCATCGTGGACGTTGGCAGAGTTCACCGCCAACGGTACCCATCGAGAGCATCTGCGGGCTCGCGATGTTATTGACGGCCGCAACCAGCGCGGGGAATTGTTTCTGAGTGTCGCTGTTGCGCGCCAACTCACCCAACCGTGTCATTGAGCCAATCCGAATCACGCCTTTGCCGGCCTTGATTCCGCGGAGGTCAGAAATGTTTTTTAAACTGACGACGCGTTTTGGCTGGACGATGTGCTGTTTGAGCGAGCTGACCAGATCGGTTCCGCCCGCCAGAATCTCGACTTCGCCCCATTTCTCGCCCAGGAGCGCAGTGGCTTCTTTCAGATTTTTCGGAGCTGCATATTCAAATGAATTCATGCGACACCTCCTTCCTTGTGCAATGCGGCTATGACTTTGTCCGGCGTTAGCGGCAAATAGGGTACACGCACACCGCACGCATTCGCGACGGCATTGGAAATGGCGGCCCCGGGCGAAATCACCGGTGGCTCGCCAAGGCCGATCACGCCGCGTTCGTCGTAGCCTTTGCCAGTCATCATGTGAACTTTGAGTGTGCCGACATCCTTGATCCCTGCGAGCCGATAGAATTCCATATCGGGATTCAGCATTCGGCCAGTGGATTTGTCGTAGATGGCTTCTTCAAAGAGGCCGTAAGTGATGCCCATGATCAGCGCGCCGAAGACCTGGCTTTCCGCCGTCTTCAAATCAATGATCAGGCCGCAGTC
>QIAL01001016.1:0-1286 GCA_003225535.1 Acidobacteriota bacterium | reverse complement strand
TTGGTAATCGGGTTGGGGCCGAGCAACGCACACGCATTTTTCCAGCGAATGCTGTTAGTCGGATTTGCAATTTCGCGAATTACGCCGTCACGCGCTTCCAGAGCATCCGGTTGCACTTTCAGTTTGGGAGCGGCCGCCTGGAGCAATGTGTTAAGCGCTTCGGTCGCGGCTTTGCGCGAGGAGACGGAGACGCCGCCAATCGTCGTGCTTCCGCCAGAACCGCCTGAAGGTGGATAGGAATTCTTTCCGAGCTCGACCTTCACGGCCTGCAATGGCAGCCCCAGCGTTTCTGCCACGACGATACCGATGGCTGTTCGCGTGCCAACGCCGAGGTCTTGTGAACCGAGCTTTGCTTCCACTGACCCATCAGGATTGATGGTGACATCGCATTCGGACGGATGTCCCAAACCACCCCAGGTATGCATCGAAATACCGATGCCGCGCCTGATTGTTCCCGCGCCGCCTTCGCCACGCAGATGGGCCTTTTGTTTGTAGCCGATAAGGTCTGCGGCGATCTTGAGTTCTTCAGTGTAGACCTCTGCACGATCGGTCAACGCCGCGTTCTTGAGGAAGAACTCCAAGGCATCCATCTTCAATACCGCGGCGGTATCTTCCATCGCGGCCATCGTCAGGAAGCAGCCTTGTGGATGATTGGGCGCCCGCCATGCGCGTTGGCCGCCGCGATTTGTGCGGATGCCTTTGCCAACAATGTTCGTGTTCGGAATTTTTGTGAACACATACGGAACTGGGGGCGGTCCATAACCGCCGTTTCCACCGGTGCCCCAAATCTCCGCGTCGACGGCGGTCAAGGTTCCATCCTTCTTTGCGCCGACTTTGATTTTCGCGTAAGCCGAAGGCCGATTTCCCGCTGTCATCAACTCCAGATCGCGGTCGAGCATCAGTTTGACCGGTCGCCCGGTTTGTTTGGAAAGCATCGCGCCTGCGACACCCCATCGGTCGTAGTTGAATTTCGATCCAAAGCCGCCGCCCATGTGCTGGCATTCGACATGAGTTTTGTTCTGCGGGATGCCAACTTCATCGCCAAGGCGGTCGGTATAGCGGGAGACATTTTGAGTCGAAGGCCAGACGTAGAGTTCGCCATCCTTGACATCGGTGACCTGGCCGTGCGGTTCCAGGCAGCAATGCGCGATGACGGGAATGCCATAGAATCCACTCATAGTGACGGTGTCACCGTCACTGAACGCGGCTTCCACGTCCCCGGTTTTTCGGTTGCTCGGCTTGTCCTTGGACAAAGCTGGATCAGTATCGACGACCTGATGCTCCTG
>QIAL01000273.1 GCA_003225535.1 Acidobacteriota bacterium | reverse complement strand
CAACGTCGGTTGGTTCTACGCGAACAAGAATTCTTTCGTTCGTAACTCCTTAATCGTATCCCTCAGCTTCGCCGCCTTCTCGAACTCGAACCGCTTCGCCGCTTCACGCATATCACTTTCCAGGTTCGCGATGTACGCGTCGACTTCTTCCTGCGACTTGAATTCCGGAATGCCCTCGGATTCTCCCGCGGTCAGGTCCGCATAGTCGGCGGCAACGATCGCAGCCAGCGTCATATCGAGCGGACGCACAATCGACTCCGGAGTGATGCCATGCTCTTCGTTGTAGGCCGTCTGGATGGCGCGGCGGCGGGACGTTTCGTCCATGGCCCGTTTCATCGAGTCGGTCTGCCGGTCCGCATACAGAATCGCACGCCCGTTCAGATGCCGTGCGCAGCGTCCGATTGTCTGAATCAATGAGCCCGAAGAACGCAGGAATCCTTCCTTGTCGGCGTCGAGAATGGCGACAAACGAAACTTCGGGCAGGTCAAGCCCTTCTCGCAGCAGATTGATGCCGATCAGCACATCAAACTCTCCCTTGCGCAGATCGCGCAGGATCTTCACGCGCTCTAAGGTCTCGATCTCCGAGTGCATGTAGCGGCACTTCACGCCTACCTCGGCGTAGTACTCGGCCAAATCTTCGGACATGCGCTTCGTCAAAGTCGTCACCAGTACCCGCTCACCCTTTTCGACCCGTGCTCGAATCTCGTGCAGAAGATCGTCAATCTGTCCCTTCACGGGACGCACCTCCACCGGAGGATCAATCAATCCGGTCGGCCGGATGATCTGCTCAACGACCACACCCGCCGACTTCGTCAGTTCATAAGGCCCGGGCGTCGCTGAGACATAAACAAGCTGGTTCGTCCGGTGCTCAAACTCCTCGAACGTCAGCGGACGGTTATCCAGCGCCGACGGCATGCGGAACCCGTACTCGACCAGCACTTCCTTGCGCGAGCGATCGCCCGCGTACATCCCGCGCAGTTGCGGCACAGTCTGGTGCGATTCGTCGATGAACATCAGGAAATCGCGTGGAAAATAGTCGAGCAGAGTCGGCGGAGGCTCGCCTGGCAGGCGTCCCGTGAAATGCCGTGAATAGTTTTCGATGCCATGGCAGTAGCCCATGGCCTTGATCATTTCCAGATCAAACATCGTGCGCTGATGAATGCGCTGCGACTCGACCAGTCGTCCCTGCTTCTCGAGTTCAACTTCCCACCACGCCAGTTCCTTCTTGATCGACTCCACGGCCGATGCGCGCGTTTCCTCTTTCATGACGTAGTGCGTCTTGGGATAAATCGGCAGCCGCATATACTTCTGCTTCACCGTGCCGAACAGTGGGTCAATCTGCGAGAGCGATTCAATCTGATCTCCCCACATCTCGATCCGGTACGCCATGTCGTCGTACGTAGGAAAGACCTCGATGACGTCGCCGCGCACGCGGAACGTCCCGCGGCGGAACTCGCCGTTCGTGCGCTCGTAGAGGATGTCGACCAGCTTGCGAGTAATATCCTCACGCTTTATCTTCTGCCCTTTTTCAACAAAGAGCATCATGCCGTAATAGGCCTCGGGCGATCCCAAACCGTAAATACAGCTCACCGACGCGACAATCAGCGCATCGCGCCGCTCGAACAGCGACCGCGTGGCCGAGAGTCGCAGCTTGTCAAGCTCATCATTGATGGTCGCTTCCTTCTCGATGTAAAGATCGGCAGCCGGAACGTATGCCTCGGGTTGGTAGTAGTCGTAGTACGAAACGAAATACTCGACCGCATTGTGCGGGAAGAAGCTCTTGAACTCGTGATAGAGCTGCGCTGCCAAAGTCTTGTTATGCGCCATGACGATCGTTGGGCGGTTCAGCGCCTCAATTACCTTCGCCATGGTGAATGTCTTGCCAGACCCCGTGACGCCCAGCAGCACCTGATGCTGCTCGCGATCAAATAGACCGCGGGTCAGTGCCTGGATCGCGGTCGCTTGGTCGCCCTGCGGTTTGTAGCTAGAAACGAGTTTGAAATCCATGAAAGAGCTCTTAGCCTTCAGTTCTTGGCTCTTAGTGAACCACGACCTACGAACACTAGCTCAAATTAAGGACTATTTCTGTCCTCGATTACGCTAACGTTTGTCATTCCGAGCGAAGCGAGGAATCTGCTTGTGTAGGGACGGGGGCCTCGTCCGTCCGCCGAGCAACGCTCGGCCTGGTTTCGCCGGCAGGACCACAGAGCCAAATTTCGCCGCCAGAGAATCTCTCTATTATAAATGGAGCCCGAAGCTCTTGTTTTCATAGCGAAGGCATGAGGTCCCCGCGAAGTCAGGATTTCCTTCGTGAACCTTCGTGCCCTTGGTGGTGAATGAATCGCTAGCGCAAAGCCTAGAACCCCAGAGGCCGTTCGCCGGAGATCCCAAACGCCTGCTCGAGCACTAGGCCGGCCGTCCCCAAGGTCCCTTCATCGAAAAGGCGTCCAATAAGCGTCACCCCATGCGGCACACGTCTGGGCGTCGCAAACGTCGGCAACGGACGCGCCGGATCCGGAGCCCAGTCACTCCTCGCTTGCTGCACTTCGACGAATCCCGCCCGCAGTGTAAGCGAGGGATGTCCCGTGAAGTTCGTGATGACCAGCATCTCGTCGCGCAAAGAAGGCACCAGCAGCAGATCGACCTCGCCAAACAGCCGGGCCATTTCATTGGCGACCTTGCGCCGCATGCGATCAGCCTGTACGAAGTCGACCGCCGACAGGAACCTCGCTTGCCGGAACAGGTTCGGCCAAGCATCAGGAACTTGGGCTTTTAACTCGCGAAGGCCACCGCTCAACGTGAGTTCCTCAAAAGCAGCTGCACCTTCCGCGAACAGAAATAAATTCAGGCAGTCATATGGCCAATCGGGAATCGAAACTTCGACCAGTTCGAAGCCGACCTTTCTGGCCGTCTCCAGTGCTGCCCGATCCACTTCGGTTGCCGGACGCTCTTTCATCCAGGCAGGGAAGTAGCCGACGCGCAGCCCTTTGACCGTGCGGTTCGCGTCGAAATCGAGGTGGCTGGGCACACTCGCAGCATCGCCCGCGTCGGGACCTGAAATTGCCTGAAGTACGAGCAGGGTATCTTCCACACCGCGAGTCATTGGACCCAGCTTGTCGAGCGACCAGCACAGCGTCATGGCACCGGTGCGCGGCACGCGCCCATAAGTAGGACGCAAGCCGGTCACACCGCAACGCATCGACGGACTCACGATGCTACCGCCCGTTTCGCTTCCGATCGAAAATCCCACGAGTCCTGCCGCTGTTGCAGCTCCCGGTCCGGCGCTTGATCCGGACGATCCTTCTTCGGGCAGCCACGGATTCATCGTCTGCCCACCAAACCATATGTCGTTCAACGCGAGCGCACCCAGACTGAGCTTTGCAATCAGCACGGCACCCGCGTCGTGAAGCCGTTTCACCACGGTAGCATCTTCCGAGGGAATTCGATTGCGGTAAGGTTCCGCGCCATACGTGGTCGGGATTCCCGCTGTGTCGAGCAGATCCTTCCCTCCCCAGGGAATTCCGTGCAGCGGGCCACGATACTTCCCGTCAGCGATCTCTTGATCCGCCTGCTTGGCCTGTTTCAACGCCAGTTCTCGCGTGATGGTGATGGCGCACCGCAGCTTGGGATTGAACCGCTCGAGCCGATCCAGATAGATCCGCGTCAGCCGCTCGGAAGTGATCTGTCGCGTTTCGATCCAGCGAGAGAGTTTCGCCAAAGGCGCGAAGGCGATATCCTCGTCTTTCGCGGGCAGGGAACCGGGGTCACTTTTACTCCTTACGAACCGGTTATGCTGTACAACGATATTCACGCTTGGCAGTGCAGGATCCCATCGCGTGGCTGGGGCCAGGTTGGATTCAAGCGGGAGCTTTCGCGGTCCCGTGCGCCGCTCGTACACCGACGCAAGCGTTCGGCGCCACGTCGCGGCAGCCATCGCGCGCTCGGTGTCAGCGAGCGAAAACTGGACCAGCTTCTCGCCTTCAGCAAACGTGTTCACCGACACTTCGGGCCCGAAAGCAGGCCCCGCGCCGAATGCCGGTGGCGCTCCTGGCGGCAGAGTGGAGAGATTCTGTGCGCGAATTCGAGATACCGCTGCAGCCCCCAGGATTCCGAGCGAGGTCAGCGTAAGAAAGTCCCTGCGTGATTTCGACATACTTTTCCCCAGGTAACGCCGGCGTTCCCACCCGCGAAATGCGGCGACTATCCCACGCTTGGCCGCAACTCCACCTTCTTAGTTGTAATCGTCACTTGTGTAGGCGGAAGCTTCGGCGGCGGCCAATCCCCGGTGTGCGCCTCAACCGTGATGCTCCCCGGCGTTCGATTCCCCTGCACAATGACTTGCGCCAACCCGTTAAACAAGCTGCGCTTCGACTCTTTGTCGGATTCCTGGCAATTCGGATCGCCGTTCCCCACGCCGATCAGCTCACCTTCTCCAGTTACCTTGAACAGAATCGGAACGTCGGCGGTAGGAAGCGGCCGTCCTTCCTTGTCGAGCACTTCCACGCGCAGGATGCAGACATCTTCTCCGTCCGCGTTGATCTCAGTGCGGTCTGGAGTCAGCCGTATCGTTTCAGGATCGCCGGTAGTCTCCCGCTTTTCGGTAAGCACGACTTTCCCATCTTTCGTACCCCGCGCTTCGAGCACCCCGGGCTGGTAGGGAACTTTCCACTCAAGATGCGTGTATGGCTGTACCTTTTGTGAACCGTGGCTCTTGCCATTCAAAAAGACTTCCACCGAATCCAGGTTTGAATGCACCCACACGGAAATCGGTTCGCCCTCACGCTGTTCCCAATTCCAGTGAGGAAAGAGGTGCAGCACCGGATCCGATCCCCACCATGCTTTGTAGTAATAAAAGTTGTCTTTGGGAAAGCCACACATGTCGACGATGCCGAACTGCGAGTTGATCGACGGCCACCCGTACGGGGTCGGCTCACCGCGGTAGTCGAAGCCGGTCCAGGCGAAGCCGCCCGAGAGCCATTCACGGGTGGCATAGAACTTCCACCACTCCTCGGCGAGTTGAGACCACGAAGTGTGATTCAGATCGTAAGCGCTCACCCAGTTGCGCAGCTTATCCGTCGAATAAATACCGCGCGTCGAAACCGTGCTGGCCGTCTCCGACCCCACTGACGGCGTCTTTGGATGGTTCTTGTGCCATGCGTCGTGAACCTTCAGGTTGTAATTGAATCCCATGACGTCGAGTTGCTCGGGAAAGTGCGTGTCGAAGGCTGTATTCACCGCAGCGGTACACATGCGTGTGGGGTCGAGTTCGTGCGTGCGTCTGATCATGTCATCGACGACGCGGACGCCTTGAGGCTGAAACATCATCGTCCACTCTTCATTGCCCATCGACCAAAGAATGATCGACGGCGAGTTGCGGTAGCGCTTGATCATGGTTTCTACCTGCGCCATGCCTTCCGGATTGGCGCTCATCAGTCGGGTTTCACACATCATCATCATGCCCATGCGATCGCAGGCCTCGACCCACTCCGGCGTGGGCATGTTATGCGAAGTGCGCACCGCATTCCCGCCCATGTCTTTCAGCACCGCCAGGCGAAACGCTTGCAGGCGGTCGGGAAGCGCCGCGCCGACTCCTGCGTGATCTTGATGATTGCAGGTGCCTTTGATCTTGACCGGCTTGCCGTTGAGGAAGAATCCTTTGTCGGCGTCCCACTTGATGTCGCGCACGCCGAAGTTCACGCGCTCGGCATCGCGCGCCTTGCCAGCGGACTCGACTGTCACCGTAGCCGAATAGAGATTCGGAGTCTCCGGCGACCAGAGCGCCGGATTCGCCAGGCTGGCGTTTGCCGTGAATGCCGCGGAGCCGTCCGGTGCGACCGACTGCTGCGGTGAATCTGCTGTCGCGACTACCTTTCCGCTGGAGTCCACGACTTGCCATCGCACGCGGCAGTTCTCGGCCTGCGAATCCTCGTTCTGTACGATAGTGCTAAATGTGAGGGCAGCTGCGGCGCCCTTCACGGCAGCGCGGATATATGTTTCGCAGTAGCCCAGATGCAGCG
>QIAL01001023.1 GCA_003225535.1 Acidobacteriota bacterium | reverse complement strand
CTACGTTCGAGGTCCGCAGCGCCGTGGTCTATGCCACTTTCGCCGTAATTCTTGTCGTCTTCCCAATTGTAACATTGTCTGGGTTGACTGGGCGTCTGTTCGCGCCGATGGGGTTCGCCTATTCGCTCGCGGTGCTCGCTTCCCTGATCGTGGCGCTCACCGTAACGCCGGCACTAGCAACGGCGCTCCTTCCCGGCCGGGTACCGCCACGTGATCCACCAATGGTGCGCTGGGCGCGGGCCACCTACGAGGCGCTGTTACAGCAGTTTGCCAGGCGGCCGCGAACGCTCATGGCTACGGCAGCGGTATTCACGGTGGCTGGCTGCACGGCACTGCCGTTTTTTGCCGGCGAGTTCATCCCCGAGCTTAAGGAAGGTCATTTTGTCGTCCACATGTCCGCAGTACCCGGCACTTCACTCGAGCAGTCGCTGCGCGTCGGGTCGCACGTCGCGGACACGCTGCTCAAACTGCCGGCAGTGCGCTCGGTGGCGCAACGCGCGGGACGCGCAGAGCAGTCCTCTGAAGACACCTGGGGTCCGCACTATAGTATTCGTCGCGCGTTCGCCGACCTGGTCGGCGTGAATTCGTCGGTCATGACGTTTCTCACTGAGCGCATCGAGGAGACGCTGTCGGGCTATACAGCGGCGGTTGTTATCAACGTATTCGGCAACGATCTTAATGTGCTCGATCAGCAGGCGCAGGAAATCGCCCGTGTGGTCGGCGAGCTTGAGGGCGCGACCGACGTCGAGGTCCAGTCGCCGCCCGGCCTGCCGCAACTCACTATCAGCTTGCGCAAGCCCGATCTTGAACGCTGGGGCTTCGATGCAGTCACCGTGCTCGACCTGATTAGAGTCGCCTATCAGGGCGACATCGTCGGACAAACCTTTAAGGGCAACGAAGCTTTCCACGTCATCACGATTCTGGATCCGACAAGTCGCGACAACATCACGAAAATCGGTGAGTTGCCGCTCCGCAGCCCGAGCGGTTCGTACGTCGCGTTGAAACAAATCGCCGATATCCGCGAGGTTGCGGGGCGCTATCAAGTCCTGCACGAGGGAGCGCGCCGGGTGCAAACAGTGACTGTGAACGTTACTGGTACCGATGTCCCTTCATTCGTGCAGGCGGCCAAGGCAGCCATCGCGAAGAAGGTGCCGCTGGCGTCCGGAACCTACATACAGTTCGCCGGCACAGGAGAAGCGCAATCGCGGTCGCAGCGCGACCTGGCCCTGAATTCGTTGATCGCCGGTGTTTGTGTCATCCTTCTGCTGTCGATCATCACGCGCAACTGGCGAAACCTCCTTCTGATCCTGGCCAACCTGCCATTCGCGCTGGTCGGGGGCGTCCTGGCTGTATTTGTGACCGGCGGATTGTTATCATTGGGTGGCATGGTCGGCTTCGTCACTTTGTTCGGCATCACGCTGCGGAATTCGATTCTGATGATCGCGCATTACGAACATCTGGTCGAAGCCGAGGGCATGCAGTGGGAGCTCAAGACAGCCATCAAAGGCGCGTCCGATCGGCTCATTCCCATTCTTATGACTTCGATCGTGACCGCGCTTGGCATTTTGCCGCTCGCGTTGGGTCGCGATGATCCTGGCCGCGAGATCCAAGGACCAATGGCCATCGTCGTTCTTGGCGGCGTTTTGACATCGATGGCGCTGAATTTGCTCGTGCTACCGACACTGGCGGTGCGCTATGGCTGCTTCGGGCGGTCGCGCGACGAAGAAAGCAAGTGGCAGTCTTAATAACCTACGCCCCACGCCGACCTCGCGTGCTTGGGTTGAGTTGAGCCCCATTGGCGATCATCGGTCAATTTTCTGTGTGGCCGCCGATTACATACCTTCCGTCGCAAACGGGTCTGATCCAACACCGATGCACAACCGGATTTTTGACGGTTGCGGGCGAGGAAACGTGCACCAGCTCCCAGTTCAGCGCCAAACCGGTGTTTCTGCGTGTGCGCTC
>QIAL01001022.1 GCA_003225535.1 Acidobacteriota bacterium | reverse complement strand
GATGTCTTTACCTTCATGGGAATAGATTTTTAGAACGCCAGTGCAGAGGTTAGGTGGATCATCCCGTGGGTTTGTTTTTGGTTACATTCAACGCTGGACGGCATCGAAGACAGGGGATATAAGTCTAGTCTCTAGGCATGGCTACATTGCTTCCATTCCCGACACACCCTCGCAGTTCCGACGAGAATGCCTCGCGGCTAGACATTCTCAAGAGCCGCGTCCGGCAGTTTGTTGGGAAGATTCTTGGACGCGTGCAAGCGCCGGGCCTGATCGCCTCTACCACAATCAATGATTCGTTCTCCGGTCAAAGATTGGAAATAAAAGTTGGGCCAATCTGCACAAGAATCTCCGTCAACGGCAGAGATTATTATTTCAGCCGCCTCTCTGGGAAATTCGACGGAACAGGTTCAGGCTGTTCTTAGCCCACCTTCTGGTTGCAGCTTGGCCGCAATTCCAGAATCAGGATCTTTTCCAGCGCGTCCATGTCGTCCGACACTACAGTTACATAGTGTGTCGGGCGGTTTCTCGTAATGCATGGATTGTCACCGTTCAGGTGATCCAGGAGACGCTTTCTGATGTCTCCTTTGCCAACGTAAACCCATGCACGCCCTTGGATGAATAGGCCATAGCAGCCCATTTGTCCGGGTGTGATCGCTTCAATGTTGGCTCTTGCGAATGCTCTAACTGTTTGTTGTGGAAATGGCATATCTTCTCCATTGCCCCCATGTAGGCCGTTGCTAGCGGAATACACCCGTACCGTTTTTCCGCAGTTAATAGAACCGCTTGTTGACGGGAGAGCGCGACTGCGCCTAGAATAGAAGATGTAGGTCTTACTATTCCCCCCGCCATCAATGCGGGACTCAACGCCTCGCTCACTAAAAGCGGGGCGTTGCTGCATTTAGCAGCTACCTAAAAACATCATTTCAAACTTCTGTGGGTGAGTTCGGTACAGGAGTCTGGGGTAGCGGAAGGCTAAGCCTTATTCTTCTGCCCAAACAAAACCACTCAGAACAAATGTATTCTACCACGCCCGCGCAAGTTACGCTTGAGTCGGTTGGCTCGCGTTATAGGGGATGTGGACAAGAAAACTAAGGCTTGTGTGCCTGAAGATACGGAATGAGCAGTTCCCAAATTTTTCCTATTAACCACCCGCCAATAATTCCTAACACGGTAAGGACAGCACCGGCAGCATAGATGACCTTGCTGACTGTGAGGTTTTCAACCGCTTGCGTAAGTTTGCCCAGCGTTCCTTGCATTTCAAATACGGCTTGTAAAGTGAAGCTGTAGTCTGAACCCGGAAATGATGGCGGATTCGTTTCAGGGAGTTTGGGCGGAGCGGTTTCCTTTCCGCTTCGTTCTTTATCTTCTCGCGGCGTCATGTCGCACTCAATTTAACTTTCATCCATTCCCAAACGTTAGCGCTGGCGCGTCCATAGTAAGAAGAAATCGAGACAACAATTGCCGACCCGTTGGAACCATCAGTTATCCCTAAGGTATTCGACACGTCTACTGTCGTGTTTTTCCCCGCGAGCAGCCATTGACCTTGCCCTATCCTCAAATGGTCGTTTGGAAAATGTCTAGCGAGAGCAGCGGCTAACTTTGGGTCGTCGTTGTGACCCAGGATGGCAAAGAGAGTCATTTGTTCAGCCTAACTTGAGTTTAGATGATGCAGAAATCTTACTTCAATAGTACTTCGATGGGTTATACCGTTTCGGTTACGCCCTTGCGGACTTGCGCTTCTTTGGCACAGCGAGAGTGTATCACTTGCCGAACGGGTGCAGAATCCCCTCTCCTGCCTACAGTTAGAACGGCAGTAGCGGCCTGCAATTCTGGACGTTTGGCGAATGGGTATTGATGATGCGCGAATTGCAAGCGGCCAGTCGCGCATGCTCTTCGATAGCGAAGCCGATGTAGGCACGGCCAGCCCATCGCACCCAGGCATGGCGGTTGCGCTCGGTGAAGTAAAACGCTGTGCTCCGGCCTGCGAAGATAAGAGCGCCACGGCTGGCAAGTGTCCCACTCGACGGATGCCGTCCGAACAAAGGATTGTTTTCCCATCCTCCGCGGTCAATGATGCTCCGCGTACTCTTGAGATCCGCGGCGGTACTCGCGGCAAGCAGGCTCACGCCAACAATGAAGATTCGGCGGTTTATCTTTGGCTTGGGCGCATCGGGCAATTCTTTGCGCTCCTGAAAAACGCTCGGGGTCCGGGCGTTTTGTGCGTGAGCTCGCCCGGCCAGCATGAACACCAGGAGGATGCCCAGCAGGAGCCTCACGACTTACTCCCGCGCTTCTTGGCTTTCTTTGCCCGCTTCTTGCCGGCTTCCTTCACGCTGGCGGGGATATGGATTGGCCGCGCTCTGGCAGGCTGCCCCATCGACGAGCCAGCGCGGAGTTTTAAGGTATACAAAAACTTGTCTATGAACTCTTTCCCCATGAGCGTAGAGAGCGCCCCTGCCATGTCGCTGCGCCGGATCATGCGCTCGCAATCCCGCGTCAGGTCTTCTTTGAAAGAGATGGCCACTTCCTCGATTTCTTCGATAGTCAGCGGGCGGCTC
>QIAL01000272.1 GCA_003225535.1 Acidobacteriota bacterium | reverse complement strand
TTGCGAAGATTATAACTCTGCTTTTTGCTAGGCGTTCTCGAAAATCCCTGCTGCTCCCATGCCGCCGCCGACGCACATGGTCACCATTCCATAGCGGGACTTGCGGCGCTTCATTTCACGGATTACGCTCGCCGTAAGTTTGGCGCCTGTGCATCCAAGGGGATGTCCCAGCGCGATCGCCCCGCCATTCGGGTTGACCTTCTCAGGATCGAGGCCGCCTTCCTTGATGACGGCCAACGATTGTGCGGCGAAGGCTTCGTTCAGCTCGATCACGTCAATGTCGAGGAGTTTGAGGCCAGCCATCTTCAAGGCCTTTGGGATTGCGAACACGGGCCCAAGTCCCATTTCCTCTGGCTTGTATCCGGCGGTGGCGAACGACACGTAACGAGCCAGCGGCTTGATGCCCAACGCTTGTGCGCGCTCGGCCGACATAACAATCGCAGCAGCAGCGCCATCGGACATCTGTGACGAATTTCCGGCAGTTACGGTTCCTTTGGCATGGAAGGCAGGCTTTAGCGCAAGCAGGGCATCCAGCGACGTGTCTGCGCGTGGGCCCTCGTCGACCTTGAAGACAATTTCCTGCCGCTTCGGCTTCGATCCGTTCGGTGTGCTGAAGCTGACTGGTACCGGAACGACTTCATCCTCGAATTTCCCAGACTGAATTGCTGCCAGCGCTTTCTGATGGCTGCGCAGCGAGAACTCGTCGGCGGCATCGCGCGTGATGCCAAATCGCTGCGCCAGTCGCTCGGCGGTTAATCCCATGGAAAGATATGCATCCGGATAGTGATCCACCAGCCACGGATTCGGCGAGATCTTGTGCCCGCCCATGGGAATCATCGACATGGACTCAGTTCCGCCAGCGACGATTACATCTGCACCGCCTGACATGATTCGTTCTGCGGCCATGGCGATCGCCTGCAATCCGGAAGAGCAGAAGCGATTGATCGTCAACGCCGAAACTTCGACCGGTAGGCCGGCGCGCAGCGAAGCGATGCGGGCGACGTTCATGCCCTGCTCGGCCTCGGGCATGGCACAGCCGATGATGACGTCTTCGATCTCCTTTGTGTCGAGTTGTGGCACGCGGTCGAGTGCGCCCTTGATAGCGACCGCGGCAAGTTCATCTGGGCGCGTGGCGCGCAGCGTACCCTTGAACGCGCGGCCTACGGGCGTCCGCACTGACGATGCAATGATCACGTCCCGCATAAATCCTCCTAAGATTCACCCCTCAGTTTGATGCCCGAGGGTCTTGAACAGCTTCATGGCTACTTCACCGGCGAATAGAAGTAATAGTCGGCGGTGTATGTGCTCTTCGTCTCTGCGGCTTTGTGTGATTCGTCGCAGGGATCATTGCCTGGTTTGCCGCCGTGCGTGTGCACACGCTGAATCTTCGTGACCTTCGCGAGTGCGCCTTTGCCGGAGTTATTGACGACATCGACCAGCAGCCAGGGGATCGAATCCGAGTCGAGCGAATCGACGTGCCCGGCCGCCTTTCCCGTCACTTCGCTGCCGTCTTTCAACTTCCAAGTTGGTCCGGCAGTATGCTGGCCGATGACCTTATCTTTGCGATCTTTCAGTTCGGCGTCGGGAGCCTTTAGCGTCCAACTGTACTTACCCGCGTCGTCAGCCTGACATGTATAAATCTGCGAACCAGAAGCGTGTACGAAGAGCACCGGTTGAAGCCCCTCGGGGATGGCAATTGCATCAGGTACATCCGGCGCGGATTCCTGCTGAGGAGCGTCCTTGGCTTGAGCGCTGGCGAATGGGGTCGACGAAAAGAGGACCGTCAGAGCGATGATCGTAGCGGCGGCCAAAAGAGGTGCTCGCATGAAGCGATTGTAGCGCAGACGTTGGCTGTCAGAACGGTCGCAGAACTTTCCGCCTGTGTTCCTGGACGCGTGATACGAATTTCGGTGGCGCCACACTATTAGAGCGGGAAAGTAGATGGGGCGGACGAATTTGCTAGACGACCTCCCTCCTCGACAAGCACAGCCGTACCTAAGCCCTGTCCCCCAGAGGAGAGTAAAACGATGTTTGTTGTCTCAGTGCGCTCACGAATTCTCAAGTCGATTGCCATCACCACGCTTGTCGCTGGCCTGACCGCAGCCCAGGCTCAAATGCCCGCTGGGCCAAAGCGGCCTGCGGCAGTTCCGGCGAACTATCTAATCACGCCATTCGGCTACTTCCATTCCAGCTGCGTCAAGCACCTGGCAAAGGGAGACGATGTGCGGCGGGATGAAAAAGCCATCCGGCACGCGAATGGAAGCGTCGAGGATATCCAGGTGTGTGCCTTTCCACATTTCAAAGCCGACGGAGCCAAAGTAATCGGGGATGAGCGAGGCGTTAAGGATCCCTCCATCGGCCATGCCTGGGTGGAATATGCCAGCACCACCACGACTACCTCCTATGCCTATCTGTATGCGAACTGGAACGTGCCCGCGGCACCGAGCACCAACGACGGCCAGACCATATACCTGTTCCCGGGCGTGGAGGACTACGCCGATGTTGTGACAATCATTCAGCCTGTCTTGGGCTGGAACTCCGATTACGCTTCGGCGTGGGGCATCGCGAGCTGGAATTGCTGTGTCAGCGGCACGGTCTTTGAGGCCCCGCCGGCGCCGGTCAAGTCGGGAGATGTCATCCTCGGCTACATGTTCGACACATGTGCTTCGGGAACGCTGTCGTGCCCCACGTGGGACATTGTTACCTGGGATCGGACGAACGGAAACTTCTCTGAGTTGCTCAACACCTCAAGCTTTGGACAGACCTTCAACTGGGCCTTTGCCGGTGCGCTGGAGGTCTACAACGTAGTCCAGTGCGGCGATTACCCCTCGGGTGGCGCGACCACTTTCTATGACCTGGGACTCTACAACTACAAGTGGCAAAAGCTGGCCAGTCCGGCCTGGACCGTAACCAATCTATCCTCGGGATTGACTCCTCAATGCGGTTACGGCGGAAAACTGCCAAAGCAGCTAACTCTTACTTATTAATTATTGATCGGCTGTCAATGCGGGCGTGGGCACCTTGGAATAAGACTCCGGGTGCCCACTTCCCACATAGTTCGATTTCGGTGCCACGCTGCCACTCGAACGGGTGATGTTGTGGACTGCGCTCAACGGCGAGAACGAGAACAGGCGCTCGCACACAAACGCCTGGGCTGGGGCAATGAGTGAAATCGAGAGATATTACGCCAACTAACCCGATAGCTTCCGGTTTGCCGACCACATGTCCAGAATGTAGTTTCTCGATTCCAATAACCATCTTTTCCGGCCTATGGTTGGTGATCAAAGGCGAAACAGTTGCCGCGCGTTGCCTTGGGCAATTTTGAGCCGATCGGGTTCGCTGATGGGAGCGTTGTCGAACCACGCAGTCGCCTCGCTCATATCCTCATACGGGTAGTCCACCGAGTACAGAACGCGGTCGGCGCCGACTTCCATTATCACGTTAGTCAAAGCCTGTGTGCGAAAGGCGCCACTGGTAGTGATGTAGAAGTTCTCTCGCAGATAGTGCGCCATCGGTAACTTCGCTTTCGGCCGAACGCTTGTTCTCGATATGCGATGATCGACGCGCCAAATGCCGAATGGCAGTCCTTCGCCGAGGTGGCCGAGAATCACTTTGAGCTTGGGATATTCATCGAACAAGCCGCTGCCCATCAAACGCAGCGCATGAATCGAGGTTTCAACCGCGAACCCCCAAGCCGAACCGGCAATCCAAGCGTGTCCTTCATAAGCCTGCTGCCGCGTGGCCAACGGGAAGCGAGGATGAAGATAGAAGGGCACGTCAAGCTGTTGTACAGTTGCCCAGAAGGGCCGATATTGTGGCAGATCATAGAAAACTGCCGAATCCGCTTCGCCGACCTGTGAAAATCCATTGACCAACGCGCCGCAGAAGCCCAGTTCTTTCACGCAACGTGTCAGTTCCTGAGCGGCAACCTGAGGATCCTGCATCGGTAACGCCGCGAACCCCTTCAGACGTTTGGGATATTTTGCGATGTGCTCGGCCAGATAATCGTTCGATCGCCGCGACCTGGCGATAGCTTCCGACGTGTTGGAAATGGTCTGGATGCTGGCGGGTCCGGACTCCGAGAGGATACAGAGTTCCAGGCCATTTCGATCCATTTCCGCGATACGGCCACTGCCCAAGTCTTGGATCTGGAGCCGGGATTCGGGCGTCGGTAGCGACGTGTAACTGTCGGGGACGGTTCCAGGGACTGCGAAGTGTTCTTCGAGCGCGATTTTTCCGTACTTTGGGGTCGAATCAGGCGTTGGCGATTCCAACTTCTTTCCCGGGTCGGGCACCGCTTCAGTTGCGTCGAGACCACCAGTCAGTATTCCTGCGGTTGCGAGAGCTCCAGCACTGCGTTCGAAGAACCCTCGTCGCGTGATCTCACCTTGATGATGGATTTTCGTCATGCGGTATTTCCTCTGCTGGCGCCGAAACCTTGGAGCACTCAATACCAACTTGCCAGTGGGATACAGATTATAACCAGATTGAGCGCTTTTCTTGGCTGCCCTCCGTTCTTCTGAATTGCGCCCGAGTCACGGGCGATTCGGAAGTCAACTGTTGCAACCAGATGATTTCGCTCAATACCCCACAAATCCGGAACACATCAAGCTTGAGTCACGCCGCTCCGGCTTGCCCTCTATTGAATGCGCTCATGGGTGAAGCGGTCGCGTCCGGCCCAATAAGGGCATTGCGGGGCAGGAGGTTCCCTCCGTGTCTTCACCCGTGCACTATACGGGGTGCTTCGCCAAGTTGTCGAAGACCGGATGGGACGACTTATCACGGCAGGGAAGGAGCTTCTTGCCAGCCACAGGCGTGTGGCAAAGCAATCAAAAAACCTGCGACCTGCGACCTGGAGATTTGTCTATTCTGTCAGGAGTAAACGCGATGGATGAGCCGAAACAGCTGATCAACAGGTTCGTGGAAGAGTTGTGGAATGAACGCCGTTTGGAGGTGGCGGACGCGATCTTCGACAAGGATTGTGTAACACACCAGCTGCGGTCGGGTGTGCCGGTTGAGGCAGTGCCGCGCGGCCCACAGGCGATCAAGGAGCATGTTGCGGGCTGGATCGCCAGCTTCCCCGATCTCCGCTTCAGCATCGAACAGATGTTGAGTGAAGGCGAGTCCACCGCGTTGTGCAGGGCAAGATCGTCGAGGACTGGGTGCTGGTGGAATCGCTCGGCTTGTTTCAGCAACTTGGAGTTGTGCCGAGCACAGCAGACTTGGTGGGCAATTTCGTACGTCAGCAGGGCAATTGATAGCAGGTTAGAGCGTAAGTTTGCGCCATCTGCTCGCCTCTCCGCGATTGGCAGTTACCTGAATCGGTATTCCGCTATTGCACTACCCTTCCCAAAGCGAGGAAACAAAAACCCCCAACGCCAATCTCGCACATTAACCGACGCAACCCTGTTCGGTTGAAACGGGTCTAAGTAAGCATAGGTCTTCCTAGCACATTTTATTTTGTGCGAATTTCGGGCGTAGGAGTTTTTTAACAGGAACGAGCGATAGCTCAAAACCCCCGATAGGATTTCGTCCACGTCAATTCCTTAGCGTCTTGCCCGTCTTCAGCGTGTACTGGATCCTCTCTTGCGTTTTCTTCTCACCGCAGAGCGATTTGAAGCCCTCGCGCTCCAAGTCGAGGATGTACTGCTCGCTGACCGGCGTGCCCGGAGTGACATTGCCGCCGCAGAGAACTTCCGCGATCTTTCCACCCAGCTTCACTTCGTAGTCAGTGATGAAATCCCCTTGCCGCATAAGATGCACTCCCATCTTGAGCGCGGCCA
>QIAL01001021.1 GCA_003225535.1 Acidobacteriota bacterium | reverse complement strand
TGAAGTTGCGCATCCTTTAAACCGCTTTGACCTGCCTCGTTGGACAGATTCAACTCATCGCCGTTGATTGTCGCAGGGTCAATGTCCGCATTCGTGCGGCTTTCAAAGACCACATCGATAAATCGCTGCGCTGCCAGGGTTACCGGATTCACCGCCACCCCCGGCGCCGGATTGAGCAGTCGCGCCGTCGGTGGCGCGGGCAGCGCCCCGTTAGCGCCGCTTTGGTTCGTGGTTAACCCTGAACTGCCTCCAAAACCAGAACTCGGAATATAGGCAATGAAATCCTGTGCTGCCTTCATCGCCTTGTTCGCCGTGGCCGCATTATCCTGCCAACTGTTCGGCTGGAACTCGATGGAATACTCGGCGTCCTGCGTGAGCGAACCGGTGAAGGAATAGCGATACGTATTTCCCGAAAGCCTTGCGGTCGTCACAGTTCCGAGTTCACTGGTAACATCCGTTCCCCCGCGCAAAATCTTGAATTCCAGATCGCTCGAATCGGTGATGCTGGCCTCGTTCAGGCCAACTCCATTGACATCGTTGAAGATCACATCGATGTACTTGCGCGTATTCAGCACGTCGCGCGCGATCACTCCACCATCACCAAATCCCGCGAGGTCCGCTGTGAGTGGACGTCCGCCCGGAGGAGTCAAATTCAGCGACGCACCGAAGAACTGGACCGAGTTGATGCGGAAATCCTGGAGCTTGAAGCCTTCAGTCCCTCCGATGCGGAAATCGGCCGTGCCGCTAAAGCCAAACACTTCCGTGCTGCCCGAATAGATCCTGATGCTGGCGCCGGTGCCCGGCGTAAGTCCCGTGACTGTCACGTCGGCTTCGCCGCCCGGCAGTTGGCGGATAAGCATCATTCCGCTCAGGTCAAAGACCGGTTGCGAATTGATGTCGAAATGGATTCTTACTCCCGCTTTGAATTGGGCGATGTCTGACGCATCTGCGAAGGTCAGCGGAATAGTAGTATAGGTGTTTTCTCCGGTCGTTGCATTGACCGCGGTAATTACGGGCACGTTAATCGCCGTTGTAATCGCCTGCCCCGTTCGATTCAGCCGCAACCCGAACGTGGCATTCACGGCATTCAGGCCGACCTGGAGACCAGGCAAACCGAGGAAGCCGATGCTCCCCTGCCCATCGAACGCGAATTTGCCTGTGAGTGGCCCTGCCGTGAACACCGCCAGAGCCATTTGGATATTTGAGATTAGCAGCCCAACCGCGTCGGGATTGGTCGAGCCATCCGGTAATCGAGAAGGTCCTTTTCCGATGAACGCCTCGAAATTATTTGAACCAACCAACGGAATGCGCGTGCCGGCGCCGTCTGTTGCGGTCGAAACTTCGTTCGCGGTGAACACGACCTTCTTTTCCTGGCCATCCACCACAAACGTCCGCGACATGGCGCCAGTCGTCTGATTGATGCGCAACGTCATCGTCGCTTGCAGCGTCAGTCCTGGCACACCGACCAGCCGCACGACACCGCTGATAAAGCCCGCCCTCAATCCGCCTTGATCGACAAACACAGCCTGGCCACCCGTCAGTTCGAGCCCGATGCTGTTCGAGGTTGACGGAATCGGATCACCGATGAACACGCGCACGCTGCTGCCAGTGATGGCCTGAACGGTGCTGCTTCCTTCAGTCACATTTTGGAAGCCAAAGACGCCGGAGATTTCGACCCCGGGGAAGGTTAAGCTGAGGTTCGCTTCGATCGCGAACAATGGGCCCGCTCCGACCACGATCGACCCAAACGTACCCGTGACATTCACTGCCTGTGAGCCGGTGTTGATGAGGAACTT
>QIAL01001020.1:2902-4010 GCA_003225535.1 Acidobacteriota bacterium | reverse complement strand
GGAACAAAAGCAGCGCAAGAGCAGACCCAGCCAGAGGCGGAACATGGGCAATGTTCATACCAGATAGGAGCGTGTGGACGCACTGACAACCTGTTGATTTCGTGGACGGATAGGATTTTGGCGAACCACAGGGTCTGCCGGGGGAGAGCGCCTCCTCTCCACCGAACACCAGCCGCTCGCAGCTGATTATTGTGCCGTCCTAGAAGGAAATACGCGCGGAGACCTGAATATTCCTCGGCGACGTAACGACTCCGTTCCAGTTGCCAAAGTCAGGACTCGCTACATCCGTGTTGAATGCGCTCCCGCCCGTGCCGCCGGACAGTAGGAATGTTCCTACATTGTTGAAATGGTGCTGATTGAAAATGTTAAATGCATCTCCCCGCAATTGGAATTTGAAGCGCTCGGTGATCTGAATCGATTTCTCCAGGCCGATATCGAAGTCGCTATAGCCCGGCTGCCGGAAATTCTGCACACGTGGCCCCGCCCCCGTGTAAAAGTTGAAGCTGCTGAAGGGTTCAAACGAGTTTACATTCAGCACAGGCTGGGTTGGGTCGAAATGGGTTGGAGATTGCAAGTATGGGGAAGCCCCCGCCAGCAAAGCGGGCGAGCAGAAGTTGTTAAGCTGGGCCGGGACATTGCAGAACGAAGAGGAAATCTGAAACGGAATTCCGGATTGCCTGCGGTAGACTCCGTTTAACGCCCAGCCGCCGAGGATAGCACTTGCAACACCTTGGTTCAGCCAGGGTTTTCCCCGTCCGAGCGGAAGTTCGTAGGTGGAGGCAATATTCAATGCCTGCGGAACGTCTTCAATGGCAAGGGACCGATTGCGCCCTATCTCAAATGGAGAAAAATAGCTGGGATTAAAAATGTTTTCGGTGTTGTCGGCATTCGTGATCAGCTTCGAGTTCGTATAACTCAGTAGAGCCCACAAGCCCTTCCTGAAACGGCGCTCTGCTTTCAGCTGAAACGCATGGTAGGTCGAGCTGCCCTGGTTCTCGTCGAGGCCCGTGATGTTGTTGCAATACTGAGGGAACGGTAACAACGCCTGCGCCACCGTCGGCGTGCATGCGGTCACGGTCTCTGCGAAGTTTGGGAATGGCGCCGGCAC
>QIAL01001020.1:0-2553 GCA_003225535.1 Acidobacteriota bacterium | reverse complement strand
TATCCGGAACGGATTACGGTCTTGGCGGTGAGAGCGTATGCCACGCCGATGCGAGGCGCGATCCCGCCGTACCAGGTGTCCTCCGGGGCTCGTCTGCCGGAGCGCCCCGGACCGCTTCCCGCATAGGCTACGGCTCCCGGCAGATCGCCCGCGCCAGGGTTGGAGAGGGTGGGATCGAAATAGGAAAAATGATTATGAGCCTCGTACGGGGACGGATCGATCTCATAGTGAAGCCCCGGCGAAATTGTCAATTTGGGTGTGATTCGCCACGTGTCCCCCACGAACAGCATGAACCCATTGGTGCGAGCGTCAATCTTGGTGGTAGTGTAAAACGTTGTTTGGGAGTTATCCACTTGCTCCAGCAGGAAGCTGGCGATGGGGCTGCCTCCCTGCAGGTTGCCTCCCACAATAATCCCGGTCTCTCCGCGTGCGAAATCAAAGCTTCCCGACTGGCCCCCGAGAAAGATGGCGGAGTTATGGGCAAGCCGCATTTCGCCGCCGAAGGAGATGGTGTGCTTGCCCCGGGTCATCGACAGTGCGTCGTTGACGATCCAGGCCGGCGCGAGCCACGGCTGGATGTTGGGATCACCCGCTCCCGTACCGAATCCCTCAAACTCGCCGTTGAAGCGTATGACCGGCGGGTATTCGTGGCTCGCAACTCCAGGGATTTGAGGTAGCTTGTCGGCAGACTTTCCGTCGATACCGCCACCGTAGGCCTTGTCATCCTGAAAGCCGAAAGCCACGTGATTGACGGTGTTGGGGTTGAAAGTGTGGTCCCAGTTCACTCGCAATACCGATGTGCGCTTAAACGTTGTGCCGGTGTCGCTGATCACCACTGGAAGACTTGTAAACGTGGTTGGCGGCAGGTATTTGTAATAGAACATTTCGGAAATGTGGTCTTTCGAGCCAATGTATTGATCCACTTTCTCCATGACACTGTAAGCGTCCGTGCCTAGGAATGCCGGTTGAGCGGGGGCCAGATAGTTATTTTGGGCACCGGGAGACGTGGGATTTGGAAGAAACTGGAACCATTGTTTGGCAAGCGAATTTTGCAGGCGAGGATCAGTGGCGCAAATCACGTTGGGAGTGGTGCCATCGCAGCCCATGAATTGCTGGTGGGTGGCGGGATCGTAAATCGGGTTACCCCAATCGCTGAAATCACCCTGCCTTTCCGCAAGGGAAGGAATAGAAAGTGTGGGCCGGGTCAGCGCGCCACGAATCCTGAACGCTTCAAAATTGGCAAAGAAGAACGTTCGGTGATTCTGGTCTTTCCAGAACGGGAGTTTCAACGGGCCGCCGAAATTTCCTCCAAAATCGTTTTCGATATCCTGTGCCTTGTCAGAGGCGGCGATGCCCCATTGGGCCGCATTTAAGGCACTGTCTCGATGGAATTCAAATGCGCTTCCGTACTGTGCGTCATAATTCGAGGTCAGGACCTGAAATTCGCTGATCACGTCCGGGGACTGCGGGAAATCGTTAACCGCGCCCGTCAGACCCTGCGTTCCAGAAGAGTTGAACAGAGCGATGCCATCGAGCACGGCGATGCCCGTCTGCGACTGCCCGCCATTGACGTGCGCCCCGGAGACGTCCCCGCTGCCCCGGACCACGCCAGGAAGAATCGAAGCGAAGTTGGCTGCCGAACGCATGGAGCCGCCAACTAGCAGCGGAACATCCTGGATGACTTGCGGATCTATACTGCCGCGAAGTTCCGCGTTTTCGTAATTCAGCGCAGAAACATCGGCCGCGACGTCCACGCTCTGGGAGGTGGCTTGGAGCTTCAGATGCACGTCCTGGCGAATGGGATAGCCAACTCGCACAAGAATGCCCTCCTGGGTGTATTCGCCGAAACCCGCCGCAATGACGGTGAGTTGATACGTGCCGGGCAGGACGTTTCGGAAGGAATAGAATCCGTTGCCGTCGGATACATAGTTGGACGTTTGCTTCGTATCTTTGGAGGTCAGAGTGACTTGCGCGCCCTGAATCACCGCGCCCTTGGGATCACTGATCTCGCCAGTGATCGAGGCGTTGTTGCTCTGCGCCCGAAGGTTTGTAATCGTTAGACTGCAGATACACAAAAGGCAGGCCGCAAATGTCCAGGCTATGTTTCGCATACAGACTCCTGTCGTTGCTACTGTTGAATCAGGTCCCCTGTGTTACCGCTACCGATGTCTCATGCGCGCTTGTGGACGCCACTTTTGAAGTTGTCCAGCATGTAATCGCAGGTACGCATGGTGAACGCGACGATCGGCATGGTGGTTGTCTTGTCGGTACAATTTGGAAAAATGCTCGCATCGCAAATGTAGAGATTGGGAACATCATGGGTCTGCGCCCATTTGTTCGTAACGAACTTCTTGGGGTCGTTTCCGAATCTGCAGACGCCGGTCTCGTGCAGGCTGGTTCCGGGACGATTGGGTTCAGCGTCGGCGCCCCAGAGTTCTCCCCCCATCGCCTTAAACAAGTCAATCATCACTTGCTTGCTGTGTTCCCACATCAATAGTTCGTTTTCCCCCCATCGAAATTGGAAGCGGAGCTGGGGAATCCCGAAGATGTCTT
>QIAL01001019.1 GCA_003225535.1 Acidobacteriota bacterium | reverse complement strand
TTGCGCGGGATCTCGGGATCACGCCGAATCTGTTACGACGTTGGAAGCAGGAAGTCGCCGATGACCCGGTCACCGCCTTTCCTGGCAAGGGACGGCGCAAACCTCACGAAGAGGAGTTCGCCCGGCTCAAGCGGGAGTTGGCCCGCGTGACGCAGGAGCGGGATTGTTGAAAACGTGTGGCGGCCTACTTCGCCAGGCCGTCGTCATGAGGTACCACGCCCTTCGAGCGCATGTGGGCCGTGTGCCGGTGCGGCGGATGTGTCGGCTGCTGGCGGTGTCCCCCTCGGGCTACTATGCCTGGGTGGCTCGACCCGAGAGTCCCCGCGCGGCAGAGAATCGACGGCTGGTCGCCGAGATTCGAGGCATCCACGCCGCGTTGCGAAGGACCTATGGCAGTCCCCGGGTCCACGCGACCATACCTTAGAGCCAGCACGATCAATGGTCGCGAGTTACGGCGCAATGGCCACAGGCAAGGCTCAGACGAGATTCGTGCGTGAATGGTTGTATTTCAACTCACCGTTGAGGATACAACCAGCGAGACGGTACAATTTCCTACTATGGTTCTCTCACTCTCTCCTTTGATCCGCTTTGGTACCTCCACCTGGACCTATGGAGGCTGCAAGGCCAGGTCTGTACACGACAATATGCCCAGACCAGTTTGTGCGGGAATGTCTCGGCGAGTATTGCCAATACGAGTACAACAATGAGCCGCTGTTCAGGACGGTGGGGAACGATGGCGACGTTTTGGACGCTGCTTTAACCAAGTGTTGCAACAGCTGGGGGCACTGCTAAACAGATGGGTATGCGCCTGGCATACGGCAAGCAAAGATTATGGGTCTTCTTTCGAGATAAACGCTGAATGTGGATAGGCATGCATGAGAGAAAAGGGTTGTTCCGTTGCCAACTTGTTCCACAGGTCTTCCAAACGGAGGGCGGCTCGGGTGTATCCTTCGGCCCAGAGGACTGCCACCATCTAACCAAAAATACGGACTGGACCCTGCTGACGAGCCTGACCCAGCATGTTTCCCACCACATGCCTGAACCGTAATTCGCTCGGCCAGTCGGCTATCATGAATTTCCGCAACTGTTCTCCCGCGTCAAAGAATAGCAGCTTCTCGTGAGCCATCTGTCCTGGGGTTAACGACTTGTGGAGCATTTCACGATGGTGGGCGGTCGCCACAATGATGACCGTGTCATTAACCTGCAGACCCTCTTTGAGAAAGCGGATCATCGATTCCATCAAAAATGTGTCGTCGCTGTAAAACTGTACGGAATAGCCTTGGGTACTCATGTCCCCTTGATTGCGGCTCCTTTTGGCTCGATGGTGACTGGATTACAAAAGCTGCGAGGCGAGTGCGATCTGATAGGTCGAGTAACCGAGTTGGCGGGGCAACACCCGTCCCTCCCTCGACATCTGATCAATAGCTCTGAACACCTCCCCCCAAGTGAGATCGGGAAGGTACGTGACGACATCGTCTAGGCAGCAGGGACCACTGATCCGCAGCAGTTCAATAATAGCCTCTTCGGTAGGCATGGCCTAAAACCTCCGGTTGAAGTGAGGTGCTCGTGGGCACGCAGATACTACACAGGAATGCGCCGCGTGGAACCCAGGAAATGACCTAGTATGGCGAGAGGTTGTTACCTGATATGCACCCACTCGGTGTTGCTCCTGCTCCCTCCGCTAAAGCTGTCCTATGAAGCGGCGAAGAGACGAGCAGAGCCCTGTACAAAGATTGTTGCAGAACTACCGGAGATGCGAAGAGAGACGGTGCAATTCGTACGGCAGGGCCGTCAGCGCGACTAGTCAATCAACGGCAGCTGATGCGTCCACTTGCCGCTGCCGTATAAACCACGACATGGCTGACTGTATCGATTCGACAGAACAATCCTAGGCTCGTTGATAGGGCTTTGACCACGACTCGGCTATATGTATTGCACAAAGGAGCCGACGAACTGATCAGAGGTTAGACATGCCAACCGATGAACGGCAATGCCAGCGAAGTAGAACCACTAACATCGAGCCGGAATAGCTCAATGGTAGAGCATCGCCTTACCAAGGCGAAGGGCGCGGGTTCGAATCCAGCTTCGCGCTCCAAATATAAACGACTTAGGTTGCTTGGTATCAAGCCACCCGCAATCAACCAGACGCTCTCCGTGTTCCGTTACGTGCACGTCTGTCCCAATGGATCGCTCCAGAGCTAGATGGCGGGTGAGCCGCAAGAACGGGTTATGGCTGTCTCCATAGCAGCAATGAAAGAGGTATGAAAACGGACCAAGACGCA
>QIAL01001030.1 GCA_003225535.1 Acidobacteriota bacterium | reverse complement strand
CGTTTTTTGCGATCTGCAGGCAGGCGTCCCGATCGCGTCAGTTATCTGGTTTATCCTAGCCGATACGGTCCAAGTCCTCATTGCCGCATTCTCTCTGAACTACTTCTTCGGCGGGGTGCCCCGGCTAAATAGTGTAGCGGCCCTCAGCAAATATGCATTCTTCGCGGGGCTCCTCGCACCGTACGCTGCGGCATTTCTCAGCGCTTTTGGGATTCCCGGCGCCTATTGGACTAGTTGGAGGATTTCCTTTCTTTCTGAGGTGCTGGCTTTCATCACTCTGATGCCGACCATTGTGGGTTGGGTTAGATTTGCCTTGCTGATCGCCGGGTTGGTTCTTCTGAGCTATATCACGTTCACCGCTTCTGAGAGCAGCAGTTCGCCGGTGCTGCTTTATTCTCTCGTGCCATTTCTGCTGTGGGCCGCTTTGCGTTTCGGACCAGTGGGCGTCAGCACTTCGGTGATTGTAGTTGCCATTCTATCGATCTGGGGTTCAGTCCATGGCCGCGGTCCCTTCACCATAGGAGGGCTATTCAACAGCGTGTTCTCGCTACAGCTATTCTTGGTTTTCACTGCTGCACCTTTCATGGTTCTCGCCGCACTCGTAGAAGAGCGCAAGCAAGCGGAGCACGCACTGCGAAAAAGAGAAGCGGAACTCAATGAGGCTCAGCGCCTGGCGCAGATAGGCAGTTGGCAATGGGATCCAAATACTAGAAGCTATTGCACAACCCTCCGTAAGACGATCATGAAGCAGGCGATATGGAAAAACGCTCGATAGATCGTGAGCGAGCGGTCGTAACGGACGACCAGATGGCGGAAATTCCCCAGCCAGGCGAAAGTCCGCTCAACTATCCAACGCCGTTTGTAGCGCCGAAGAATGCGGCCATCTTGTGGTGGTGTCCGGCGGCGGTTCCGGCGCAGGGGTGCGATCAGCACAATGCCCCGCCGTCGCAACCTCTTTCGCAGTGCGTCACAGTCATATCCCTTGTCGGCGATCACCCGCAGTGGTTTCTGCCGGGGACGCCCAGCGCGATGCCGTCGGCCTACGCGGATCGACGCCAGCGTCTGCTCGGCGAGGCGGATTTCCGACGGGGATGCAGAGTGAAGGGAGTTTCCCAGAGGAACACCGCGGCCGTCGACCACCACCATCCACTTCGTCCCCTTGCCCCGCTTGGTTTTTCCGACTTCTGCGCCCCTTTTTTTGCCGGAGCGAAACTACCGTCCAGAAACGACTCGCTCCATTCCAGTTGCCGGCGTTCGTTCAAATCGCTCAGGAACGCTCGCCAGATTTTCAACCAAACCCCTTGCTCCTCCCAATCCCGCAGTCGTCGCCAGCACGTCGAAGGATGCGGATATTTCTCCGGCAGATCCTGCCAGCGAGCACCGCTCCGCAGAATCCAGAGAATCCCTTCCAACACGCGACGATTCTCAATCCACGGGCGGCCACCCCGGCGATGCTTCGGCGATTTCGGGAGCAAGGGCGCGATTTTCTTCCACTGCGCTTCGGTCAGTAACGGACCGGTTCGCGCCATCGACCCTCCCTCGGCGCTGCTGATTCCGTTTATCCGTCATTTCGCAAAACACAGCCATCCTGTTCTCAAAGGTTTG
>QIAL01001029.1 GCA_003225535.1 Acidobacteriota bacterium | reverse complement strand
CGTGACGACCATCGTGGCCTTACTGGGCACGGTTTCGGCGACCGGCCTAACACCCCAGTACACCGCCGCCGAGGCAAGAAAGCACATCGGCGAGCGCGCAATCGTGGTTGGCGAAATTGATTGCATCGGCCACGGGAGAAGGCATGTCGATTTACAGATTGGCGGCTGTGACCTGCAAAAGGCGCTCCTGTGGATCGTGGTGCCTAACGAGGTGTCGGGTCCGGAGCTGGACCCCGAACAAATACGGAACGCGACCGTTGCCGTGACTGGCAAGATCGAATCATCCATGGGCACGCCGCAGATAACGATCAAGTCGACCACACAAATCGTGCCCCGCACCCCTTTGCAAACTAATTACATCGGTCGCGCCTACGATAAAGAACAAAGTGGCGATCTGGACGGCGCAATCCAAGATCTCAATCAAGCCATCGAACATCAGCCGGCCCGGCGGGATGAGGCGTGCGAGCATCTGGCCAGAGTGAAAGAAAAACGAGGCGATTGGGCCGGGGCGCTGGCTGCTTACGACAGGCTCGTTTCGTTCGATCCTAACAAGGCTGGTTCTTATTGGGTCAGGGCTACGGCCAAAGAACAGCATGGAGACTTCGAAGGAGCAATGGCCGACTTCACGCGCGCAGCCGAGCTTCGATCGAGCGGTGCAAACTTTATTGAAATCGGTAATCGACGGAAGGCGCACGGCGATCTGACCGGGGCGACCGCGACATACGACAAAGCCATTGCGATGCTCGACAGTCAGATTGCGGGTACCACAAAGCCGTCCGATCGATTGGATTTACTTTTTTATAAACGGAGCCATCGCGGACTATCAACACAAATATCAGATTACTCACTATCCTGACGACAGGCAGAAGCTGGAGCAGGCAAGAGCGGAGGCCAAGGCCGGCGCGAAGAAGGTTGTTGTCACACAACCGAGCATCCAGGCCGTCCAGAACGAACACTCTTCTAACAAAAACAAGGATGAGGTAACTCCCGAATCTATCGCGGAGGCATTTGTCCAGGCATATTCAGGAGCGGATGTTGACGGAGTCGCCAGCCTTTACGCCGACCGTGTCGACTATACCAATAGCGGCGTAATCAGTAATGCCGCTGTGCGCGCGCAGGCCAAGGAATATTTCGCGCGCTGGCCGGTGCGACAATGGAGCCTGGTTGGGGCAGTCCAAACAACTTCAATGGGACCTTCCCGACAGAAGGTCATTTTCTCGGCAAGCTACGACGCGAGTAACCCGCAAACCAACAAGCACGCGTCAGGTATCGCAACAGAGACGTTGATTGTGACCACCGACGCGAGCGGAGCTATGAAGATTGTTTCGCAAAAAGAGCAGACAAGTACGCGGGGCAGCAGCCAACCTGGCAAGAAAACGTCGGGAGACCCAAGCTTGAAGGCAGCCAAAACCGAATACGACACTAGTTCTCACGATGAAGCGGCACGCGTGCGCTACGTAACGAAGCTGGCAGGCATGCTTGGTCAAGGGATGGAGTACTGGTGGCGGACTCATGACAGGATGGGCGGACCTAACCTGGATGGCGTGGAGGAAGAGCTAATCAAGCATCCCGCACCCGGCAATGCAGATTCAAAGGAGCTATCGCGGTTGCTCGTCGGCAAATGGCTCTCTCCGCGGCACGTCTATGTTTTTCGTGCCGATGGC
>QIAL01001028.1:1072-1291 GCA_003225535.1 Acidobacteriota bacterium | reverse complement strand
GCAAACATCGCCAATTTGCCATAGGGCGTGGCGGGTCCTATCCGATTGCCTTTGAACAGGCCATCGCGAACATCCAAACCCTCAAAGTATTTGAACCGCTCACCCTTGGTCTGCTCGTAGTATCCGTACATGAGGGCACCAACCTTCTCCTTCGGCGGCAATCGGTCCGCCACGACCAGCGCCATAAGATCCTCGTGCGTCTGCGGATTGTAGGTGGCC
>QIAL01001028.1:0-1041 GCA_003225535.1 Acidobacteriota bacterium | reverse complement strand
CATCATCGCATAGGTACTGATGTCGCTCTCGGGCAATATCACTTCCAGGTTTGGCGCCGCGAGAAGGCTCAACGCGGCGGTAGAGTGGTTCCTCACACCACTCAGATTGGGATGTACCCTGACGAATAGACGGATGCCTTGCAGGTTACAGGTGTCCGTTGCAAGCCGTCTGACGCACTCGAGTTGCGTTGAGTACAGTGGATTTTTCCACTCGTCGCCGATAGCCGCGAACTCGTCTTCCGAGCTCAAGAATATCGAGACGTTGCGAACATTCTCATTCCAATTGTTCGGAAGCAATCCCGCGCGCTGCCCCTCGACAAAGGAGAACCAACTCTGCTTTACCGCGCGCGCGCGATCCTCGAAGAATTTCTCAGCCACAGACTCGCGTACTGCGGGGTCGGCGACGTCCCATGCCTCACGCAATGCGATTTCGTACGGGGCGATGTCATGCGGGAGGATGTCCTCATAGCACAAGAAGTGATTGAAATCACAACCGCGGTCGTGCGTTATGCAAGGAACCGATTCTGTCTGGCACGCTCGGAACACGGGGCGCGAGGTGGCAAAGCGAGTGTTGAAAATGTAGACCTTGTCAACACTGAGTTGTCGCAAATGGTTCTGAACCGATCGATATATCGCGAGGGAGGTGATCATGAAGCTGTGGAGCAGCTTTCGTATCGACGGATGCGCGAGTTCTATGTCTGCATCACGGGTCAGGGATATCAGCGACGAAAGCGCAGCCAAACCCAGGTCCAGGTTATCGACGCGGGATTTGCTTACGCTATCGAAAGTCGACGAGTCGAAAGTATAGTTGCGGCACTCGGATTCATCCGCGGGGGTCAGGTTGAGGAGTGGGAGCTCCTCGAATGTTCCCGACAACCGGCCAAGCCCGGTCTTCCGGCGCCCGATGCAAGTCATGCATGCGTCGAATCGATGGAGTGGGTTGGCGTGGCAGGTGGGCAGGTCCGCGCCGCACGTCAGCAGGATTACGCGATCGCCCGCATCCAAATGGCGTTGGACGATCTCGAGATCAGTTTCGAAGTG
>QIAL01000271.1 GCA_003225535.1 Acidobacteriota bacterium | reverse complement strand
AGGTTCCGCTGCTCGGCAATCTGCCGTTCCTCGGCAACTTGTTCAAGCACACCAAAGTCAACACGCAGAACCAGGAGCTGATTTTCTTCATCACTCCAAGAATCATTCAGACGTAGCGAGTGGCTAGGACCTAGTACCTAGTACCGAGTACCGAGCCGCCGGCCTGGAGAGACTTTCAGGCCGGCGGTTGTTTTTGGCAGTGAGCGGGTGAGCCATGAGCGATGAGCAAAACCGTCCGTGCTCATTGCTCTTAGGTTCTTAGGCTCTTAGCTCATTGCTCACTGCTCTCCTGCTACACTCAGCCCAATGGACTTCCGCACCCGCCAGAAGAAACTTCGGGACCATCTTGCGACCACCCGATTTGATGGGCTGCTGGTCAGCCATCTTCCCAACATTCGATATCTATGCGGGTTTACCGGGAGCGCGGGACTGCTGCTGGTCGAACAGGGCGGGAGCGTATTTCTTACGGACGTTCGCTATGACATCCAGGCGCACCAGGAAGTGAAAGGTGCCAAAGTCGTGATCGCACACAAGGCTCCTCTGGCGGCGCTTGGGGATTTCTTGGCGAAGCGGCGCAAGCGGTCTCGCGGGCTGACGATCGGGCTCGAGTCCGATCATTTCACCATCTCCGAGAGAAAGCGTCTCAGCCAGATAGTGCCCTCGGGAGTGCGCGTGAAAGATGCTCCTCCCATCGTCGAACGCTCTCGCATGGTCAAAGACCTGCGCGAAATTGCTCTGATCAAGGATGCGGTCGCGCTGGGAGCGGGGATATTCGATCGAGGGCTCGAAGTTTTGCGTGCCGGAGTGAAAGAGGTGGAGGTGGCCGCCGAGATGGAGTTGGCCGCTCGCCGGGGCGGGGCCGAGGAAATGTCGTTTCCGACGATCGTCGCGGCTGGAGCCCGGTCGGCGCTGCCGCATGGACGCGCTTCCACGCAGCCAATCCCCTCAGGGGCGTTCGTGGTCTGCGACTTCGGTGTTATACTCTCAGGTTATTGTTCGGACCAGACCCGCACTGTGTGGGTCGGATCAGTGCCGAAGGACGCACGCCGGTCGTATGAAGCAGTGCGCGAGGCACAACAGGTCGCGATCGAAGCAGTTCGGCCTGGGATTGCGGTTGGCGAAGTGGACGCGGCGGCCCGCAAGGTCTTGAAGAAAGCCGGGTTAGGGCGTCACTTCACTCATTCTACCGGGCACGGCGTTGGGCTCGAGATCCACGAGAGTCCCAGGGTAGCCGCGGGGCAGAGCGAAGTCCTGATGCCGGGGATGGTCATCACCATCGAGCCGGGAGTATACTTCCCCGGCAAATGGGGCGTGAGGATCGAGGATATGGTAGCGGTCACCGCCGGAGGTTGTGAGGTCCTGACTCCGACCAGTAAAGAATTATTAGCAGTCTAGTCTTCTTAGTTGTTCATGGATATCGACATCAGCCGGGCAGGATCCACGCCCGTCTTGGTTGTGCGCCCTTCCGGCGCGGGTCACGGACCGGCGAACGGTTCCACCGTAAACGAATGAATCAAAAAGAGCTGAAAGAACTCATCGAGTTCCTCATCGAGAAGGATATTGCCGAGTTCGAGTTGGAGCGCGGCGATGTCAAGGTCAAGATCAAGCGCGCCGGCGAGCAGACCGTCGTGCACTCGCACGGGGAGCCGCGCTTCTACGCGGTACCTCCGGCGCCAGTGGCTGCGGTGGAACTTGGAGCGGTGCCCGCGGCGGCAACGGTGGCTGCGTCCGCGCCAGCGACCCCCGCCGCTCCCGCACCCGAGGAAGGCCTGCATACGGTCAAATCGCCGATCGTGGGAACTTTCTACGAAGCACCCTCGCCGGGAGCTCCGCCGTTCGTCAAGGCGGGAGACACAGTCGAGGTTGGCCAGGTGCTTTGTATCGTCGAGGCGATGAAGCTACTGAACGAGATTGAGTCAGATTTCGCTGGGGAGATCGTCAAGAAGCTGGCGACCAACGGCCAGCCCATCGAATATGGCCAGGAATTGTTTGTGATCCGGCCGAAGAAGTGAAGGTGGAAGGATTCTCGCGGCGCGCTGAGGGCGCGCTCAGCCTTAAGCTGTTAGCTCCCACCGGCGCCTTCCTTGGAAAGTCCTTTGTGGGGACGGCCGCCTTCGGCCGTCCGCCGGGCGCAGCCCGGCTTTATTTTGCTGGAGTACTGCAAACGACAAAGAAAAGCTAGACTTCATGTTCAAAAAGATCCTTATTGCTAATCGCGGAGAAATTGCACTGCGCGTGATTTGCGCGTGTAAGGAGCTGGGCATTCGCACGGTCGCCATCTACAGCGAGGCCGACCGAAATTCTCTGCCAGTTCGTTTTGCCGATGAAGCCATTTGTATTGGGCCACCGCAACTGGCGCATAGCTACCTGAACATTCCCGGCGTTATCAGCGCGGCTGAGATCGCCAACGTGGAGGCGATTCATCCGGGATACGGTCTGCTCGCCGAGAATGCAAATTTTGCCGAAGTCTGCGAGATGAGCGGCATCAAGTTCATTGGGCCGCGGCCGGAAGTCACCCGCCTGATGGGCGAGAAGGAAAAGGCCCGCTCGGCAATGAAGAAGGCCGGCGTGCCGATTTTGCCCGGGTCGGACGGGATCGTCGCCAGCGATGGCGAGGCGCTGGAGTGGGCGAAGCAAGTTGGCTTCCCCGTGATCGTAAAGGCTTCGGCCGGGGGCGGCGGTCGGGGCATGCGCATCGTGCGGAACGAAGAGGAACTGCCCGGCCTTTTCAAGGCAGCACAGGCCGAGGCTGCCGGAGCCTTTGGCAACGGCGATCTTTACATGGAGAAATACGTCGAGCATCCGCGGCACATCGAGTTTCAGGTGCTGGCCGACGAGCACGGGAGTGTCGTGAGCCTGGGAGAACGCGAGTGCTCGATCCAGCGACGGCACCAGAAGTTGCTGGAAGAGTCTCCTTCAACGCAAGTGACTCCAGAACTGCGGGATCAGATTGGCGCGGTGCTTTGCAAGTCGCTGGCAGCGATCGGATATTGGAACGCAGGAACGATCGAGTTCCTCATGGATCAGGACCGCAAGCTCCACTTTATTGAAATGAATACCCGCATTCAGGTGGAGCATCCGGTCACGGAGATGGTCACGGACGTCGACCTGGTCAAGAGCCAGATCATGATTGCGGCCGGCGCGAAGATGGAGGATGTGCTGCACGGGCCGATCGTGCACCGTGGACATTCGATCGAATGCCGCATCAACGCGGAGCATCCGGAGAAGTTCACACCGTCCGCCGGGAAGATTACCGCGTTTCATCCGCCCGGAGGAACCGGGGTACGCGTGGATACCGCAGCCTATGCCGAGGGAGTGATTCCACCGTACTACGATTCGCTGATCGCGAAGCTGATCGTGCGCGCCAAAGATCGGGACGAGGCGTGCTCGCGTATGGCACGGGCTCTGGAGATGTTTATCGTCGAGGGCGTGTACACCACGATCCCGCTGCATAGGAAGATTCTGGCCGATCCGGATTTTAGGGCCGGGAAGTTTGATACGGGGTTTATTGAAAGGTTCCTAGCTAAGAACGGCAAAGTGTAGGGGCGGACGCCTCGTCCGCCCCGCGGAGCGAAGCGACGCGTTCGCGACCATCGAGGGCCACGGCGTCTGACTCGATACCGACCCTCTTTATTGCGCGCTTTGCGCGCAACCCCGGACGAAGGCGTCCGGGGCTACATAAATCGCGCATGATACTGCCACGCCTCTACGCCATCCTGGACGCATCCGCTCACGCCGACATCGATTGCCTCGTTGAATTTGCTCAGGAACTGCGCGCTGCCGGTTGCACACTGCTGCAGTACCGGAACAAATCCGGGAATGCGCGTGTAATGCTCGAGCAGGCCCGGGAATTGAAGAAACACCTGGGTTCCGCCGTACGGCTGATCATGAATGATCGGGCCGATTTGTGCCTGGCGGCTGACTTCGACGGCGTTCATGTGGGGCAGGACGACTTATCGCCCGAGGCCGTGCGGGCAGTCATTGGGCCCAGTCGGTGGCTGGGCGTTTCGACGCATAGTCCTGAGCAACTTCGGGAAGCGGACCAGACTTCTGCGGACTATCTTGCGATCGGCCCGGTCTTTGCGACCTCCAGCAAGGAAAAGCCCGATCCGGTTGTGGGGCTTGAAGGGGTACGCCGGGCGCGGAGTTTGACGCGCAAGCCGCTGGTGGCGATCGGAGGCATTACGCGCGCGAATGCGGCCTCCGTGATCGAAGCCGGGGCCGATTCGGTGGCCGTGATATCCGATCTGTTACGGGAGCCTCGCAAATCAGCAGAGGAATTTTTCCGGATATTAAGGTAAAGTTCTCAGGAAATCGTCGTTGGTCGTCGGTCGTTAGCCAAAACGGCCCCGATCGGTTCGGGAATAGCCAGGCCAACGACCAGCGACTAACGACGAACGACCAGCGATTAACGACCGAAAATCAGGAGCGAGCCTCTGAGCACACCGACAACGACGCAGCCATCCACGGGCAGCGATTGGGAAATTCACAGTCATCAGGATAAGGAACTGG
>QIAL01001025.1 GCA_003225535.1 Acidobacteriota bacterium | reverse complement strand
CCAGCTTGATAAGCATTTGCGCCAGAGAATTAATGTAGCCTGCATCTGTAATCCAGTTCACAAACCGTTCGACGTCGCCGGTGAAAGCCGGATCGTTTAGCGCGCCAGTGATGAAGGCTTCGAGCGCTTCGTCATAGCGTGTGTTGGGGCGAGTCCAGGTAGTGCGGACTTTGGCCTCCCGAGCGGCTTTGTCCATGTAGGCCAGGGCGCGCTCCAGTTCGAGCGGCCAGGCGCCGACCAGTGTTTGATAAAAATGATATTCAATGTTTCGCCCGGGCAAATTGTGGCGCCGATGGCGCTCATTGATGGAAGACCAGCGCTGAACCGTCTCCCGCCACTCATCGGGAATTTCCGAGAGCACGCTAAGCCGGGCGCGCATGTCCTCGCTATGCTTGGTGTCGTGGGTCGAGCTGGCGAGCATGGTGTTTGGCCAGCGCGCTTGCGATTCGGCCGAAGCCCGGTGAAATTCATCCAGCGAGAGTCCGAAACGGCCCGGATCGCCGCCAACCTCGTTAAGCGAGATGAGCCGATTGAAGCAATAACAAGCCGTATCTTCGACGCCTTTGGCCATCGCTGGACCGGTCAATTGTTGGAAGCGCATCACAAATTCGCTCTCCGGGTTGCCGCGCCTCCGCAGCAAGAGCACATCCGTCAGCAAATCGAACAGAGAAGGGTCCAGCTTGTCGCCCTGCTGGCGCGCAAGAGCCGCGGCCTGATTGATATACGCCACATCGTCGGCGCTGACCTGCCCCGTTTCCGCCTGCACATAAGTGCGATAAACGGGAAAGCAGACGACCAGATCGACAATCGCCTGTTGCAACTCATAGCTGGTGAAATCGCGGTACTGCCAATATCGCGCCGCGATTTCGAGCACAATCGCAGTGAGACGATTGACTTCAGCCGCCAGAAGCTGGCGCAAAGCCAGCCGTTTCTTCTCACGAATGATAGCTGGATAATCGATGGGTTGCCCGGTAAACTCAGCATAGAAATCGGTCAGAGGTTTCTCTCCCGTCGGATCGACGAGCAGTCCGCGAGGGTAGAGATTCCCCCGACTGCAGGATTTTCTCCACCGCTATCCAATTACGCGGCGCCAGTTCTCTCAAGCGCTGGAGATACTGCTCGGGATTCTGCAGGCCATCGACGTGATCGATGCGCAGACCCTCCAGCCTGCCTTGTTCGAGCCACCGGCGGATAAGCGCATGAGAATCGGCCAGCACACGCTCGTCTTCCAGGCGGAGGCCGGCGAGCGTGATGATATTGAAAAAACGGCGGTAATTGAGCTCAGTATCGCCATGGTTCCAGAGCGTCAACCGATAATGCTGACGTTGAAGCAGGGCATCGAGTAGAGCGGGAGTAGCATTGATTTCTGCAAGGACGGCGGAGATTGCCTCAGCGGCAGCGCGACCTTCTGGTTGGATCTGAGCGACCTGGGTTGACGGCGTGGC
>QIAL01001024.1 GCA_003225535.1 Acidobacteriota bacterium | reverse complement strand
GGTAACGGACAAGGATTCTTCTCGCCAAGACCAGGCTTTGGGCTGCCGGGTGGCGGACAGGGCCCCGACCACCGTTTGTCCTGGTACATTGGAGATTCCTGGAAAGTTAAGCCCAACTTTACCGTGTCCCTCGGCCTGCGCTACGTGCGTGACACCGCTCGCACCGACACCGACTTAGGTCCGCTCCCTGATTTGAACCAATTCAACAATCAGTTCTACAGCGGCCTCGGCAACGCAGTGCATCAGCCCAATCTCAATTTTGCTCCCCAGCTTGGCTTTGCCTGGGATCCCGGCAGCAATGGTAAGACTGTGATCCGAGGGGGCATTGGACTGTTCTACGAGAACTCGGTTTGGAACAACATCCTGTTTGATCCTGGCGCCCGCCTAAAGCAGGGGCTTTTCCTGGGCTTCCAGCAGAATACCCAGTTCGATGGATTGGCCATCGGCCAAGCTGCACCTGGGATCATTGCGGCGCAACAAGCATTCCAGGCTCAAACATTGGCACAGGGCCCGCAGGCTAACGGTACTTACATCGGTACTCTCCTGGCGGACAATTTTGCGACGAGCACAACTCTTCTGGCTCCGGATTACGTGACACCACGCTCCGTGCAGATGAATATCGGCTTCCAGCGCCAGATTCGCCGAGGAGCGGTGCTCACCGTTGATTACCTCCGCAATGTGTCCACGCACAATTACCTGTTGGTAGATACGAATCATGTCGGCGATTCGCGTTTCTTCGACCCAAACGCAGCGCAGGCTGCGATCTCGGCTACAAACAACGCATTCGGCTGCGGTACGGGCTTCGATCAGGGCTCGATCAATTGTGCAATCACTGCTGGCGCGCACATTGCTGACTTCGCAGCAAATGGTCTGGATTCCGGGTACAAGCTATGCTCCGGCATCCCCTGTGGACTGCAAGGTCTACCGGCTGCTGCTTTCCCAGGAATCGACAGTAGCCTAGGTGGCAATGAAATGCTGTTCCCCATCGGGCGCTCGGTATACAACGGCCTGCAAACGACGTTAAAGCAGGATCTTTCCAATCCCGTGCGTGGCATTAAGCACTTAAACCTGCAAGTCTCGTACTCGTGGTCTCGTTACGTCGCCACCGCGAGGGACAACGATTTCAGCACTGCTGCGACTGATTTCGCAAATCCAACGCGCTACATGGGCCCGACTGGCCTGGATCGCACTCACCAGCTTTCGTTCGGCGGGTATATGGACTTGCCGGCGGGATTCCAGCTTGGGTTCGGGGGGCGATGGAGCTACGGCTAATAACCGAGGAGTGGGCGATCTTCTTCCAGGAACCAATTTGGGGGACTTTGGGCGTACGTTCGGTGTCAATGGCCTTAATCAACTGATTAGCAAGTTCAACACGACCATGGTGGGTCAAGCCACTCCCGCCGGCCAGGTTTTGATAAACAACAACCTGTTCACCTTAAGCCAACTGCAATCCTTGGGCGGGGTTATCGCCGGGGGCACGCCTCTATCTGTGGCTCCCGCAGGCGCGATTGGCCAAACCTGGTTGAAGACTTTCGACCTGAGCCTGAACTGGCATTACAGGATCAAGGACAGAGTCCAGTTACAACCAGGTGTTTCATTCTTCAATGTTTTCAATTTCTCTAACTTCGACGGACCCGCCGTCCCCTTCGGCAACATACTCAACGGGCAGGTAGGATCTCCAAACGGAACTACCAGCGCTCAGCTCCACGGGGCGGCTGGAAACTCCCTGCGCCTCGGGCTCGGTTCCGGAGTGAATGCGCTGGGAGCACCGCGTGCCATGGAGTTCCAGCTTAAGCTGACCTTCTAACCTGCTGTTTACATCTTGGCTGTGGCCATCTTCAATGAAGATGGCCACTTCTTTCTTCCGGTAGAGTCCGCTCTAGGGATTAAGTTCCGTCCTCAGCCGTTTCGATAGCTTCTCGATCTGTTTTAGTTTCTCAATCACATCTTTGGGCAGCATTCCCTTTCGGACGCTCGCCACGTCGGCGGGGATGGTTTGGGCCATACGCGCGAGGTCATCCGCCTCTTTCTGGACTTGCGCGGCGTCGACGCGGCGCGTGCTGA
>QIAL01000270.1 GCA_003225535.1 Acidobacteriota bacterium | reverse complement strand
AAAGGGCGACCCAGTTTCCTTCAGCTTCTCTTCGAGCCGCGCCGTGCAGTCGCAATCGCTGCACGCCCAAGGTTCCGTCCCATTTTCATCACGGCACTTGCGCCGGTCATGCGCATCCTGCACGCGCACCAGATCGAAATATTCCTCCCAGTACGGACGCTCTTCCTGCAGCGGTGTCGGACAATAGCAAACCTCGACCCACCGCGCCGTCTGGTCCGGGCAAAGCCGCGCATCGTTCATATTGCGCAGGTATTCGCCCTCCGCGACGGAGCCTTGGCCAAGACTTTCGTTTTCAATGGCCTTCAGCAAATCCCCTTCGCGACCAGCTTTAACAGGGGCCCGAACAAGATAACGCATAAGTCTCCCCGAAACGTGTAGCCCCGGACGCCTCGTCCGGGGTTGCGCGCGATAGCGCGCAATCAGAATGCTTGCAGCAAAGCAGAACTGCGTCGATCCCCATCACCACCCACGCTCGCTTTCGCTCGCGGGGCGGACGAAGGCGTCCGCCCCTACACAAACTAGTTCAACCCAGAGGCCGCCAGCATCTGCTGAAACTCACTGCGCGTGCGCATGTCGAATCGACTGCGCCACCAGCTTTCCTTCGCGGTCGTAAACAAAACTCTTGGGAATCCTTTCTACCACGAAGGCCTCGTTCACCTTGCGTCCCGCGGGAGGCTGCTGGCAACAGCCGAATCTGCAGAGCCAGACATTTCGTTGTGCGCGCCCGCACACTGTCATCGAGTTTCCGCAAACCGCGAATCTGCTCGACGATCAGCTTTTCCTGATCGCTCCAGACGACCTTTTCTTGAGCGCAAAGAGGGAGGCAGCAAATAAAAATCCCTGCGAAGAGCAGGGTAGTCATAGCCCAATGATTTCTCATGAATAATCGACGCGAATTGGACTCGGACGTGAGCCAGAGCACTCCGTATCGGATGACGATTCGCCTAGATAAACATCTCGTCCTGCGGAACCGGCCGCCGTTCCTCACGGCTGCCGTTCCTGCGGTTGCGGCCGCTGAAGAGAAACTCCAGCCCCGTCGTGATCCCCTGCAACAGTCCGGAAAGCTGCTTCACCGGGGAGATCACTGTCTTATGCACAATCTCGGAGGTCTGTTCTACACGGTCCAGCGTGCGGCTCAGCAACTCATCGGCGCGGATGATCTGCAGCCGGGCACGGTCGATCGCGTCATTGACGGTCGCATCTACACGCCGCACCTCCGACCGCAGAGTCGTGGTGGTCTCGCTCAGGTTCTCCACAATGGTTTCGATTTTGGGGCGCAGTGTGGACATCATCGCTTGCGCCTCTACAACGGTCGGCATCACCTTCGTCTTCACATCGGCTGCCAGTTCTTCCATTCGCTGGCTGCTCTTGCGCATAGCGAGGTACATCGCCAGCAGAACGCCGGCCTGTAGAAGAATGGCAAACCCAGTCAGAGCGACGAACAGCGACATTTTGTCCATACGATCCTCCGGCAACCGTCGAGCGCGCGCGAAGGAAGCAGCCGGCGCGATAAGAGCTACAGATTCTTGGAGGTTCCTGTATCCGCCGTCGCCTCGTGATATGCCTGGCGTCCAGCTTCGTATGCGGCGCGGAACTGCTCCTTTTGCTGGTTCACCGCTTCGCGGCCACGACCAGCCCACTGCTCAGCCTGTTCGCGTGCTTCCCGTGCACGACCGCGCACGTAATCACGGCCCTCTTCGGCGCGCGCCCGCAGGACTTCACGCGTCTCTGCGCCAGAGCGGGGTGCATAGAGAACTCCCGCTAATGCTCCCAATCCCAGGCCGGCCAGGAACCATACGAAGGTATTGCTGTCACGATCCGACATAGCACCTCCTCGATAAAAGCGTCACTTCAAGATGGTACAACCTCCTACAAGCAAACACAATTACAGCGAAGCCTGTAAAGCGGCTGCAAATATTGCGGAAGGATTATTTCTTCGGCGCGGGTGGGTTGGTCGGCGCAGGCGACGGAGCGGGCTGCGTTTTTACAGGTTGCGACTTTACCCCCTGCAAAACCGATCCTGACGAAGCGGCGTGTCTGCTCGAATAGACGGCCAGAGTGATCGACGTGACCATGAACGCGACCGCCGACCATGTGGTAGCGCGGGACAGCGCGCTGGCCGCTCCCCGGGGCCCAAAGGCGGTCTGGCTGCCTTGTCCCCCGAACGCGGCAGAAATGTCGCCGCTCTTGCCGCTTTGCAGCAGCACAACCACGATGATGAAAAAACAGACCAGGATGTGGACAGTGGTGACGACGTAGATCATAAGTTCAATGTTTTCCTGAGTTCGATGGCGAACAGACCTGAAGCCAGATTCGCTCGGATTTCCGGAGGCAAGTGTGTGGTGCGGAAGGGGGGATTTGAACCCCCACGCCTTTCGGCGCCACCCCCTCAAGATGGTGTGTCTGCCAGTTCCACCACTTCCGCACTGATCTGAATCGCGACCGCCGGACCGCATTTCATTATAGCAAAGTGGTAATTGTTGATTGATGATTCCCTGATTGCTGATCGAAAAAGTTTAGACTTTAGATTTTGGCGGAAATCTGCAATCCGAAATCTAGTCTGAAAAATTGTCCTAGAATTCCCTTGACCCTGACGCAACGTCAGACCGTAAAACCTCTGGGTAGGGACACAGTGAACCGCACCTATCAGCCTCACGAATTTGCCCAGCGGGCCGGAGTTACGATCCGCGCGCTGCACCACTACGACCGTCTCGGATTGCTCAAACCGAGCGGACGTACCGCCGCGGGCTATCGCCTCTACACGGATCGAGATCTGGTTCGTCTGGAGCAAATCGTGGCGTTGAAGTTTATAGGGTTCCCGTTGTCCCAAATCCGGGAGGTGCTCAATCGGGCGGATGTGGATGTGATGGCGATGCTTCGCCAGCAGCGCCAGATCATCGCCGAGAAGCGAGACCATCTTGACCGCGCGATTCGTGCCATCGAGCGCGCCGAGCAGGCCCTCGCCTCAGGTGAGCAGACCGATTGGGAACCGTTCCGGAAAATCATCGAGGTGATTCAAATGCAAACCCGCAAAGACTGGATGAAGAAGTACTACACCGAAGAGCAACTGAACGATCTGCGCCAGCGATGGTCGCCGGAAGTGCAGGCCGAATCTGAGCGCGGCTGGAATGAACTGGCTCGCGACGTCGAAGCGGCGATTGCGCGCGGCGAAACTCCCGAGAGCGAAACCGGCCGTAGGCTGGCCGAGCGACGGCAGAAACTGCTCGACATGTTTACCGGTGGCGATTCCGGCATCGTCGCGAATCTGCAGAAACTCTACGCCGACAAGGCGAACTGGCCCGCCACTTTCAAGAAGCCTTACAGCGACGCGGTGGACCAGTTCCTTTGTGACGCAGCGAAAAGGATCGTGAAAACAACTGCCTGACAACGTTCCGCAACACGGATGCCCCGCTTCTCCGTGCTTTTGGGAGAAGTGGGGATTTTGAAGGCGCGCCTCGTCTTCTATCATTTCTTGCCGTGAACCGAAGAGCTTCCACTCCTGTTGCCGGACGTGAGCCAAATCACGTTGCTCCGTGATTCCGTTCACCCTTAAATTCGTTGACCAGCAGGACCGCCGTGCCTTATTGTGGATGCGTTCCCGCATTCGTGCGGCAACAGCCGTAGTCTCATGCAGAGTGGCTGAGGGTAACGGGCCCGCAGAAGCCACGACAACCGGATCAGGAGACAGCCTGATCAATTGGTGCCAATTCCCGCCCGGGTTGCGGGGGACATGAGATCGCGGTGAGCATGCGCCTCATCCCCACAATCCCGGATGAGGCCTTCGTGTTTTTAGGCCGCGCAGAGCCTGCCCTGAGAGCGACCCCGAGGAAACGAGGGGTCGCCGAATGGGGCCCAGCGCAGCCAGGCTGGAGTTGGTATGAGTTCACGCATCTATTTCGATCATTCCGCCACAACGCCGCTCGATCCCCGGGTGCTCGAGGCGATGGCGCCCTTTCTCGGCGGCGCATATGGCAACCCGTCGAGCCTGCATCAGGAAGGACGGGTGGCGCGCGCAGCGGTCGACAGGGCGCGTGCACAGGTCGCAACGCTGATCGGCGCTACGCAGGCCGAGATCATCTTCACCGCCAGCGGCACCGAAGCTGACAACCTCGCCCTGATCGGTGCCGTTCGCGCCAGCGGTAAGTCCGGACACGTCGTGACGAGTGCGATCGAGCACGCCGCGATCCTCGAGACCTGCAAGTTCCTCGCAAGTGGCGGCACCAAGATCACGCATTTGCCGGTCGATACCGAAGGTTTAGTTCGTCCCGACGGATTGTTGCGCACGCTGCAATCAACCGTCACCGTCGTGTCCGTGATGGCTGCGAACAACGTCGTGGGAACCATCCAGCCAATCGAAGAACTGGCGCAGCTCACCAAGTTGCACGGCGTCTTGTTTCACACCGATGCCGTCCAGGCTGGCGGCAAGATTCCGCTCGATGTGAATCGCCTGCAGGTCGATCTGCTCTCGCTTTCCGCGCATAAGCTCCATGGCCCCAAGGGCGTGGGAGCGCTCTATATTCGCAAGGGTGCGCAACTCTCGCCGATCGTCTTCGGAGGTGGCCAGGAGCGCGGCCTGCGCTCGGCAACAGAGAACGTCACGGGCATTGTAGGATTCGGCGCAGCGGCAGAACTCGCGCGAAAAGAGTTAACCGAGGAGGCTGCGCGCCTCGCCGGACTCCGCGAATACATCGCGGCGGAAATTCTGAGGAACTTTCCGCAAGCGTATTTGTTTGGCCATCCCACCGAGCGTCTGCCCGGCCACCTGAGCCTCGGATTCCGCGGCCAGGAAAGGGAAGTCGGCAAGCTGCTCGAGGCTCTTGATCAAGCTGGAGCAGCGGTGTCGGCCGGCAGTGCTTGCAGCGCGAATCACTCTGGGGAGCCCTCAAGCGTTCTGCTGGCAATGGGCTACGACGCCGAAAGCGCCCGCGGCCTGATCCGCATAAGTTTGGGACGGTTCAACACGCAGCATGAGGTCGATCGCTTCCTCGATGTATTATCGAGCGCAGTCTCCGCGCTGCCGGCCGCTGCAGTGAGCGCGAGCCTTCCAGGCCTTGCGAATCCTGCTGAGGTGGCATTCGCCTGAGCAGGCTGCACCTTGCACTTCGCCATGAGTGAGGACTCTGCCGATCGAATTGTCCGCTTCTACCGCGAGGCCGACGAAGCTTCACGCCTCACTACGGGATGGTTTCAGCTCGAACATGCCCGCACGGAAGAATTGATCCTGCGGTATCTGCCCCCGGCTCCCGCCACGATTATCGACGCCGGCGGAGGCTCAGGAGTCTATGCATGTTGGCTCGCCGCCCGCGGATATCAAGTTCATCTGATCGATCCCGTTCCGAAGCATGTGGAGCGGGCGCGTGCCGCCTCAAGCGCGCAACCGGGGTCTCCGCTCGCATCCGCCGAGGTCGGCGATGCCGGCCGGCTGCTGCAGTCTGATCATTCAGCCGACGCAGTGCTCTTTCTCGGTCCCCTCTATCATTTGGTCGAAAGGGAAGATCGCATCGCGTGCCTGCGCGAGGCATACCGCGTGCTGCGTCCTGGAGGGCTGGTCTGGGGTGTAGGCATCAGTCACTTCGCGTCTCTGCTCGACTCGCTCGCTCACGGATTTTTCGACGATCCGCAGTTTGCTCCCATTCTCGATCGCGATCTGGAAGATGGCCAGCATCGCAATCCCACCACAAACCCACTGTATTTCACCGATGCTTTCTTTCACCGGCCCGGCGAACTGGCGCGCGAAGTCCAAGCCGCCGGATTTCAAATCCTGGAGGTACTGCCGATCGAGGGCCCGGGTTGGCTGGCTCGCGATTTCGATCGTCTCTGGGCCGACCCGATCCAGCGCGAGCGACTTCTGACCGCCGTCCGAAAAATGGAGCGCGAACCGTCGGTCCTTGGCGCCAGTTCACACATCATGGCGATAGGACTGAAGCGGACATAGATTTCCGTCTGGTTTGTGAAGGGTGGACGCCTCGTCCGCCCCGCGACCCT
>QIAL01000269.1 GCA_003225535.1 Acidobacteriota bacterium | reverse complement strand
CTTGTTAACGCTGTTCTTGGGAAAAGCGAATGTTCTTCCTGAAAATGGCCCGCTCGCAATCCCTTGAAGGGAAGTGTTTGCGATCATGCGTCCGAAACGACAAAACGTCCATGGAGCTAGTCTGAAGCGGTATTAATTGGTCTGAAGAAATCGCAACCCCAGTCTGCTTTACACGGTCGAATACCCTTCGCCGGTGTAATGATTGGGCATCCCGCTCCCTGTTCGCGAGGGAGTTCGAATAAAAGGAATCTTGATCGCATTTGGTGATCGAAGAGATGGCCTCGGGGCGAACAGACGGCGCAAGCTTGTATAGACGCCTATACAATGGGTTCAAATGCAATCTGAAATTAAGGTAGGGCAACGTTTCAAGTTCAATATATTGTCGGACAACCCTTCGCAAGAGCGGCTGGCGGTAGTAACTCGCGTACTGTCAAACAACGAGGAAGGACTCGGGCCAGAGGTGGAATTCTATTTTGCATATTGGGTGGAGGCTCACGAACTTCCAGAAACAGAGGCTCCTACAACGTTGTTGTTTCAGCGTGGAACTGACTGGAACGTATACCTCGACGGACGTCAGGTTAGCATTACTTTGCTGAAGTGATCTTCCGCTTAGGAATATCGCCCCTCTCTCCGTGGCTGTGGTGACGTTCATCTTGTTTTACATCGCGCATCCGCGTGATTTGTTACATCGCCGTAGTTGGCGAAAGATCGCGATTTCACTCATCTTCCCCGATACGCTCAACGTTTTTCTCCTACAGTCGTTCCAGGTTTCACAAAATGCCAAAGGGAAAAGAAAAGACGGGCGATTTCGCCCGTCTTTAAGTTCTTGTCTGAAAGCTGATGGCTGATAGCCCACAGCTCAGTTGATATCAAACTGCTCCTGATGCACCGCCGGATCGCTCTTCACAATGATCGTCCGCTTGGTCATTTCTTCCATCTCGTTCAGCAGCTTCGCATTGTTGGTCTTCAATTCCTTGGCAACGTCCGGATGCACGCGCAGCATGACATCTTCATGCTCCAGGTGCTTGGCGATCTTGCGCATCTCGACGTAGATTTCGTTGCAGATCGTGGTCACCGATTTCACGTAGCCGGTCGATTGGCAGTACGGGCACGGCGCACCGATCGTACGCTCAAGCGACTGTTTCACGCGCTTGCGCGTGATCGCCACCAAGCCGAAATCGTTAAACTGCAGTGTTTTCGATGGCGCACGGTCGTGGCGCAGTTCCTCTTCCAGAGCCTGCATCACGCGCTGGCGGTTGCGGCGCTCATCCATATCGATGAAGTCGATGATGATAATACCGCCCAGATCGCGCAGCCGGATCTGGCGGACGATCTCCTTGATGGCATCTACGTTCGTCTTAACGATCGTGTCTTCCAGTCGCTGCGTCTTGCCGACGTACTTGCCCGTATTGATGTCGATCGCGACCAGCGCTTCGGTCTGGTTGATGACGATGTAGCCGCCGCTCTTCAGCCAGACTTTCGACTTGAGCGCCTTATTCATTTCTTCCTGCAGGCCGAACTGCTCGAACAGCGGCGTCTCTTTGGTGTAGAGCTTGACACGCTTGACCATTCCAGGCTGGAAGCGATTGAAGAAGCGGAGAATGCGCTCGTATTCAGCTTCGGTGTCAACCCAGATTACGTTGAAATCGGACGTCACCTGGTCGCGCAGCACGCGCTCGACAACGTTGAGATCGTGATAGATCAGCGCCGGTGGCTTGGAACTCTCAGCCCGATTCTTGATGTCCTGCCACAGACCCTTTAAGAACCGGATATCGGCGCGCAGTTCGTCTTCCGTCGCGCTCTGCGCGGCAGTACGAACGATGAATCCGCCGTGTCCATTCTCACGTTCACTCAGAATGATCCGCTTCAGCCGCTGGCGCTCTTCTTCAGAAGAAATTTTCCGAGACACACCGGTATGGTTCACGGTCGGCATGTAGACCAGGAATCGCCCGGGCAGCGCGATATGACTGGTGATGCGTGCGCCTTTTTTTCCGATGGGCTCCTTGGCAATCTGAACCAGAATCTCCTGCCCTTCTTTCAGAAGGTCGCTGATCAACGGAACGGGCGCCGATTCGCGGCGTCGGAAACGACGTCCTCCTCCTCCACCACCACGGCGGCCACGATCACCACCTCGACGTTCGTATCCTGGACGTTCAAAGCGCGGACGCTGCGTCCGCTGCGTGTACCCAGCGGTCGCGGCTGGCGCTCGAACTTCAGCCCTGGCATCGACCGTACCATTGCCGCGAGCTTCCGCATCGAGCAGCGCCTCGGCCTGGGCCTGCGCTTCCTCCAACTCTATTTCCTCGCTGTCTTCTTCACCTTCCGCAGGAGCCGCCTCCGCAGGCTGCACAACGCCCGACTCCGCCAACGAAGCCATGTGGATTTCCGTCACTGCCTCCCGGGCATCACCGTTCATCTGGTTCGCAGCTCGTGTTTCCTCCTCAAATTCTTCGTAGCCCTCATCGGAAGAAGACTGGTAATGAATCGTGTCCGCCTCTTCCTCGTCGATCGTCTCCTCCTCCATCGTTCCCGGAGCGGCAAAAACGGGAGTCTGCTCGTCGCGGGCTGAATGGGCAGGCGGATTGATCTCCTCTGCCAGCGGAATCAGGAGGTGATCCTTCTCTTCCTCTGCCGCTGATTGCTTCTCGACGTCCTCGCTCTCCAGCTCCGCTTCAACCGGTGCGGCGGACTCGGAACTCCAAGCCGGAGCAGGAGCACTCATCTCTTCCGATCGGCGGAATTTCCGACTCCAGTTCGTTGAAGTTGCCGCCGACTCGACAGTTTCTTCGGCCACCTGCGAAACATCATCGTGCTCCTCGTGTAATGGCTCGGAACTTGCCTCTCCAGCTGCAAAGATCGGCTCATCCTCAGGGAAAGTTGCGGCCACAGCGGCCGGATGCTGTGTTGAGGGTCGGGCACTCTCTCCGGTACTCGCACTCGACGGGATTTCAGGACTTGGCGCCTGCTGAGCAAACCGCTGGTACTTCGAAATCGACTCTCCGGGCAGCAAAATCGGTGTATATCCGGCGGGCGGCCCGGCAGGCCGCGAAGGTGCGGCGTCTACGGGGCGCGAGAATCGAGGCTCAGGAGCACGCTCAGGGCGTTCACTACCTCGTTCGAATCCGCGTTCCCGACGGCCTCCACGCCGGCGACGGCGTCCACGCCATCCGCCACGCTCGCGGCCAGATTCGCTGCCATTTCCAGGCTCTGCGGTTCCAGTGCCCGACGTTGCCGCCGCGCTAACCTCGGAATCGCCATCACTGGATTCATCGCCCTCATCGGACGCGGCCTCGGTCTCCTCTATGCTGACGGGTTCTGCGGATTCCCGGTTGGGTGCGGCCTCCTGCTTCGCCGGCTGCGGACGGAGATCAGGAACTCCGCGATTGGCAGGAACAACGTCAGTTAAATCGTCGTCGTGCTCCTCCAACTCCATGAAATCGGAGACGTAGAGGAACGCATCGCGCTCCAGCCCGATGTCGACAAACGCCGACTGCATGCCGGGCAGCACACGGGTGACACGCCCTTTGTAGATGGATCCCGCTAAGGTGTATTCGTTCTCGCGCTCAAGATAGATTTCCGCGAGCAGATCATCCTCAACCAGCCCCACTTTAGTTTCGTGAGGAGTCGAAGAGACAAACAATTCTTTATTCATGCAACACTCCGGTCCCGCCGGATTCATCGAGGAAGCCGTGCGGGGTTCACCGGATGCGTCAGAAAGGACGCGGGAGGATTGAGAGGTGCGAAGCTGCCCCGGATAGGGGACGGCGTAAGCTGGAAGGACTATCTTCTAGCTGGGTCCGCTGCAAAAACTGGGAAATCTTTTGCACGTATCGCTTAAATTTCCGCCGGAGTTGTGACCGCACTCTCAGACCATTTCGGTCGGGGGGCCGTTCCCTCCCCGGCTAACCGCTCAATCCTGCCCGGCCTTGACTGCTGACTGGCCGGTGAAATGCCCTCTTTACGCGAAGGCGATCGATGTTTTTGGGCTGCGATTCCGGATTGCACCGGACGAAGCGCAGCAACTGCACCCTACCGTCTTCCCTGTTTCGCAAGTCGTTGTTCCCGACGTTTGCCCGACCGGCTCACCCGGTCCGTTGGCTTAGTTCACAAAGCGGCGCATACGAACGTTCATGACCATCCCCAGCGCCAGGAACATAAACAACACGGAAGACCCACCGTAACTCATTAACGGAAGGGGTATTCCAGTGACCGGCATAAAGCCGACCACCATGCCGACATTGACCAGGATATGGAAGCTAAGCACAGCTACCACACCCATCACCACAAACGTGCCAGCGCGGTCGGGCGCTGTTTGCGCGTTCTGGGTCAAACGCATCAGCACAATGAAGTATAACAGCAGAACCGCGAGAGCGCCTACGAACCCGTGTTCCTCGGAAAAAGCCGCAAAAATAAAGTCCGTCTGGGGCACTGGCAGGAATGCACCGTGTGTTTGCGTGCCTTTCCCGCCCCAGATGCCCCCTGAACCCACTGCGATCATGGATTGCTTAACTTGATACCCAGCTCCCTGCGGATCTGAATCGGGATCCTGATAGCTGGTCAACCGCTGTTTCTGATAGCCCTTCAAGACATGGACCGGGCCAGCCCCTGTTTCCACTGCATCCCACCGAGAAACATGCCCATCGCCGCAATGGGGAGGTAGGTCAGCGCCGTACCCAGATCCGGTTGCCTCAAAACCAGCAGCATCGGAACGCCGACGATGGCTCCTGCCTTAAAGAAATCTCCCCAGGAGAGTTCTCGCTGGCGCATCTCGGCAAAGAATTTGGCGATGGCGAGGATCAGAACCAGTTTGACCCACTCCGACGGCTGGAAGTGGTTGCCGCCCGGCATTTTGATCCAGCGCTTCGCCCCTAGAGCCTTGGTTCCGAATAGAAGCACCGCGATGAGAGAAGCGATCGAGGCAATGTAGAACCAGTGAATCTGGTCCAGGAGCGCCTGGTAGTTGACCAGGCTCATCAGGAACATCATCCCAACTCCGGCCAGAATCCAGTAGATCTGCTTGATGTGCGACCCGGCGAATTTGGTGTGTACGGTGGCGCTCTGTATCTCCATGACTCCTAGTCCGCAGATCAGGAGCACAAAGCCCAGAAGCAGCCAGTCGAAATCGCGATATGAAACGTAACGTGACATCGAAAATCAGTTCTCAGTTCTCAGTTGCCAGTTCTCAGTTCCCAGCAACCGCGCTGTCATCCTGAGCAGCGGCGAAGGCGGTGCGAGGGACCGTACGAAAGCAGACAGCATCTCTGCGGCAAACAAGATCACCAAATCTGCCTCCATTGTGCCCGCAACCTCGATCATTCTCCGCCGACGTCAGCCGTCGTAAGATCCCTTCGTCCACTTCTCCCGGTAATTCGCGACTAGTTCATTCCCGGCGCCGCAGTCGCCAGCACAGGGCGCTTCTTCGGCAGGTCAATCGCAAACCGTCCCGCCTGCAAGCCGTCCTTGTCTCCGTCATCATCCGGCGCGCTCCACAGCCCACCGATATCCACCGTTCCCGGTGCATTCGGCTTCTCCACCATCTTCTGCGGCGTTCTTTTCTGCTTGTCGACGTAAGCCTTGATTACCTGCGTCGCCAACCGTGCCGCCAGTCTGCCGTGCTCGCCGCCTTGGAACAGTACGCAAACCACGATGTCGGGATTGCGTCTCGGCGTGAATCCCACGAACCACCCGTTCTGAGCCAACGCATCGCTATTCTTGAACTTTGCGCGAGTCGTCAGCGAAACGATCTGTGCCGATCCTGTCTTGCCGGCAATATCGATCCCGGGAACATGCGCGGATGGAGCCGTTCCCTCCGGCAACAACACGCGGGACATGGCGTCGGTGACGAAGTTCCATCCATTCGGATCCAGGGGCACGCTCTTCACTTCCGTGTAGTGCCCTGCCTCCACATAACCAGGTGGCATTTCCGTGGGATTGATTACATGCGGCACAACCATCCTACCGCCCATGGAAATCGCACTAATCGCACGCAGCAATTGCACCGGCGTGATGGCCACCGCACCCTGCCCGATACCGACCGAAATCGTTTCGCCCGCGAACCACTTCTGCTTGAAATTCCGGATCTTCCATTCCTCCGAAGGCATCACGCCGTTGACTTCGTTTGGCAGGTCGATCCCAGTCTTCTGCCCCAGTCCAAAATCTGTCGCGTATTTTGCAATCCGGTCTATGCCAAGCTTGTTCGCCAGGGTGTAAAAGAACACATCGCACGATTGATAGATCGCCTTTTCCAGAGTGACTGCGCCGTGCCCACCTTTGACCCAACATCCAAAGCGGCGTCCGTAAAACTCCGCACCTCCGGTGCAGTTCACATGAAGATCCTGGGCAATGTGTTCCTGCCAGCCGGCCACCGACATGATGATCTTGAAGGTTGACCCTGGCGCGAGCTGCGCCTGAATCGCCTTGTTCAGCAGCGGCTTGTCGGGATCGTTTACCAATTTGTTCCACTCATCGCGCGATACGCGTACGGCAAAATCATTCGGATCGAACGTTGGCCCGCTCACCATGGCCAGAATTTCGCCCGTGTGCGGATCCATCGCAACGACGGCTCCGTTCTTACCCGCCAGCGCTTCTTCGGCCGCAATCTGCAGATCGAGATCGATTGTCAGCTTGAGTTGCTTGCCGGGCACGGCTTCGGTTTCCCCGAGGCGCCCAACCTCTCGACCGTGGCTGTCGACCAGTGCCTGGCGCGAGCCATTCTTGCCCATGAGCAGCGTGTTGTACTGCCGTTCCACTCCCGAAATGCCCACCACGTCGCCCGGGTTATACAGCTCAAATGCCGGCTGGTTCAGCATGTCTTCGCTGACTTCGCCCACGTAGCCGACCAGGTGCGCCATGAATCCGTTGCGGGGATACAGGCGGCGGTGCGCCATGATGGTGTCGAGTTCCGGCAGTTCGTTGCGATGCGCCTCGATAAACTGCAGTTCGTCGGGAGTGATGTCTTCCTTGAGAAAGATGGGCTGGTATTGCGGCATCGACGCAAAGCGCTTGATGCGCGTCCGCACTTCATCGGCATTCAGATGCAGTCCCTGCGCAATCAGATCTGCGTCGCCATTCAAATCGCGCGAGGAATCGCGCAGCAGCAATGCAGAGAACGAAGGATAGTTATCAACGATGATGCGCCCTTCGCGGTCGAGGATTTTGCCACGAGGCGCTAGCACAGGCACGTTGCGAGTATGATTGCGTTCGGCAGCGAGCGAATAGTAATCACTCTGCATCACCTGCAGGCGCCACAATCCGTACGCCAGAATCAGGAAGATACCGAGAATGAGGTACTGCGATGCCGTCAGGCGAAGCGCAGAAACTTTTTCGTCACGGCCAAACATCAGTTCTCAGTTCTCAGTTCTCAGTCGCGGCATTGACGACGCTTCGGCAAGCGGGATTGGAAACTGGGCTAGCAGGCTGTAGCTTAATTCTAAACCCATCCGGTCCAAATTCCTTAGGCCAGAGTAGTAACGTAAGTCACAGTAGCTTTTCCGCGGATTGGCGCGTACTGCACTGAGATCTGACAACTGAGAACGGGAGTACTGGTTTTCACGTCCGCTGCTTAAACCGATCCAGCACGAAGTACAGAATCACGCCCAGAAACGCGTTGACCAGCCCGGCAAGAACACCGTGCGCCCAACTCCAGTGCTGGGTCGAGTTGACCAGCCCGCGCGCGACTGTGAAGTACACGGCCGAATGCACCAGGTAAAAACCTAAGGTTACGAGAAGACGTGCCCCAGCGTTTTCAACGTCGAGCTTCACGCCCAGCGATGACGCTCCATAGCCAACAACCGTCTTGGCAATCCCGTAGATGCCGATCTCCCTGGATCCGAGCATGTCCTGGACCAAGCCAATGATGGCGCCGGTGAATAGTCCGGCAACCGGATTACGACGAGCCATAGCGAAGAAGATCGTCACCAGGAGTGGCAGGTCCACGTAAACGGCAAAACTGGGAAAGTATTTGGGCACATACGCCTGCACAATGAGAGCCACGAGCGGGACTCCGATCGTGACCGGCAGACTGAACCGGTAAACCTCAACCTGCTCCCCGGATGTGTAAGTAATGGGCACGCTATTGTGGGCTGTTGTCCTGTGCGGGTGGCGGAGTATCGGGTTGAGCAGGGACCGGGGCTGGCTTCTGCTCGACGATCGAGGGTTGGGGGGGCGCGGGCTGGGCCGGGGTTCCTTCCGGCTTGGGTTCGGTCGAGGGCTTGTTCACCGGCTTAGACTTCTGGGCAGCTGACGTTTGAACGGCTGTCTTCCCCGGTTGGACAGGCAATTTCGCAGGAGTATTCCCAGACGCGCTCTTCACCGAGCCAGCAGCATTGGTGCCAGGCGCGCCTGCAGGCTTGGTTGCGGTATTGGCCCCAGCGGACGCCTCCGAGGCTCCCTGAGCAACTCCTGTGGGAGTGCCGACAGTCGCAGGCTTGTCCGGAACCGAGGGCAACCGTTGCGCAAGGATATCCGCTGCGCGAACCCGCACATGGTCCTCCGCAACCGACTCCCGCTCCTGCTTCTCGGTCAACACCAGCACTTCCTCAAGCCTGCTCAAGTTGGCCGCTGGCTTGATGCTAATACTCAAAAACAGGTCCTTGCCCTTCCCAACCCTGGTCACAGTCCCAACCGGTAGTCCTTTAGGGAATATCTGATCACCGCCGCTGGTCAATACGGTTTCGCCGGGCTGCACCTGCTCGTCGCTCATCACGCGTTCGAGCGCGACTTCGCCATTGGCAGTCCCGCGCAGCACGCCTTGCAGCCGAGACTTATCGAGGATCGCCCCGACGCCGCTGCTTTGATCGCTGATCAGCAGGACCTGCGCCAGGTTCGCAGATACGAGCAAAACCTTACCCACGATTCCATCGGCGGTAATGACCGCCATGTCGCGCCTGATCCCGGCGTTCTCGCCCTTATCGAGGGTGACGATGCGCGAGAGATCACTGCCGCTGGTACCAATCACCTGCGCCGCCACGGTTTTGGAGATGAATTGTTCCTTGAAGGCGAGGAGCGTTTGGAGACGCCGCGCCTGTGCCGCATCCTCGGTGAGCCGGACTTGCTCCACCCGCATCTGCTCGATTTGCTCTTTTAGTTGGCGATTTTCTGCGCGCACTCCGCGCAGGTAGAAGTAGTTGTGCCACACGTTGCCGGTGGAGTTCTGCACCCAGACCAGCGCCCGTTCAAACGGAGTAATCGCGCCGAGCGCCCACATGCGGATCAGGCGCGTATCCTTGTCCTCGTTCGCTCCGGTCTTAACCTGCACCGCAAGCCCAAGCACCTGCAGAAACAACACCCCCACGAGGATGATCAGATTACGATAGCGGCCGAGGAAGGATTCCATAACACCAGGGGCCAGGGATCAGATGGCAGGGGTCAGTAGGAATTTTCGGCCTCTGACCGCTGGCCCGTGACCCCTGTTTCTATTCGATTGATATCTTTCGCAATAGCTTGAAGTCGCTCAGCATCTTGCCGGTGCCGAGCACAACGCTGCACAGTGGATCGTCGGCGATGGAAACCGGCAGCCCGGTTTCTTCTCGTATGCGTTTATCCAGAT
>QIAL01001015.1 GCA_003225535.1 Acidobacteriota bacterium | reverse complement strand
GGCACGGGACTTAGCGCGGCCAGTTCGCCGAGCAGTTTTTGTCCGTTTGGCGCGTAGGTGTAGTTCGGCTCGTCGTAGCCGAAATAGTCCCAGACGGGCGCGAAGGACCCCTCCGGCTGATCGACGAAAATACGAATACTCACAGCATGTGGAGTCCGCTGACACCAACACAGGGCTGCTGTCAGGAAGAGGGCCGTGAAGGCCGAGAGGGATCTAGCACAATAGGTTCCAAGTCGACTTTGTCGAGAGGCTGGTTTCGGTGCTCAGAGACGGCCAATCGGAAGCAGCGCAATTGTCAGCTACTTGTTCGGGGCGCTTCGCGCCGGGGATTGCGCAGCTCACCGCATCGGACATCAGAATCCAACGCAGCGCAAGCTGGCACATGGACATCCCGGGCGGCAACAGTTCGCGGATCTCTGCCACGACCGCAAGTCCGGCGTCGTAGTCCACTCCGGAAAACGTTTCGCCCACGTCAAAAGCTTGTCCCAAGCGATTAAAATGGCGATGGTCATCAGCAGGGAAAGTCGAGTGTTGGTTCAGCTTGCCCGTCAGCAGGCCGCTAGCGAGCGGAACGCGAGCGAGAATTCCGACTTTCTTCCGCTTTGCTTCCGAGAAGAAAAACTCGGCGGGCCGCTGACGGAAACAGTTGAAGATGATTTGCACGGTGTGGACATGGGGGAACTCAATGGCCTTTAGCGCTTCTTCCCCCTTCTCGACACTGACACCGTAATAGCAAATCTTCCCGGCCTTTACCAAATCATCTAATATCCCAAAGACCTCCGAGCGACTGTAAAGTTCTGTGGGGGGACAGTGAAGCTGCAATAGGTCGAGGGACTCGACGGAGAGATTCCGCAGACTGTCCTCCACCCACGAAGTAAGATTCTCGCTGGTATATCCTTCGACAATTTGGTGAGGCAGGCGCCGCCCCGCTTTGGTGGCAACGATGATTTCCTGTTTACAACTATTCCTGAACTGCGCGATCAGTCGCTCGCTGCGGCCGTCGCCATAGACATCCGCGGTATCGAAAAAATTGACACCGCACTCCACGGCTTTTTGGAGGGCCGCGGCTGCATCCTCATCGGAAACATGACCCCACGAGCCGCCGATGGCCCAAGCCCCAAAGCTGACTTCTGAAACTTTCCAGCCTGTGTGGCCGAGCGGCCGATAGTTCATTGTCGCGTCTCCCTAGACACAAAACTGGAGGTTCTGAAGGAATGGTTGTCCCTCCTGCCGTTTAAAGCGACCACTGAATCACTGAGTAGGAACGCGGCGGAGCCTCGAACCGCGTTCGCGACCCATTGGTCACAGGTTTTTCGAACGGCCGAGGGGCCACGCGTTGTGGAGCCTCAAAACTGTTGAATGCCTTGAGGTCGTCGCCTGTCAAGGTCATCGCGTCCACCGCGCGGGAAGGCGCATTATCTTCCCAGACGAGCTCCACCTCGCGAGCCTTCGAAAGATCACGATTGAAAACGAAGAGAGAGACTTTTCGCATTTGTTCGTCAAAAGTCGCCGCGACATCCACGTAGGGCACGTGGCCCATCTCGGGGACATCATACGTGGGAGATTCGACCAGGAGATTCAAGGCAGCGCCACGGGCGAACTGCAACGCCCACTTGTAGGGATAAAAAATAGTATGGCGCAATAAACCATCCGAATTCGTGGCCATGGGCGCTATGACGTTCACTAGTTGCG
>QIAL01001014.1:769-1866 GCA_003225535.1 Acidobacteriota bacterium | reverse complement strand
CCGTTCTTGGAAGGCCGTAAGTCTTTCGAGAATCCGGCGGCACGCTCTGGGTGTTGCTGATTGGCGAACGAATGCGCTCTTCGCGACTTTCAAATAGACCTACCGCTTTGCGATACCCCGAAAGTCGTCGCCAGGGCAGCCTATAGGCAAATGGTTCACCTACTTAAGCTGACGCACAGCCTCCGCCATCAGGAGCCTAGCGAAATGATCCTGTTTCTGCTGTTCGAACGCCGTGTCCTCTTCCATGGTTGGCTTCACTGCGGGTTTAGCCCTTGGTTTGCCAAGATCCCTTTCGAAGCGTGCTGCGATATCAGATTTTAGTTGTTCAAGATAGTCCGATTTCATGGTCTCCCCCTAAGTAAATCGGCGCCTTAATCTTTGCATATAGACATTTGTAGCAGCGATTTTCCAAACGGACGGATGTGTCCGATCCGGTACCGGGCTTTAGTTCAGGTCTTCGGTATGAAAAGCAGTGCGTCCAAATTGTATTTTCTCGGCTTTTATTCGCCTTTGATGCTATTTGAGCCCCGAGATCCGCTACTGTGCCCAATTGTGCCCTCAAGTTTTTACGTCAGTGTCCTGTAAGCGCTGCGTTTACCAGACCTTGCGGGCAATTTGGTACTATGGGCATGCACCTGGTTTACAAATGACGATGTTACATGAAATCCTCGGAGTCCTCAGTTCGGTGCTGTTTTTGCTATCGATTTTTCAACAGGACATGCCTCCGAGTCCTCGACCATCCGACAGACAAAAGGCAGGGTACTTGGGACCTGTCCATAAGGTAAGCACGGAAACGGAGATTCTTTCGCGGAAGCTTTACCGTGAATCCAGTAACGGACAAAAAGAACTCATTGAAGACACGACTAGCCAATTTGGTAACGGCCGATTTCTCGCGGCAGAAGAGGAGTTCGACGAAAACGGCAGGCTCGTTGCAGACGCGAGTTCCGAACGGGAAGGGGACCAGGGGCCGTTTCGCAGCGTGTACCATGACGCGAACGGTCGCCATTCCGAGGAGGACCACTTCAATCGGGACGGCTCGCCCGCTGGCAGGAAGCATTACGTTTATGATTCGGCCGGGAAAAAGAGCGAGGAACTTT
>QIAL01001014.1:0-757 GCA_003225535.1 Acidobacteriota bacterium | reverse complement strand
GTTCGGGCCCGATGGCTCGATTGTCGAGAAGCAATCAATCGTTCTGTCGTACTTGCGCGAAGGTAACACTCTTGAAGATTCGTATAATCCGCCGCAACCAACGTCAGGTCTTTTGCGCGTTGTATCTCCGAAGAGCAGTGGGTCACCCGAAGTGGCCGGGAGTGCTCCACAACAATTCAAGACTGTCTACACCTATAACGATTCTGGACAATTGATAAAAGAGATCGCCGGAGGTAGGGAGAAAACTTACGACTCCAGAGGGCGGCTATCTGTAGAGGTCTTTGGTAACACGCGCACCACCTACTCTTACGACGAACAAGACCGCATAACCGAAATGCTTGTCACCGAGCCGCCGGGAACCCTGCTTTCCCTTTCCCGGGGCCACGGACGTTACGCGTACAAGTACGATTCTCGTGGCAATGAGAAGGAGCGAATCGTGTACAACCATGACGGAAGTGTTTCAACGCACTATCTCTACGCCTATGAATACGATTCGCACAATAACTGGACAAAGCGAGTAGAAGACGAGATAGTCTTCAACTTTCGTGAAGACATCAACCCTCCGCTCTGGAAATCCTCAGTGCGGAATATCGAGCGATTTCTTACCACTAAGCACGGTGCAGACCCGCAATTACTGGAACCTCCATCTGGGTGAGTAGCCCCGGGGAGTTCCACCCCGAGGCTCTCGACAGTTCTGACCCGTGTAGCTGTAACTGTCGCGGTAGGGACGACCATGGCTGATCGCCCCCCGCACAGA
>QIAL01000267.1 GCA_003225535.1 Acidobacteriota bacterium | reverse complement strand
GAGATGCGGCTGAGCAACTTCCTGCTCTGGCAGCTAGCTTATGCCGAGATCTATGTCACACCTACCTTGTGGCCGGACTTTCGAGGCGTGCATCTGATCGAGGGGATTGCAGAGTATCAAAAACGCGAGCGGCGATACGGCGGGCTGAACCACTACGACGCACACGCGGCGACCAAAGTCGTAAAAGAATAACCACCGAGGTACACAGAGGAGAAATACGCTCAGTGAGACT
>QIAL01000268.1 GCA_003225535.1 Acidobacteriota bacterium | reverse complement strand
AGGCTCGGCCAGCGTTCGTAGTCGAAGTCATGGATCAGGCCGACGATTCCCCACAGGTTCTCGGCCTCTGGCGATCCATCGCCGTACTTCCTGGAGCAAGCGCGCATGCAGGCTTCGACCGCCAGCGCGTGCTTCCGTAGACTTTCAGATTGGGTGAACTCGGTCAGCAGATTCCAGGCTGCTTCTCGCGTGATTTCATTCATGTTCCGGGTACCTGCACTTAAGAGTTTCTTGTTTGTGGTTTCCCTTCTTGACAACTTCTTTACAGACTAATTACAACTCCTACGACCTCTGTGCAGCATACTATCGCAGCGCAATTCTCCAGGTTTTGGGGGCTTGGAGGGACAAACAATGTACGACGACCGAGAATATTTCTGGGTTGTTCTCTGCAAAAATCATCGATTTCACCACAAAGGTAACACTTCGTACTCTCACCAGATTGTGCTGGCGGAAACCGACGCCTTCTCGCCTCTTCCCATGCTGACTCAACAAGTTAGTGTGCGTTGTGATGCCTGCGGCGAGGAGTATACCTACAAGCCTGCTGAGATACTAAGAGGCGAAATGGAGACTGCGCCGGCGTTCGTTCCGCATCCCATGTTCAAGTGAACGCGGGTGGCGGCGCGGGAATCAAGATAGTAAACATCTCCGTGGATTTCTGCGAATCCCATCCGAATGACCAGTAATCTTAAGGTTTTGCCAGTCCATTTCCTGCTCTCTTCGTCGAACTGCCGCGTCTTTTGTGCATTTTTCCCTTGACTTCCACAGGCCCTCTGCCTCAAATTGAGACTGCCCGCAGGAATCTCCCCCAAGTCATTCCTGCTCTGTGGTTTAGGCTGTAAGGAGGGCCCGCTCTGGCACTCCCACAACCCGATGGCTACGACTCTTGCCCCGGTGGATTCACGGGAAGTCGTTCGTTGCGATCATTGCCTGTTAGTTCAGTTCCGCACATCCAATAACAATTGCCGGCGCTGTCACTCGTCCCTGGACGAGGAACCAGAGCCTGAACCGATTATGGTCGCGCCGCCGGTCATGATGCCGGTGCCGACCAACGGCCGCGGACATTTGAACCTGGCGACGTCAATCCGTTCGCTGCGACTGCGCAGCGGACTTAGCCAGCGGCAACTGGCCGGACGTATGGCCGTGCCGCGTACCTACGTGTCGAAAATCGAAAACGAGAAGGCCACGCCTACGCTGTCGTCCCTGGAACGGCTCGCGCGTGCACTGGAGGTTACTGTGCCCGAACTGCTCAGCGGCGGTGAACGCAGCCGCCAGGAAGAAGTCAGCGAACTGATGAAAGATCAGTTTATTGCCGAAATCTTGCCCTTTGTTTCGCAACTCAACGGGATGCAGATGTCGAGCATCCTGACGCAGGTGCGGGACTTGACGGTGAGGCCGAGGAGAAGCGCTTAGAAGCAGGTTTCGAGTTTCCAAGATTCGAGGTTTCGAAGGTTGGACGTTTCAGAGTTTCAAGGCTTCAAGCTTTGGAGTTTGGTTTTTACATGGAAACTTTGAAACCTTGCCGCCTTGAAACCTAGATTTTATCCGGGCAACCAGCCAACAAAAGAGGCCGGGACCAGCAATGGTTCCGGCTTTTTTCTGGTTTCGTCGCGTCTTTGCGATTGAGGCATTCATCAAAAGCGTAGCGACTATTTCTTAGTCAGGAGTGCCGGATGTCGGAGAAGCGAAAAACAGTTGTGATCACTGGAGCGTCCAGTGGAATCGGCCGCGCGTGCCTCTCACTGATGAGCAGCGCGGGGTGGCTTGTGTTCGCGACGGTGCGGAAGGCGAGCGATCGGGATCGGCTGCGTAGTGAAAACGTCTATCCCGTAATTATGGATGTGCAAGATGCCTCGACAGTCTCCGCGGCTGCCGAAGAAGTTGCTTCACAACTCGACGGAAGCGGATTGGATGGGCTGGTCAACGTTGCGGGCATCGGCATGGTGAGACCGATTGAATATGCTCCGATGGCCGACGTGCGAGAGATCTTCGAGGTAAATTTCTTTGGCCAACTGGCTACGATTCAAGCCTTCTCCGCACTGCTGAGAAAGAAACGGGGGCGGATCGTGAACATCACGACAGTTGGGGTCAATCTTGCGATACCGTTTGGAGGATTGCTGAACTCGAGTAAGTCCGCATTCGCCATGCTGAGCGACACGCTGCGGTTAGAACTCCGTCCGTTTGGAGTTCGTGTGATCGCGGTGGAACCCGGGTCGATTTCAACTCCGGCGGTGGATAAAACATTGGGAAATCTGGAGGAGGTTATCAGTCGCCTGCCTGCCGAGGCTCAGCAGCGATATGGAGAAATGATCCGCAGTGTGGGCCGGCGTGGGTTTGAGATGGAAAAAAATGGCAGTTCGCCGGAGGTGGTCGCCACCACCGTACATCGCGCATTGACCTCCAGTCGTCCTCGAATCCGGTACCGGGTGGGAAAACATGCCCGGCTGCTGGCATCGCTGCCGAAAATCCTGCCGGAGAGCTTGTTTGATTCCATGCGACTGAAGATGTTGGGACTTACGCAATCAGCCTGACGCCTGGGCGTGCGAAGGTGGATGGCTGTAATTGGCTTCGCCCTGTTTGAGCTGTCGTGTGAATCCAAAGTAAATCGACGGACATCTATCCAGCATGAACACAGATGTTGGAGTTGCTAGTCTCTTGGATTTACCTGCCACTGGCGGCGACGCCACCGAGGCAAAGCCATGGAGTAGTGAGTCGCGCGGCGAACCACTTTCGCGGCCAGTCAACGACGGAGCTTTGCTCGATGCTTATTCGCTTGCGGTGACCGGGGCGGTCGAGCGCGTGAGTCCTTCGGTAGCGCACATTGAAGTGCATCAGAAAGCCGGACGGACGCGATCCGGTGAACCACGCGAGAGGCAAGGCGGAGGTTCGGGATTTGTCTTCACGCCTGACGGCCTGATCCTCACGAACAGCCATGTGGTGCATGATGCTGCGCGAATTGCAGTCACTTTGGCGGACGGCCGGCGGATGCCGGCGACGCTCATTGGAGAGGATCCGGCAAGCGATCTCGCGGTCATCCGGCTGGAACGGCCGCAATTCGACGAACCGGGGCCGGTCGCGGCGGAGTTGGGGGATTCCCAGAAGCTGCGAGTGGGGCAGATTGCCATTGCGATTGGCGCACCGTATGGATTTCAGTCGACGGTCACGGCAGGCGTGGTGAGCGCCCTGGGACGGTCGCTGCGTTCGTACTCCGGACGGCTGATTGACGACGTGATCCAGACGGATGCGGCGCTGAATCCGGGCAATTCGGGGGGGCCGCTGGTGGACTCTGCGGGACATGTGATCGGGGTGAATACGGCGACGATCCTTCCGGCGCAGGGAATATGTTTCGCGATCGGGATCAATACGGCGAAATTTGTTGCCAGCCGCTTGCTGCGTGATGGGAGGATTCGGCGCAGCTTTGTAGGGATTTCCGGTCAAACGGTGCCGCTGCACCGACGGATCGTTCGGTTCTACGATCTGCCGAAAGAGACGGGAGCACTCGTTCAGTCGGTTGAAGACAACAGCCCGGCGAAGCGGGCGGGGCTGCGGGAAGGCGATGTCATTGTGGCGCTGGAAGGCCAGCCTGTTGCTGGAGTGGATGATCTGCATCGCCTGCTGACGGAAGTGCGCGTCGGCGTGAGCTGCTCGCTGACGGTGCTGCGGTGGACCGAGAAGCTGGTGTTGAAAGTGGTGCCGGAGGAAGCGCGGTAGATTTTGTGTGGCGCGGGTGCTCCCGCCCGCGACGGCCTCTAACCAAGCGGGAGCTTCGCTCCCGGACAGCCGATGGCGGCTGTCTCCACATGATCTGTTTTCCTCCAGTGGACCTTACTGACAGGTCCTGTATTGCGCAAACCTTCGCGGGCGGGAGCGCCCGCGCCACACAATTACGCATGCTTCCCGTCATTGCATCCCCTTCCCTGCTGTGGTAGCCTCTAACTTGTGACCACTTTGCACGACAAAGTGCCTCAGGGCCTGGACCGCAAGGAAGCGGAAGTTTACCGGCATCTGGATCCCGCAAGGCTCCCCAGGCACATCGCCATCATCATGGACGGAAACGGGCGCTGGGCTCGGCGGCGGCATATGCCGCGTGTGGCCGGACACCGCGCCGGGGTAGCGGCTGTGCGGTCGACCGTGGAGACGGCGGCGCGAATTCACCTTCCGGCGCTCACGCTTTATGCGTTCTCGGAAGAAAACTGGAAAAAGCGTCCGGTCGGCGAAGTCAGCTTCCTCATGTCGCTGCTCAGCCGTTATCTGAAGGCCGAAGTTCCTACGCTGAACAAGAACAATATCCGGCTGGAATATATCGGGCGCCAGCATGAGTTGCCGGGAGACGTGCAGGAGCGTATGGCCTGGGCCCGAGAAGCTACCGCACGAAACTCTGGGATGGTCCTAACGCTGGCGCTCAATTACAGCGCGCGGAGCGAACTGGTGGACGCGTTTCAATCGATGGTTACTGCCGCTTCGCAGAATGGCGGAATCGATCATCTGCGGATCGATGAGGACCTGGTTTCA
>QIAL01001013.1 GCA_003225535.1 Acidobacteriota bacterium | reverse complement strand
AATTGAATCTGGCTGGCGTCCAGCGATAGGTCGTGTTCGAGGACCACGTCCATGGCTGAGCCGCGCGGAAGCTCGGCTTCCGGTCCGCGGGTGAGCAGAACGGCAGCAAGACCGGCCGCCGCGCCGATTCCCGCGCCAATGCCAGCGCCTTTGGGGGTGCGGGTGGCGATTGCCCCGATCCCCGCCCCCGTGGCGGTTGTTGATACCACCGTTCCCACCTTCTGGCCTTTGTTGCCCCCACCGGTAACTTTGCCTTCCGAATCCATAGTCTCCTTGCCGCCGGAATCCGCGCTGCGCGGGGCGGCCCGCAGATCAACCGTGTAGCCGTTCGGAAGGATCAACGTATCGAGGCGCATCCGAAATTCGCCCCGACCCTTGATTCGTCCGGGGCGCTTGGCTTCCAGCAGTTCACCGCGAAGATAGGAACCTACGGGGATCACAATGCGGTTGTTCGCGGTAATCGGAAAAGATGTCTGAAGATAGACGGAGTCGCCGGCTTTGGCGCTGCGCGTGGAGATACCATTCTGAAGCACGACGCCAACACGCGTTCCCGAAGGAACCATGATCCTTACTGCGGCCCGTCGGGTTGCTGAGCCGCGCAGGATGCGACAATTGCCAGCATGCTTGCGATCAAACACAGGGTTTGACACAAGTTTTGCCGAAGCCCTCGCGGTAGTTTCTCTCTCATGGCAACCCTCCGCAGCGCTTGATGCGATGCAATAAGCAACGCTCTCGGATGTCTGAGTATAACCCCACCTACTCATCAATTCGCCAGGGTTTGACCAGCGGGAAAACGAGGGCTACGCTTGAGCGACACTTAGGAGAATCGCATGGCGAAGCTGGCGTTGATTTACGGGATGAGACTGCTGCCCGAGGAAGAGCTTGGCGAGGTGAAGGACGCGACAGTGGTACTGAAGAATGGCCGCTCGGCGCGCGTGACCATGCACCTGATTGAAGGCAGCAAGGAAGAGATTGAGAACACCTTTCGCCAGTCCATCGAAGCTTTCTTTGAGATGTATCCTGAGATTTAGCGCTTGTAGATTAGAAGTTGGAGATTCGAATAGAAATCAGCGGTTGCCGAAGTTTTCCGGGTCGGCGTTGGGATCGCCGAGATTATCGTTGATTAGGACCGTGGACTGTCCGGTCAACTCGAAACGCTTGCGGCATTTGTAGCAAGCGACCAGGTCATCCAGCCGCACCATATAGGAACTGGCCTTCGAGAATTTTTTCCTGTCTTCCTCGCCGATTCCGCGCGGCAATTCTTTTTTCTTCCGGCAGACTTTCCAGCGCACGGGCGCTTCGAATTCGCCGCGGCAGCTCGGGCAGACCAGCTTCACTTTCCTGGTTTCTTCTCTTTCCGAATAAAACTGGCGCTCGTCCATGATTTAGGGAGCGGGTGTGCTCACCGCTTGTCCGATTGTAACAAATTCAAGGCCGAGGTCACGCCAGCGCGGCAACCAATATTCGAGAGCGGCCAGCGTCCGGGAGCGGTCGCCGTTCAGCTCACGGTGTCCGCCGTCGTGGAGACAGAGGACATCTCCCGTGCTGGCAGCGGCTGCGCCGGAACCCTTTCCCAAGTTCCGCTGCGCGCGGTCAGCGATGGGCTGCAAGCGCGGAACCAGCCATTCCGTCGGTTTCTCCCGCCAATCACCGGGAAGCAGAGTCCACATGACCGTGCGGTAGCCCAGTTCGCAGGCCGCCGGGACGACCCAGGGATTGCGCATCCCGAAGGGCGGGCGAAACCATTTCGGCGGCATTCCAATGGCGCCTCGTATGGCGTCGTGACAAAGACGCAATTCCACACGCACCTTCGTCGGATTCAGCCACAACAGATTCGGATGCAATTCCGTGTGATTCCCAACTTCGTGGCCACGCGCGACGGTTTCCTGCACCAACTCTGGACATTCGCGTACATATCTGCCAATCAGAAAAAATGTCGCCTTGGCGTTGTGACGGTCGAGAAGATCAAGCAGCTTTGGCGTGATCGCCGGATTTGGTCCGTCGTCGAAGGTAA
>QIAL01001001.1 GCA_003225535.1 Acidobacteriota bacterium | reverse complement strand
CGTCCAGGGTCTGTTGGCTCGAATACTCGGGTTTGTGGAGAATGCGCGTGGTCATTTGCGTCGGGCCGTTGTAGCCGAAGAGGTCGTCGATGCCGCCCCCGGCTTCGACCGCAATCTGCTTTTCAAGGACCAACTCGCGGTGCATTCTTCCCGCACGTCCGCCGTGGAGCGCCTGATCCAGCAGCGCCATGGCGCACCAATCGGTGGTCCGACGCACGGGCATCACGTACCCGATGGCCATCGCCGGAAGCGTGCCGAATTTTTCTTCCACACTGCCCCGCCGTTCCTCGGCTTGTTCAGGCTCACTGGGATCGGCGAACGGTGGCGGCGCCCCAGCAGGAATATCGGCAAAATATTTCTTTGCAAGCGCTATGCCTTCTTCAGCTTTGACGTCGCCCAGGATCAGCAACACAGCATTGTTCGGCACGTAGTAGGTCTTGAAAAAGGCCTGCACGTCTTTCAGATCCGCGGCATCCAGGTCGGCAAAATCGCCGTAAAAATTGTGCGCGTTGGCCCAATTGCGAAACGCCACTGGCGGCATGTCCAGCCATGGGAAGCCGCCGTAGGGCTGGTTCATGACGTTAACGCGAACTTCTTCCTTCACCACGTCGCGCTGATTTTTAAGATTTTCATCATCCACTTTCAAAGCGCGCATGCGGTCCGCTTCGAGCCAAAGCACACGCTCCAGGGCATTCGAAGGCACTGCTTCGTAATAATTCGTCACATCGTAACTCGTCGAGCCATTCAGTACGCCGCCACTGGAATTGATCAGCTTGATGTGTTGCATCTTCGGTGCATTCGCGGAGCCTTGAAACATCATGTGTTCAAACAGGTGCGCAAACCCGCTGCGCCCCTGCGGCTCGAGCCGGAATCCGATTTTGTAATAGATGCCGACGGTAACTACTGGCGCAGTAGAATCCGGTGCTACGACAACGTCCAGTCCGTTTGCCAGTTTGGTACTTTCCATCTCAATGTGGAATCGATTCACGCATTTCCCCCTATTACTTTTGCTTTTGGTTTCTGATCCACAGAATTCTTCTCCAGTTCAGCCAGCATCCCGACGGAATCTTGAGAGAGCACGCGGGCCGCCAGACGGTTCAGCGCTTCATACGCATCCATAAATTCACTCGGCAATTCTCGAAGCGCGTTCGAGTGCGCGCGCACTACTTGGTAATCTCCGCGAGAGAGCGGACCCGTCCACGCGGCGCGTGGCCCCAGTCTTGGGTGGCCGCTTCTTCCACCGCGAGCACATGGCCGGCGGCCATCGCGGCGGCGGCGTGGTACAAAATCTTTTTGTTGCCCGAGATGTGCACAGGCGATCCGCCGAGTGCACGGGCGATCCGCTGCGCCACTCGCACCGCTTGCGTTTCCCCTTCCAGTGTAAAAACCTTGCCTTCCAGGGATGGCACGGCGACTCCGCTGAAAGATTGCAATGGATGCATTGATGCGGTCTTCGCGCCCCACCCCCGCGCGGGAGTGAGCACAGTAGAATCCATTGCGCCGCTGGTGTGCAGAACAATTCTACCGCGCAGCTCCTCTTCGCCAATGCGCGCGAGTTCCTGGGCAACAACCGCGATATGGTCGTCGGGCGTGGCGATCAGGATCACCCGCGAGGCGAGAATCTGCCGAGTGAGGTCCGCGCAGGCTTTCCCTGCTCCGATAAATCGAACAGCTTTGCGCGCGCTTGCCTCGGTGCGAGTAACAACCGCGCCGATTTTCCAACCCAATTCGCGCAACCGGCGCCCCAGTGCACGTCCAACGCGTCCCGCCCCGATGATGGCCAGGCTATTTTGCATCCCGTGTTAGCATAACCTGAAGGCTATATTTCGCACCAATCGACATGCACCTATTGGGGCTAATTCTCTGGGGATTCGTCGCTTCCTTCTGGGTTTTCTACGGCCTGCACATTGCTTACGGTGCGTTGCGTCTCCCCATCGTTAAGGACGTCGCGCCCGCGTCCGACCCCGACTGCCCCTGCATTTCAATTTTACTGGCCGCGCGGGACGAAGAAGAGAAACTGCCCGCCGCACTCGCCACACTCATGGAAATCGATTATCCGAATCTGGAAGTCATTGCCGTGAACGACCGTTCGCAGGATTCCACAGGGCACATCCTGGACGAGTTTGCCGCCACACATTCCCGGTTGCGGGTCGTCCATGTCGCGCAACTTCCCGCGGGTTGGCTTGGAAAGCCTCATGCGCTTCAAAAAGCCTACGAAGCCGCCACTGGCGAGTGGCTGCTTTTTACCGACGCGGACGTACGCTTTAAGCCTGATGTTCTGCGCCGCGCCGTTGCTTTTGCAAGGCAGCAGAGCCTGGACCACCTTTCACTATTCTGCGACGTTGAGATGGTGGGATTTTGGGAAAAGGCGCTCATCACTTTCTTCGTCGCGGTCTTCCACCTCGCCACGAACCCCCGCCTGGTCGGGAATCATGGTTCACCCTTCTATGTGGGAATCGGCGCCTTCCAGTTGCTGAAGCGTTCCACTTACGAAGCTTGCGGCACGCATCGACGGCTGGCCATGGAAGTCATCGATGATATGAAGCTCGGAAAGGTGGTCAAGCGATCAGGATTTCATTCCGGCGTGGTAATCGCACAGGATAGTGTGGTTGTCCGCTGGCACGATGGAATCGGCAATCTCACCCGCGGCGTTACCAAGAATTTCT
>QIAL01000266.1 GCA_003225535.1 Acidobacteriota bacterium | reverse complement strand
TGCTTCACGCACTCGATAACTTGGGAGCGTACACCGCATCCCGCCCGGAGACCGGCCTTCTCCCATCTGGTTACAACAATCGACCTTCGCTACGTGGCTGCGCCGATTTGGCAGGTCTGGTTGGTACCACTTTAGAGCTGCTAACTCTGACAGTTGCTGTTTCGATTGCTCCCCTACAGAGTCGTACTATGAAGGGCCGAGCATGCCATCCTCTCCGCAGGGTTGACACGAAATACACACTCGGCCTCTCTGTTTTGCGGTGAGTAGAGATCAACGGGAGAACGGCTCACGTCAGTCACTGTGTTGCGCCCAATCGTTTCACGAGGGTCGCTGTTGAGTTTGGCGGCCGGGATAGCCATCGCCGCCAGTCCCGGCTTTGCGCAAGACCACGAATCGCCGGCCATTGACCCCGGTGCAGCTTTTGAGATGGGAAACTCGCAGACGACACAAGCCCTCAACTACTGCGAGCCAGAGAAGAAACGCGCCCTGGTGCTCAGTGGGGGCGGCCTCAAAGGAGCGTTCCAGGCAGGCGCGATCTACCACTTCATCGTTCACCGCCGCTGCGATTTCGGTGAGATCGCCGGCGTGTCCGTGGGTTCGTTGAATGCCGTGATCCTGGCCCAAGCACAGCGGGACGAAGATCCGGAGGCGTCGCTGAAGAACATGGCGGGGCGGGCCGAAGAATTGGTCGATCTCTGGCACAACATCCGGAGTTCCAAACAGATTTTGAAGCCCCGCTGGCCCGGCTGGATGTGGGCGCTCGCCGTTCGCTATGGCCTTTTCGGAGCCGAGAGCATAAACACGTTTGACCCACTAATGCATTTGATCCAGAGCAATGTGGACCTGGACGCATTGGACCGGGGGCGCCCGGTGAGAGTCGGTTCGGTCTCCCTTTGGGATGGTACTTATCGGGAGGTGGGTCCGGGCGCGACATTTCCTAATAGTGATCGAAAATACTTCCTTCAGTATGTGTATGCCAGTGCGCTGATCCCCATCGTTGGCAAAATGCCGCGCATCCAGCAATCGACGGACGATACCAATGTCAAAGAGTGGATTCAATTTGGAGACGGAGGCATTCTGAATAACACTCCGATTTTCAATTATTTCAAAAAATGCGAGCCGCAGGACAGTCGGGGACAGACGGAGGATGAGTCCCCCTGCCTTGCGTGGTTGCGACATGGCACCCCGCCTCCGCAAAATGTGCAGCAATTGTTTGTAGTCGTTACTTCGCCGTTCACGAAGCATATGGATCATTACCCTGTAGAGCCGAAATTGCTTACGCGAGGATCCAAGCAGGTCACCGATGGACGGAAGATCCTATTGCGCATGATCGACTTGATTTTGGAGACTGACTTCCGGGAAGATCTGACGCTAATGCTGGAATCAAATGCTGTATTGGCGTGGCGGAGACGAACCTATGACGCAGCGACGGCAGCCTTAGCACCTGAGCAGCGAAAAGCGTTTGACCTCCAGTTTGCTGAGATCAACCGGACCTTTCCACTGCATTCGTATAATGAAGCGCCGGATGGTGGCCCATCATTGCCTTACGAGGCAGTCGTGGTAGCGCCGGAAAAGGTCTACGCGGAAACCTTCGAGGTTGATCCCGAAAACATCGCCTTGCAGCTTCATTACGGCTGTCTACAGGCCGATCTCATGATGCAGCAGGATTTCCACATGACCTCGATGAAAGAGAAGTGCCACGAGAGGTTCCCGCTGTGGAACTCCAAGCCAGTCCACTCTATGAAGAAGTAGTAGCACCCCTTGACCGTCCGTTCAGCGGCGACTGGGTACGATCAGAAAACCCTATCAACTCATTTACGACTACCTGATGAACCCATAGCCGGAGACCAGATGATCGCCGGAAAGGACACTCTGCCTCTGTCGTGTAAAATCCGGATTTCACTCAAATCCCGGTCTGTGGGTTAAAACCTGTAATCGGCCAGCGGAGTCCGTGCTGCGTATCGGGCCGCTCTCGTGTCTAAATGGTGTTCGTTCTTTCTAGGAAGACGTTCCGTCTAGCACGAAGGAGAGTATGTTGGAAACGCTGCTGACGAAAATCCAGACGTGTGGTCTTGGCACTCGCTTAAATGCTCGCCGTCGTCGTGGTGCTGTCGACGTTGCACTTGGGCGTGCGGATCGCTCAAGAAATCTGGAAGCCACCCCGATTTCTCATTGCGGTGCAGGGCCTGCTCGAGATCTTCGGATATTTCCTGCTGGTACTGATCGGGGTGAAACTCCTTGAGACGTTGATGGCACATATAAAGAAAGACGTCATTCATGTGAGTGTTGTCTTGGAGGTTGTGCTCATCGCGATGGCGGCCAGTCAATTGATTCTTAAGCATGGCACGATCGATGCTGACGGAGTTGGAGAATGAACCCGAGAGTGTTTTCTGTATGCTTCATAGTGGCATCGACATTACCGACGACTGCGTTTTCCCAATCATTCGTAAGCCAATATAAAGGCTCGCCTTATCACGACACCCGCTATAGTGGCGGTCCACAAAGAATACCAGGAAAGGTATTGTGCGCTCACTATGACCTGGGCGGCGAGGGAGTTGCGTATTACGACACCGACCCAAAGAATCACGGCAGCGGAGAGTTGAATCCGGCTGATGGAAGCTATCTCAATGAATTTCGTATCCATGAAGGCGTGGATACTTCCTACACGAAGTTCAACCGGAAGCCGGATCCGATTGACGACAACCCGTTCGACAAGATCGTGCCTCCTGCAGACCTGCTCTATGTAGGCTGGACCGAACCCGGAGAATGGTTCAACCTTACGGTAGACGTGGCAAAGTCGGGAACATACGCGGCCGATTTCCTTTACACATCGAACCGCGGCGGCACAATATCAGTCGATGTGAACGGAAAGGACGCAACCGGATCTCTGCAGATCACCACAACAAATGATCCCGCAGACCCGCTTGCCTGGCGTCAATGGCACCATTGGAACCTGGCTTCACAACTTTTCAAAGTCCGTCTGAGCAAAGGGAAAAATGTTCTCACTGTACGCATATTGACGAACGGAAACATGAATCTGGCTTATTTCGACTTCAAACCGGTTCGCAGATGAAATGGAGCCTGTCAGCAATTCAACTCAGTGTCACACGTAATCCCGTTGCGTGGGGAACAGTGACGGAGCACTTGCCCTGCCTAAGCGAGTCGCTCTTCGTTGACGTTGTGATGTGCGCTTCGCGGCTGTCTAGTGCCGGTGCATGTAATGTTTCGGTGTGCACCACTCCACTCGCGTCGCGACCAAGGTCGAGTTCCACTTCAAGGTCTGCTGCCGCGTCATTGTTCAGAATGATCACGGATGTGTGCTCGCCAGGCAGTTTCGCGGCATACGCCGTTGCATTGACTCCCGTATCTTGTAGCCTCGTCGAGAAGTCGGTCAGACTTTTAAACTTTATAAAAACTCTGTGAGTTGTGATGGCGACACTCGCAACTCACAGGAGGAATTTGTGGAAGTTAGAACGCTGCTATTCCGTTGAAGCCGCTGAGTGGTGAGACGCCGCTAGCAGACCCAACATTCAGGAGCGTCCCATCTTTCTGAACGGCAAAAATGCCAATCGCCCCGGCAACCGAGTTCAAGGTGTAAATGAACTTGCCATCAGAACTGACCGCGATATCCAGATTGGTAGACCCCTCAGGATTCGTGCCGACCACCGTTCCCGGCAACGCGGTCAATGCCCCAGTGTTCGCGATGGCAAAGCCCGAGATCGTGGACGAGCCAGCATTGGAGGTGTAAACGAAGCTGCCGTCAGGGGTGACCACATTCCAACAATTCGCAGCTCCTAAGGTCGGAACGCTTCTACTGATCGGGGTTAGTGTGCCATTGCCGGCGACCTCATAGGATGAGATGGCGGACCCGTTGGCTACTCCAGAAGGGCCGGTCTCGGAGATCAGCGCCGCTCCGTTCGAAGCGAAACTCACCGAGAATGCGCCAGGGCCTGCACTCGGGTTTACCATGATCGAAGATAAAGTGCCATCGCCTTGTACCCTGAAAACGTCAATGTCGTTGGTCAAGCGCTCTATTACAACCAGAAACCTGCCGTCCGGACTAAATGCTATCCCTCCCGCACCCGAATTATTCGTGGAAAGAAAGCGAGTGGAATTTGGAATTTGCTTAAGCTTGCCATGATCCAGTGTGAATCCAACGACACTGCTGCTGCCGCCTACGTTGACCACGTACACCAGATTTCCGTGCTGCGCCACGGCATTCGGTTCGCTGCCTCCGGAGATAACTTTGTCCACCAGCGATAACCTTGAGCCGTGAACGCTAAATACGGAAACGCTGCCACTGCCGGCATTCACTGCGAACAGGAGCGAGTGATCCTGGCTGAGTGTTAACGATCCTTGAGATTCCAAAGGGTCGTTGTTACCACCGCTTCCTCGGCCACCAGTGGCAAATCTGGCGCCTTCCTGCAGCGTGCCGTCGCTAGCCCGACGGTATGCCATTACTTCATTCTTATCTACATTGTTGGTCATAACAAACACAGCGCCTGCACTGTTTGTATCCGCATTTTGCGCTTTGCTGAGTGTTGACGAAGCCAAACCAATAGCGAGTCCGGCCATAAATAGTGTATGCGTTACTTTGCCCATTAGATTGCTCCCACAGTTTGAGTCGCAGTCCACTTGACCATAAGGCAACTGAAGCACACAACCTGTTGTCCATGGCCGAAGTGCAGCGTCCTAGTAGGATGAGTTCGTGCGAGAAAAGTTACAGAGTGAACGAAGTGCGCCGTGAACATTGTTATCGCTGCGCAGGGTAAGAGTGAGCTACACAGGGAAGCGCTTGAACGTTCTTGTATTCGCAAAGAAAATCCCGTATGGAACCGGACGACGGGGTGTTTATCCGACTCCAGAAGAGAGCACAGCTACGCTGAACGCTGTCCAGTGTAGCTGTCTCCGGTGACGAAATACTCTTTGGGGCGTTACCTCAAATGCATTCCGCTTTCCTGTAGCTGGTAACTTGTGACCACCTCTACAGCGACTGCAGAAAGGTAATCAACGCGGCTCTATCCTCAGGGCTCAATTCTTTAAAGCGTCTCGCAGGATCGTGGGCTTCGCCATCGTGACGCGAGATTGCATTTTCAAGAGATAACGACTTCAGGTCGTGCATGAAACGCGCTTTTGTGCGCAAACCCCAAAGTGGCACGGTTCGTAGTTTGTTGGCCGTGTCTTGCGGTCCAACCTGGACAATGCCATCTCCGGTTCCGATGTCATGTAACAGGAAGTCGCTGAAGGGGTGAATCAGTTTATCCCCCAGGGCTTC
>QIAL01001000.1 GCA_003225535.1 Acidobacteriota bacterium | reverse complement strand
CTTCAAATTGAACGAGTACAGACCGGTGTGCGTATGGAGAAGCGCATCCTGAAAGTGCTCAAAGCTTTTGCTGAATATCACGACATGACGTTGGGCGATGTGCTCGAAGGGATTGTGCTGCATGCCTTCGACGGCAAAACACCGTTTAGCCCAGCGTCGCTTGAAAAGATTCGCGAATTGAAGAAGTTCTACGAGCTTGACCTCGACTCGGGTGCAAGTCATCGACTGAAGGAGATCAAGACCAAGTCGGGACGCAAGCGAAGGAAGGGAGCATGAGCAGCAAACTTGGCCTGAACGTCCTGCGCTTGTCGCTAGGAATTGTGATCCTGATTGAGGCGGTGATGTTCGTGCTCCCCTCTGCTGCGCACGATTTTGCCCGCACGCACATGCCGGGATTTGTGCGGCTAGTGGTGGGGTTCGGCGAGATCCTGGGGTGTGTTCTTCTGCTGATTCCCAGGACGGCGGTGCGCGGAGCATGGCTGCTTCTCGCAGTCTTCGTTATGGCGATCCTGCTTCACCTCCTGCATGGACTTTACGGGATTGGGAGTCTGGTGATTTATGCCGCGGCAGCGTTTGCGATCGCGGTGGGAAAGAGCAACTAGGCTTCGACGCATTTGAAAGTTTGGGCAAAACGTTCCACATCTCCAAAGACATGCGAGAAGTGGCCCCGGTTCTTTCAAAGGTAGGTCATGACAACTCACGACATCATCCGGCAATTCGAAACCGACACCCTGGCGGGCGAATTCCATCATGGTGACCATGTACGCCTGGCCTTCGCGTATCTACGGGAATTTCCGCCACACGAAGCGCTTGATAGGTTTACCACTGCACTCAAACGCTACGCGGCCGCCAGGAACAAATCGCAGTTGTACCATGAGACGATCACTCACGCTTATTTCTTCCTGATTCGCGAGCGGATGGTCCGCACTGGAACCATAAAGTGGGATGACTTCGCACATCAGAACCCCGATCTTTTGCAATGGAAACCGGGAATACTTGATCGTTACTACCGTGACTCGACTTTGCAGTCGGACCTCGCCCGGTCTGTCTTCCTTTTTCCCGACAAGTTGACGGAATTTTGATAGGCTGTCGCTGTCTTTCCCTTGATCTGCTCGTCCAATTCAAATGCGAAGACTCATCTTGATTCTCGCCCTGCTGACATCGGGTGTCGTTCAGGCCCAAACCATCCGCAATGGAGAAGATCTGCTCCGCGCTATGCATGACCGCTACAAGGATTCGTGGTANCTTGCTGCCTGGGAAACTGCGCATTGACATTGGCCCAGCCACTGACGGGAAGGGCTACGTGTTCTCTAATGGAAACGTCACCGTCATCAAAGAAAACAAAGTTGTCGCGAGCGCGAAGGACATCAACATGCTCTTGGTTCTTGGCTTCGACGTCTACCGCCAAGACCCAGAAGGGACGATCAACATCGTTAAAGGCGAAGGCTACGATCTCTCAAAGCTCCGCGAAGATTCGTGGGAGGGCAAACCTGCGTTTGTCGTCGGCGCAGAGAAGGATGATTTGAAATCCAAGCAATTTTGGATTGCAAAAGACACGCTCCTGTTTCTGCGTGAGATCGAACCCGCACGCGATAATCCTTCAACGCTCAACGATATCCGCTTTATTCACTATCAACCATTGGCCGGGGCGTGGATTGCGGCCGGAGTGGAGGTATATTCCGACGGCAAGAGAGTCTTCTCCGAGGACTATTCCGACATCCAGGCAAACGTGAAGTTGGAGCCGGCCGTTTTCGATCCGGAGAAGTTCAGTACAATCCACTGGGAGAAGTAGTCGACATCCGTCGCCTCGACACCGAGGATACCTCTAACAAACCCCGATTGTTCTTGTTGCTCCGCCACTCCCCTTCGGCGGTAGAATACCCGCATAATCTCCA
>QIAL01000999.1 GCA_003225535.1 Acidobacteriota bacterium | reverse complement strand
CACTCGCTGCACTTCTGCCCGGTGCAGGCATCGGCGCGGGCGTCGAGTTTGTGCCACAAAATGCTGGCCTCAGGAAGTTCCGCCAGCTCGGCCCGATCGCCGGTCGAGGTTGTCTTCTCCCAAGCCGCAATTGCACGGTACTGCTCAATCTCTTCCAGGCCGCTGAGCACCGGTTGATCGGTAAGGTCGTAAAGCTTCTTCCGGCATAAATAGTTGTTGCGTCCCTTCATGTAACAAACTGAAAGGGCTGACGAGCCTTTGGCTCCAAGCGCCTGCTCCAGGAAGGGGACGTCCTTATAGAAGAGCTGCTCCTGCAGATTCTTGGTGCCGGTCGACACCACGATGCGCCGGCCGGACAAAATGGCGGGAATCAGGTACGCCAGCGTCTTTCCCGTCCCCGTGCCGGCTTCAACGATGAGGTGCTTGCGATCCTGCAGCGCCGACTCCACCGCTTCCGCCATTTCGAGCTGCCCCGCTCGAGAGGCATCTTTGCCGCTGGGAGATGGGCGGCTGGAAGGGGGCGAGGCGGGATGGGAGGGAGTGGACACCGAAGTCTCTATAATAGCGACTTGAGCCAACCCATTTACAACTCGAGCGACGCCGCCGCGACCGGGGTTCCGATTATCGCGATCGTAGGCAGGCCTAACGTAGGCAAGTCCACGCTCTTCAACCGTATCGTCGGTTCGCGGCGTGCCATCGTGGGCGACGAGCCCGGCATCACGCGGGATCGCCTCTACGGGGACGCAGAATGGAGTGGCCGTCGGCTTCGCGTGGTCGATACGGGTGGCATCCTCCCGGAAGAAAAAGATTTCATCCCTGCAGAAATCTATCGCCAGGCCCGCGTGGCGCTGGATGAAGCTGCCGCCATCATCATGGTCATCGACGGTCGAACGGAGATAGCTGGCCCGGACCTCGAGCTTGTCCGCCTGCTGCGCAAGGCCAACCGTCCGCTCTTTCTGGCCGTCAATAAGGTCGACACCGAGAAGCAATCGGCGCTCATCCATGATTTTCACCGGCTAGGTATCGAAAAGATGTTCCCCGTCTCTGCCGAGCACGCCCGTGGCGTGGACGATCTGCTGGATGCCGTTGTGGCCGTGCTTCCAAAAGCTCTCGCCACAGAGGACACGGAGGTCACAGAGCCAACCACCAATGACGAACCACCAACGGCGGAAGTTGAACGACCACCCGCAGAAGTGAAGGTCGCCATCATCGGCCACCCCAACGTCGGCAAATCGACGCTGCTGAATTGCCTTACCTCGTCGGACCGAGCTATCGTCTCCCCAATCCCCGGTACCACCCGTGATGCTGTCGACGAAGTCATCGAGCACAACGGCCAACGCTTTCGCTTCATCGACACGGCGGGCATCCGCCGCAAGGGCAAGACGCGCCTGATGGCCGAAAAGCTCTCAGTGGTGATGGCGCGCAAGCATCTGGAGGCGGCCGACATTGCGCTGCTGGTCATCGATGCGACCGAAGGCGTCAGCCAGCTCGATGCCACCGTCGCCGGCTACGCTCATGAGAGCGGGCGATCGATCATTATCGTGGTCAACAAGTGGGACCTGATGATCAGCGGCCAGAAAAAATCAGGGAGGCCGACGAAGTCCGAGCGCATGCGAGAAACCAAGCGGCCCGGTGACCGTGACGCTTATGAGGAGCGTCTACGCTACGAGCTCAAATTCTTGAGCTACGCGCCGGTCGTCTTCATCTCAGCTCAAACGGGAAAAGGCACCTAGAAGATCTTCCCTCTCCTCCAGGAGGTCGCTGCCGAGCGCCGGAAGCGAGTGACAACATCAGAAATGAACCGCTTTCTCGAGCACGTCGACTTCGAGCGTGCGTCGGT
>QIAL01000998.1:2350-2580 GCA_003225535.1 Acidobacteriota bacterium | reverse complement strand
TTCAATCGCGAAACTGTGACCGGAAAGTTGGTTCGCGGTCAGCCGCGCGGCGCCGGTTAGCCTTGCTCCTGCACGCGAAGGGCTCGAGATCGCAACTTTGATATGATGCGTTGCCCAAAGATTCCCGCGTGAATGCAGGCGCAGGCGATGATCCTCATTCTCGTTTTCGATGTAGCGGAGAAGATTTTCGTCGGTGGTGATGCTGAGGGAGGGTGGACCGCTCCGCCATT
>QIAL01000998.1:0-1998 GCA_003225535.1 Acidobacteriota bacterium | reverse complement strand
CGCGCGGATTTCCGCGTGCTCGCGCAGGCCTTGTCCACGCCAGCGGGCATAAATTGCGTGCGCGTGCGCTTTGAATTCGGTTTTGAATTCTCCTTTCGGTTCGCTGGAAACGCCGGCAGAAAATTTTTCAGACTGAGCTGCAGGATTTTTTTTGGGCGGAGCCGTGATTTTTGGCGGCTGCTGCAACTTCAACGAAGTCTTTTGTAACAAACTGCCGGACGCGCCTTTCACGGCGGTCTCGACCTTCACGAAGCCAGTGCCGGGAACAAACCAACGGTCGATTGTTCCCGAGGTAGGCAAAGCTTGTTCGCAATGAATCCGCCAGGCGTGAAATTTGCCAGCTGGAACATCGACATCTTCTTCGCCGAGAATTTCGTAACGCTGGCTCACTTTGGTCTCGCCAACGCTTCCATCAAAAGTCCAAGTCGTGGCGGCTTTCAATGGCATCGCCAACATTTTCTGTGGTGGATTTAGTTTTACCACGCCACCCTCGTCGTCCGCGCGGGCCGGACAAATGATTCCGTTTTCTTCTATCGCGATAAGATCCTCACCGCAAAATGCTCTTCCTCATTCGGTTCGGTTAAGTCCAAACTGGCGCTCGGTTTTTCTTGGATGAGTTCGTAGTTCCAGGTCGTGCCTTCGGCTGTGGGCATTAATTGTTCGCCCGCGCTGTAAGTCAGTGGACAAATGGCGAGGGCAAGGGCAAGACAACGGTAACTCACACGCACTCCGACAGAAGATGGCACATTTTGTTCAACTCCCTTGCGACGAAGGAGTCATTCGCTCGAGATACGTTGGCGCGTCGTGCGTGAGATCGGCGCAGGCGTGGATCCTGGCGGCGACAATTGTCGGATCGAGCATGGCGTTCATCGACGGAACGGTGGTGAACATCGCGCTGCCAGCGTTGCAGCAAAGTCTGCATGCGACGGTTGTCGATGTTCAATGGGTTATCGAAGCTTATTCGCTTTTGCTTTCCGCCTTGTTGCTTCTCGGCGGCTCGCTGGGAGATCGTTACGGCCGGCGCCGCATTTTCATGATTGGCGTAGCGCTTTTTTCTCTGGCTTCGGCCTGGTGCGGATTTGCCAGCAACGTTCACGAATTGATTATCGCGCGCGGCTTCCAAGGAATCGGTGGCGCGCTGCTCGTACCCGGAAGTCTCGCCATTATCAGCGCGTCATTTTCCGATCAAGATCGCGGTCGCGCTATCGGCACGTGGTCGGGATTTACCGCCATCACCGCGGCGATTGGGCCGGTGCTTGGTGGATGGTTGATCGAGCACTTCTCGTGGCGCGCAGTTTTCTTCATTAATTTGCCACTCGCGGCAATTGTTTTGCTCATTTCATTTTATCGCGTTCCGGAGAGCCGGGATGAAAGCCAAAAGGAACGGCTCGATTGGTTTGGCGCTGCACTCGTCACCATCGGTCTCGGCGCGCTTGTCTACGGTTTGATCGAATCGTCGCGGTTAGGTTTTGGTCATTCCGCTGTGCTCGCTGGGCTAGTCATAGGGATTTGTTCTCTCACTGTCCTTTTGCTTTGGGAAGCGCGGGTTGAAAATCCAATGCTGCCATTGACGCTTTTCCGTTCGAGCGATTTCACCGGCGCGAATTTTCTGACGCTCTTTCTCTACAGCGCACTCGGCGGGACGCTGTTCTTTTTGCCGCTAAACCTGATTCAGGTGCAGGGCTACACCGCGACAACGGCGGGCGCGGCGCTGCTTCCTTTTATTTTGATCATGTTTGTTCTGTCACGCTGGTCGGGCGGACTCGTCGCGCATTACGGAGCCAAACTCCCGCTGATCATCGGACCGATTATTGCCGCTGCCGGCTTCGCGCTCTTTGTCGTGCCGGGCATCGGCGCAAATTACTGGAGCAAATTTTTCCCGGCCGTTCTTGTGCTCGGATTGGGGATGGCGATCAGCGTCGCCCCGCTCACGACGACCGTGATGAATTCTGTTCCAGCAAATCGGGCCGGCATCGCATCTGGAATCAACAACGCGGT
>QIAL01000265.1 GCA_003225535.1 Acidobacteriota bacterium | reverse complement strand
CGGCTCCTGGACGCTTACGCGGAGCATCATTCGCGAACTCCCGCCACGCGCTCGGCGCGGATGACACGCAAGCGCGCTGCGGGGTAGCTGGACACGATCGACGAAATCCCGAAGACGAGCCAGTTCACGCAGGAGGCGTTATGAAGCAGTTGGTTGGCTTCGTTGTTGGCATCTTGCTCCCGGGTCTCATCCTGATGGCAGGGGGCATATCGAATTCCGCGCTGGCGCAAGCTTGGCCAACCAAGCCGATTCGTATCGTGATCGCGCAGGCACCCGGCAGCGCGACGGACGTGATCAGCCGCGTGGTCGGCAATCAGCTCTCGGTGAGTCTGGGTCAGCCGATCGTGATTGATGCGCGGCCGGGGGCGGGCGGGGTGCTCGGCACGGAGGTTGCCGCGCGGTCGGCGCCGGACGGGTACACGCTCTTCATGGGGAACAATTCCACGCACGGCTCGAATCCAGCGGTGTACGCGAAGCTGCCCTACGATGCCATCAAGGATTTCGCGCCGATCTCGTTCGTCGCATCGGTGCCTTACGTGCTGGTGGTCGATCCGAAGTTGCCGGTCAGCACGGTCAAGGAGTTTATCGCTCTCGCGAAGTCACGACCGGGGAAGATGAATTACGCTTCGGCGGGGAACGGCAGCACGCACCACTTCTGCGGAGAGCTGCTGAAGTCGATGACCGGCATCGACATCCAGCACATCCCCTACAAGGGCTCGGGGCCGGGGATCGCCGCTCTCCTCGGCGGCGAGGTATCGATGATGTTTTCCAATGTCGCCGACATCGGATCGCAGATAAAAGCCGGGAAGGTGAGGGCGCTCGCCGTGACCGCGCAAAGGCGCTCGAGCATACTGCCCGACGTGCCGACGATGCCCGAAGCGGGGCTGCCGGATTTCGAAGTCACGTCGTGGTTCGGGTTGCTCGTGCCCGCGGGGACACCGAGTCCGGTCATCGGCCGGCTGAACGCGGAAACGATCAAGGTCCTGCGTCGAGCGGATGTAAAGGCCACGCTCACTGCCCAGGGGCTGGAGGTCGCGCCCGGCTCGCCCGAGCAGTTCGCCGCCCACATCCAAAGCGAAATCGCCCGGTTCACCCAGATCGCAAAGGCCGCCGGGATCAAGGCCGAGTAGCCGCGAGCTGAACGATGCTGGCCGCTCTCCCTGGCGGCGGTTATTGCTTCGTTGTGGAAGTACCGTCCGACTTGCTCTCGAGCGCCACGATCTGCCGCTGCGATGCCGCCAGCCATCCATTCATGCAGGCGTGACGCTCCGACAGGTAAGTGTATTGAGCGCAGGCACGCTCGGCGGTAACGAGCCGTTCCATCGGCGCACCCCTGCTCTGGAACAGGGTGACGATGCCCCACAGAATGCCGAGGGCGATGACGGTGGCGAGGGCCGCGGTGGCGACGGTCAGGGTCGAACCGGGGAAGGCGAAGTTCGGTCGGGCGTTCATGGGCAATCTCCTTTAGCGAATCGGACGGAAAGCCTGCTGTTGCAGGGCACAGGTTCCGCCTGCCGAGGCTATTCAGTCCTTTAGCCGCCTGAAACGTGGCTTAAATCTTCTGAAACAGCAGCCGTTGCAGCGGCGTTGGTGTAGATTTGTCCGCGTCGGGGCATCGAGGAGAATCTCTTGGACACCGCAGTCAGCGCACCCTACCGTTTCGGTCGGTTCGAGCTCAACCCGGCCACCCGGCAGGTGGTCGCCGACGGGAAGCCGGTGATGCTGGGCGCAAAGGCATTCGACGTTCTGTGCGCCTTGATCGAGCGGCGCGAGCGGCTGGTCACCAAGGACGAGTTGCTCGGGCTCGTCTGGCCCAACCTGGTCGTCGAGGAGAACAACCTGCAGGTGCAGGTTTCCTCGTTGCGCAAGACCCTGGGGACCGAGGCAATCGCGACGATCCCGGGGCGCGGCTACCGCTTTGCGCTCGAGCTGTCGACGGCCGGCGAGCCGCCGTCGGCGCCTGAAGCGCGCAGACACAACCTGCCGCACCCGCCGACCAGCTTCATCGGCCACGAAGACGATCTCGCGGAATACGTCGAGTTGCTCGAGCAGGTCCGGCTGCTGACCCTGACCGGCATCGGCGGTTGCGGCAAGACGCGCCTCGCGATCGCGCTCGCCGAAAGGGTTCTGCCGTCATTCCCGGACGGCGTGTGGTTCGTGGATCTGGCGCCGCTTTCGGACGCGGAGCGCCTGGCCCTGACCGTTACCACCACCCTCGGCATCCACAAGCGGGCCGACCAGCCGCACGTCGAGACGCTGTGCAAGCACCTCGCCAGCCGGCAAATGTTGCTCGTGCTCGACAACTGCGAACATCTGGTCGCGGCGTCCGCGGCCTTGGCGCAACGCTTGCTCGGCGCCGCCCCCGGTGTTCGCGTGCTGGCCACCAGCCGCGAAGGGCTGAATGTCCCCGGCGAACGGACCGTGACGGTGCGCTCGCTCGCGCTTCCGGCAATCGGCTCGGAGCACGATCTGCCAAGGCTGGAATCCTGCGAGACCGTGCGGCTCTTCGTCGAGCGCGCGCGACTGGCCGTAAGCAAGTTCTCGCTCGACGCGAAAACGGCCCCCGCCGTGGCGGAAATCTGCCGGCGATTGGACGGCATTCCGCTGGCGATCGAATTGGCGGCAGCCCGCGTGAAGGTGCTCTCGGTGGAGGAAATCCGCGCCCGGCTGGACGACCGCTTCCGGCTGTTGACCGGCGGCCGCGCGACCTCGCTGGCGCGGCAGCAGACGCTGCTTGCCGCGATCCAGTGGAGCTACGACCATCTTGCACCGGACGAGCAGCAGCTGTTGCGGCTGCTCTCGGTTTTCGCCGCGGGCTGGACGCTGGCCGGAGCAGTGCGCGTGATCGGCGATCAGGCGGACGAGTACGAAGTGCTGGATCTGCTCACGCGGCTTGTGGACCGCTCGCTCGTGACGATCGAGCGGAGCGAAGGCGGCACGACCCGCTATGCGATGCTGGAGACCGTGCGCCAGTACGCACAGGAGCGGTTGAACCAGTCGGGAGAAGGCGATGCGGCGCGCACGCGCCATCTCGAGTACTACGTGGCCCTCGCGGAAGAAGCGGAACCCAAGCTCTCGGGGGCCAAGCAGGGGGAATGGCTGGCACGGCTCAAAGCGGAGCTGGACAACCTCCTGCAGGCACTGGCCTGGTGCGACCATGCGGACGACAGGAGGGAACTGGGACTGCGGCTCGCGTACGCCTTGCTCGGCTTCTGGTTTCACCTGGGGCTCATACAGTTGGGGCACCAGGTGACTCTGGCGGCGTTGGGGCGTGCGGGCGCGGGAGCACGGAACAGGGCCCGCGCCAGGGTGCTCGTCGGCGCGGGCTCTCTCAGCCGCAGCGTGGATCGGTGCGATGAGGCGAACGAGCATGCGGTGGAGGCCTTATCCATCGCCCGGGAAATAGGAGACGACAAGCTCGCTGTCGAATCGCTCCTGATTCTCGGATACCAGCTCAACGACCGAGGCAGCACCGCGGCATCACTGGGGCATCTGGAAGAGGCGCTCACCCAGGCGCGCGGCCTGGGAGACAAGGTGCTGGTCGCAAAGGCGCTCAACGGCCTGGGCGAGACGCATCGCACGGCGGGAAACATGGAGGCGGCACAGGCGCTCTATGAGGAATCGCTGGCATTGGCGCGGGAGCAGGAAAATATCGGCGTCGTCGCCGCCGTCTGCGACAATCTCGCGCGGGTATTCATCTACCGCAGCGAGCCGGAGCGCGCGCGGGATCTGGTGCTGGAAGCCATTACGATCTCGGAAGAGGCAGGTTCGAAGTGGACGGCGCTCTGCGCGTTCGACGTCACAGCGGGGCTCGGCGCGGTAAGGACCGACTGGACGTTTGCGGCGCGAATGCGCGGCGCCGCGGAAGCGCGAATCAAGGACATGAAGTACAAGCGTGACCGCCCGGACGAAGCGTTTCTCGCGCCGTGGACGGCGCGAATGCGCGAGGCGCTGGGCGACGCGGCGTACAGCGCAGCCTTCGAATCCGGTTATGCGCTGTCGCAGGAACAGGCGGCTGCCGAGGCGCTCGCGTGGCTGCGCAAGAGCCCTGGCGCTTGAGGGCCGGCTGTAAGGATTCTGCCAACTGCGCCGTATATCCTGTAGCGACGCGGAACGATTGGAAAGACGAACGACGCAGTCCAACCCAGGAGATGAAGCCATGAAGAAAGTCCTAGTGGCACTTGTCTTGTTGTTGGCCGGTACGGCCCATGCCTACGAGTACAAGCTCCAGTTCGCCCCGCCCCCGGGAGCCAGGGGGATCAACGTGGTCGGCTACGCGTTCACGGACGCGGGCGGAGTCAGCGGTCTGGTTCATTACGCCATCACCCGGTGTTCCAGCGGCCGTGGAGCGCACTGCATCACGACCCAGTACGACTACAGCGCAACCTGGGACCTGTTCGGGAATCCGACCGGTTCGGTTGCGGGCGCACCGACGGCACCCGCTCCGCTCTACGTGGACGGAACCCTGACTGTCTATGCCGACAACGGCACGAACAAGACCGGAAGCGACTCGACGATCGCTGGAGCCGACAAGGGCTTCGTCATCACCCCGAGCTCCCACTACACGTGGCAGTCCCCGAACGGGCAGCTCCAGGTCATTCCGGACGCGCCCTATACGTTCTCGGCTTCCCTGCTGAGCGACGGGGACTTCAACCTGAATGTCGCGCAAGCCACGGTCAGCGCCGCGCCGTCGGGGTTCCTCGCCGGGGTTCCGGATCAAGGCGCGATCTCGATCACCTCGGATGGCTGCGGTGCCTCGGTCTCTCCGGGCGCCTCCTGCGCCTACGTCGTGACCTACGATCCGACGACGATCCAGTGCACTCCATCGACTCAGGGTCTGATCTACACCACCGTCACCTTGACGCTCGCCACGGACGCAGGTCAGAGCTTCGACTTCACCCAGATCTACACCGTGACGGGCGTTCCGGTGTGCGACGACTGATGCCCGAAGCGGGGCTGCCGGATTTCGAGATCACGTCTTGGTCCGGATTGCTCGCGCCTGGTTCGCCCGAGCCGCCCACATCCGAGGTTCGAGCCCTGGTTGGGGAGCCAGCAACTTTACGGTAGAGACTTAGACGGACGACGAGATGCGCTATGGGTCGAGCTGAATCACAGCCACACCGTTAGCCATCACGATATATACCGCGTTCCCGCTGATCGCGACCCCCAACGGCCGCTGAGCAAGCAGCCCGGGCAAGGGTCCCGGTGTGAAACCAAATTGCCCCGTAACACCCGAGACTGTGCTCACCACTCCCGCCGGCGTGACCTTGCGGATCGTGTTGTTCTCTGTATCGGCCACATACACGTTGCCCGCACTGTCGGTCGCTACGCCACACGGCTAGTTGAACCGCGCCGCCGACCCGCTGCCATCGGCGCTCCCGGCAACTCCCGCCGTCCCGGCCAGCGTGCTCACCATTCCCACCGGAGTGATCTTGCGGATCGTGTGGTTGTACGTATCGGCCACATACACGTTGCCTGCACTGTCGGTGGACACGCCTTGCGGACTA
>QIAL01001009.1 GCA_003225535.1 Acidobacteriota bacterium | reverse complement strand
AAAACGTCTGACATGTGAGACGAGGGCCAGAAGAGAGCGGTGGCGACGCCGTGTCAGCGTAGCATTTTCGCAGGGTTCCTATGCGACGTGGCTAGACTTCGAGAAACTGCTTGAGAGTCGCGGTAGTCCGAAGAATTGCGGGTGTATGGTCTGTCGAATGATTGCTCAATCGCATCGTGGGAAACGTATCGGCTGAGGCGCAAAACGGCGACAGTGAGGAAGTCCGGTTAGCCGACGATGGCGACGAACTCAAGGACATGTTCGGCAAGTGCGACATCGCCGGTTATCGTGACTTCGGCGCGGGCAGACTCTCGGTCGATGCCCTTGGTGAAAAGGCGCCACGCAATGGATTGCGGGATGATGATGCGAGAAGCGATGGCGGATGGAAGCTCCCTAGTGTAGCTCCAGCGATCGGGCGACCTAAGAAGGCACCATTGGCCACCGCAATCACCCGAAATCTCGACAAGTAGCACCGTATCACTTGCGGCAACAACATTTCTGTAGGCGTGCGGAAGACCGCGCAGAAATGTGTCCAGAACCGGATGGTAGAGCAGCGGAGTCACAATGCCCGACCGATTTATAGCGAGGCGGATCTGCTCCTGATGGTGCCAGCGCTCGGTGAGTTCGCGGGCTGTGTCGAACCAGACGAGCGAAGTAGTCTCTCCGGCCCATGAGACCCCGATCGCCGCGCGCGCAAAGGGGTCGAGCGATTCATAAAAGTCTGCTGTTTGCGCGCACGCAAGCTGCATAATTTGCGTGAGGACGCGAGGGCTGAGACGGCGGTAGACAGTGACGCCTTCGCGATTGAGCCGATTGACTAAGGTGACGAGGTCTTGGTGTGATCGCACATCCGTGCGTTCGACGCGGTACTTGTCGCGCCCCATGGACAGTTTGCGCAAAGCGGTATCCAGCAGGTGCGCCGCGACGTCGCGGACACTCCATTGCGGTGCGACAGTAGGCTGATCCCACTCATCGGAATCGAGAGAGGTTAGTAGCTCAATGAGGTGCTGATCGACCTGACGGATGATGGGTGCGCAGAGGATAGGTTCCGTGCCGTTGAGTTTTGTGTTCATAGTTACGTTTTCGAGATTTACACATCCTCTGCTATAGCGCTACTCGCTAGGTAATGAGGCGGGTGAGGCCTGCGAAGACACCTCGTAGTGCCGGACGCCGGCCTCCTTTTCGATTAGGTAGTCGGAGTCGAAGTCGTAGTACTTCGCCATGCTGAAATCGTCCCCCGCAAAACGCTTGATCGCGTCGGTGTCATCCCAGAACGTCAACATCTCGAAATGCGTCACATCCGCTTCTGTGCGGTGCAGACACCACGCCCCGCGATTTCCCGGAACCATCCCGTGCCATAGTCGAGCGATCATGCCGCCCTTTCGTCGAGCGAGCGCACTCCCAGGAGAACATTCTCCAGCAACGACACAAGCCGGGTGGCGCATGATCGGTCAGGGTCAAGTCCGGGATCGTAGATAGTGAGTTCAAGGCCGAGCGCTTGTGGATGGCGCGCGAGCGGAGTCAAGAGATCCACTAGTTCCTCGATTGTCGGCCCGCCCGGTGTGGGCGAATCCACCGCTGGCATGACGGCCGGGTTGATGACATCGGCATCCAAGTGAATCCAAAACCCACGCGGTTCCTCGCTCGATCCAGGTAATGTGAGCCGCTTGAGGGTTGCTGCCGCAACGTCGGCCACGCCGCGTTCACTGAGCGCAGCACCGGGAATGTCGAGAATTGGAGACGCGGCAAGCGCCGCATGACCGTACCATGGCTCGGCAGCGTCGCGGCGACCGATCAGAACGACATCCTTGGCGCGAACGAGAGGCGCATCGCCCGTCAGCCGAGCCAAAGGTGTATCGCCGCG
>QIAL01000222.1 GCA_003225535.1 Acidobacteriota bacterium | reverse complement strand
TCGTTCTTCTCCTCATGGTGGCACTTGCGCAGGTGCTCGGATACGTTTTTTCCAAACTCCGTCAACCCAAAGTAGTCGGCGAGATTTTGGCCGGTGTAGTACTCGGCCCCGCGGTGTTGGGGCGATTTGGCGCCACATCGTGGATCACGAGTGCCACCGCTGAGCAGCCGAACGTTCTTCATTTCATCTACTGGCTGGGTTTGTTGCTGCTGATGTTTCTCTCCGGGGCGGAAACACAGCAACTATTTACGCGCGAAGAACGGCGCGAAGTCGGATGGCTCACGATCGTAGGCACGGGGATTCCGTTCGCGCTGGCATTGGTTCTCGGCCCTTGGTTAGTCCGGCCATCGCTTGCTGGTCCGAATGGCAACCCGGCGGCCCTCATCATCATTCTGGCGGTCGGCGTTGCCGTCACTTCCGTGCCGGTCGTGTCGAAGATATTTTCAGACCTAAAGATTCTGCATACCCGCTTTGCGCGCCTGGTGCTCGGCGTGGCGGTGCTCGAAGACATGGTTCTCTGGCTTGCGCTGGCGGTGGCCACGGCGCTGGCAGGAAAATCTGCTCTGAACCCGCGGCAGATGTTCTACCACCTGCTGGCCACGATCGGTTTCTTTGGACTGGGATTGACGCTGATTCCCCGTGTGGTCAAGCGGATCAATAAATCCAGGTTCAACATTTTTGCGCGGCACTCTCCGGTCGGATACGCGATGGCTGTCATGCTGTCGTATTGCGTAGTGGCCGGAGCACTGGACGTCAGCCTCGTATTTGCCGCATTCCTTGCGGGCTTCGCGGTGGTTCACAAGAAGCGACGGATATTTGCCGAGGCGCTGGACGCGATCGGGAAATTTTCTTTTGCGGTGCTGATTCCCGTGTACTTCGCGCTTGTTGGGCTGAAACTGGACCTGATTCGCGGCGTATCGCTGGGAATGATTGCTGCGTTCCTGTTGGGAAGCTGTGCGGTCAAGATCTTATCGGTTGGGTTGGCAGGACGGCTGGCCGGATTGCGCGGCTTGGATCTCATAAACCTCGCGGTGACGACGAACGCCCGGGGCGGACCCGGCATCGTGCTGGCCAGCGTGGCCTTCGATGCCGGAATCATCAGCCCAGGTTTTTACACGACATTGGTGGTCGCGGCTGTGCTGACTTCGCAGGTGGCCGGAACCTGGCTGGATTATGTCCTCCGTAAAGGATGGCCATTGCTGACGCCCCGCGAGGGAAGCGAGCAAGCGCCGGTACCGATCGCAGAGTGCCCTTTGACCTCCTGAAGGCTTTGTGAGAGGACATTCGGAGGATCCTCGGGCTGTGCTAACATCCCCGTTAGCGCGAAGGGCGCTGCCGGTCCGCGGAGAGGACAGAAGTCCACCTTGCTTTCGACAATCCGGATTACGAACTGACTTTCTGCCCGGAAAAATGCGGACCTCGGGCGCACGAAAGGAAGTTCGTTATGCCCGTAAGACCTCTTCCCGAAAAGCCGAGCCTCCAACACCTCAAGTACCAAGCGAGGGACGTGCTGAAGGGGCACGCCGCGCGCGACCCTGCCGTAGCCCAGCGAATCCGGGAGTTTCATCCGCGCTGGGCTAAAGCTTCGGATGCCAAAATATTCGCCACAGATTTGACTCTGAGCGATGCGCAACTCACGATTGCGCGTGAGTGTGGATTTTCGAGCTGGACGAAACTGAAGCGGCGTGTTGAGCAACCTAAGCCCAGCGATCAACTCAACCTGCCCCATCACGAACGAATTGAAGATGCTGCATTTCGTTGTGCGGTTGAATTCCTCGACGCCGGCGACGTAGAAGCTCTGCGAGCGCATCTCAAGCAGCACCCGGATCTCGCACGCCGGCATGTCGCCTTCGAAGGTGGAAACTACTTTCGGAATCCGACACTGCTGGAATTTGTGGCCGAGAACCCGGTACGACACAGCAAGTTGCCCAAAAACATCGTAGAGATCACGAAAGTGATTCTCGAGGCGGGAGTCGAACAATCTTCACTCAATGAGACGCTGTTGCTCGTTGCGACTGGGCGGGTTCCTCGCGAATGCGGCGTGCAGATGGATCTGATCAACTTGCTTTGCGACCGTGGAGCGGATCGGAATAGCGCCGCGGAGACCGCGGCTGTCCTTTTCGAATTGCAGGCCGTCGATGGGCTTCTGGCTCGCGGAGCCCGAATAACCCTGCCGCTGGCGGCGGCACTGGGCCGTACAGAAGATGCTCGCGGCCTGTTACCAAACGCTGACCAGGAAAAGCGCCACTTGGCGTTGGCGAATGCGTCGCAGTATGGGCACCTGGAAATCGTGCGACTATTGCTGGATGCCGGGGAAGATCCGAATCGGTTCAACCCGGTCGGCGGGCATTCCCACTCGACGCCATTACACCAGGCAGCCGGAAACGGGCATCTGCAAGCGGTCAAGCTACTGGTGGAACGCGGGGCAAGACTGGACGTGAAAGACATCATGTTCGGCGGGACACCCGCAGAATGGGCAGCCTACGCGGGGAAGAAGGAAGTCGAGGCGTACCTGCGTGCGCGGGAGGAATCTCGATAGGTCACTGATTACTCGTCGGACTTCGCCATCGCAATGGCTTTCCGTACATGGCCACAAGTCTTCTTCAACGCTGCGGCCGCTTTCGGGGGCGAGACGCCTGCGGCCAGCATCACGACCGCTACAGGCGTGCGGTTACCGCTATCTCGCAAGGCGCGAGCGGCGGTCTGATGATCTGTAGCCGTCGCCTGCTCGACGATGCGTATCGCGCGCTGTACCAACTTTTCGTTCTTCGTCCACACATTCACCATCAGCGTGCCGTACACATAGCCCAGCCGCGTCATCGCACCGGTGGAGATCATGTTCAGGACCATCTTGTGTGCGGTGCCCGCTTTCATGCGCGACGACCCAGCCAGGACCTCAGGGCCGACCTCAGTCACGATGGCAAATTCCGAGGCACGTTCCAGAGGAGAATTGCGATTGCAGGTGAGCGCGATCGTGCGCGCTCCGCGACTGCGGGCATATTCGACCGCGGCGATGGTGAATGGTGTGCGTCCACTGGTGGCGATGCCGAGGATTACGTCGTGCCGGCCGGGTTTCTTCTTCTTCATCTCCTGCACAGCCATCGCCTTGTCGTCTTCGCTGGCCTCGGTCGACGCTCCTAGCGCCCGGGCTCCGCCCGCCATGATGTACTGCACGGTCCGCGGACTGGTGTTAAACGTCGGCGGAATCTCCGATGCGTCGAGCGCCCCCAGTCGTCCGCTGGTACCTGCCCCAACGTAGATCAGGCGTCCGCCGTGCCGCAGTCCGTCGGCTACCACATCGATGGCGCGCGCGACCTGCGGAAGCGCACGGCGAACGGCCGCCGCGACGGTCGCGTCCTCGTCATTGATTAACTGCACAATTTCTAGCGACGACATCTGATCGAGATTCGCCGCCGTACTGAGAATTTGTTCGGTGGGGAGCTGCCGGAGATCAGACTTCGGGCGCCGGGATGGAGTCAATGTCGCATGCCTTTCAAGAGTTCAACTGCTCTGGGAAGCAGAGAGCCAACTAGTGTATCGCAGCCGCTCTCCGGCCCTTAAGCGGTGCCGATATTCCGAGGATTCGTGTGCGAGAGAAATCCGTCGCTGTCTCCGCGAACTCGGCGGATTTTCTCAGCGATCTCCGCGGTTAAGAAGAGTTTTTATACCATTCATGAGCGCGTCATGGATCTTAGGCCGCCCTTGCTTGATCGCCTGATTGGAGCAATCCGGCCAGGTGCGATTGGTCAGAAGCGTAATCGACAGTTGCCGATCCGGATCGATCCAGAGCGAGGTTCCTGTGTACCCGAGGTGGCCGTACGAGCGAACACCGAAGTGTGTGCCCGATTGTGAAGGGGCAGAGGGCGTGTCCCAGCCGAGCGCACGGGATGTGCCGACAGGTCTACCTTCGCGCCGCGTAAACAAAGCGATCGTCTCGGGCCGCAGGATGGGACTTCCTCCCGAGAGCAAGACGTGCGCGAAGCGCGCCACATCTTCGGCGGTCGAGAAGAGTCCCGCATGTCCGGCCACGCCTCCCAGGACGAACGCATTTTCGTCCTGCACTTCCCCCTGGATAATGCGCTCGCGAAATGTGCTGCGTGGTTTCTCGGGGCTGGCGTCGATCTCGCGCTCGTCCGCAGTCGGCGGAATCCTGGGGCGAAGCTCTCGGGGCGGGTTGAAGGTCGTATTCGACATTGCTAGTGGCCCGAAGATTTCGCGCCGGCAAAACGTGTCCAGGGGTTCTCCCGCGATACGCTCGAGCGCCACACCGAGAATGATGAATCCGATGTCGCTGTATTCCGCGCGCGTCCCGGGATCGGCCGTTAGGGGCATTGAGAAAGCTGCCTTCAGTAATTCGTCGCGGCCTGGCACCTTCAGGAAGAGTTTTTCATACGCCGGAAGTCCCGACGAGTGCGCTAGCAGCATGCGGAAGGTCACCGCGTGTCGTCGTGCGTCGTCAGTCAGGAATTCGGGAATAGCACCTGACACGGGGGCGTCCAGTTCCAGTAGGCCGCGCTCGTATAGGATCATCGCCATGGTCGTCGTCGCGACTGCTTTGGTGACCGACGCCAGATCGAATAGAGTGCCGACACTAAGGTCAAAATCCCCGCCTTGTCGCAAAGAACGCGACAAGGACGGGGCACCCTCGGGGTCCTCTTCGTAGACAAACTTGCCGAGCGATTTGAGCACTATGAGGTTGCCCGCGTGCGTTACTGCCAGCGAGGCTGCGGGGAACGCATGCGCCGCGATGGCCTCGCGAAGAATGGAAAATGCGGCCGAGAACTGCTGGTCCTGCTGGTCGAATGCCGGGACTAGAGTTGGGGTGCGGTTGGGAATCGGAGCGCTCGCTTGGATAATTCTGATCCTCGCGGGTTATAGCAGAGTTGCTGGAGCACGGTAAAGCCTCAGTGACCGACAGCGATAGAGGCATCCCCGCGATTACCTGCGTTTGTTGAGGCTTGCTGCCGGGTTGTGTAAAGTCAAACCATCGCTTCCTTCAGGTTCAACTCGATGCCCCAAGCTTTTTCCGTCCTTATGCGTAAACTGTGCAACTTCTCTTTCTCCATCGTCATTTTGACCGCGTCATTGGTCTGCGCCGTGTGGGCTCCGGCTCTTCAAGCTGAGAAGAGTAATCTTGCCGGGCTTCTCGCTTCGGGCCAGACTCAGTCCGCGTCTGCCTCGGCCACAAGCTCCAATCCTGTGAAATTGAGCGCGGTCGATGCGGTTATCCAGCAGGCGATTGCTGATAACAATATTCCCGGCGCGGTGGTGGTTGTGGGCCACGACGGCAAGGTGATCTATCGCAAGGCCTATGGTCATCGCTCGCTCGAGCCGAAGCGCGAACTGATGACTCTCGACACCATCTTCGACCTGGCCTCGCTTACCAAGGTAATCGCGACTACTACGGCGGTCATGCAGTTGATGGAGCAAGGTAAGGTGCGGATGAACGATCCGGTCGCGAAATATATTCCCGAGTTCGCGCAGAACGGGAAAGACGATATCACTATACGGCAGCTGCTGACGCACTATTCCGGGCTTGCGCCGGATCTGGATCTGGAAACCGCATGGGAGGGGAAGCAGACGGCGTATCAGCTAGCTTGTGTCATGCCTCCGGAAACGACTCCTGGGTCAGGTTTTGTTTACAGCGATATCAACTTCATCATGCTGGGTGCGCTTGTCGAGAAGGTCTCGGGAGAGACGCTCGACGCCTACACGGCGCAGCACATCTTTACGCCGCTCAAGATGACGCATACGCGGTATGTGCCTCCGGCGGCGTGGCGGGCGAAGATTGCGCCCACACAGTATGACGAGAAAGAAAAGATGCTGCACGGCGTGGTGCACGATCCTACGGCGCGGCGCATGGGCGGCGTGGCCGGGCATGCGGGACTGTTTTCGACCGGGGACGATCTGGCGAAATTCGCGCAGGCCTTGCTGGATGGCGGCGATGGAATCCTGTCGCCAGAAGCGGTTGCGAAGATGACGTCCCCCGAACAGCCGCCGTCGGCGCCCGTTCTGCGCGGATTCGGATGGGACATCGATTCTCCGTTCTCTTCGAATCGCGGTGATCTTTTCCCGGTGGGCTCGTTCGGACACACCGGTTTTACGGGAACATCGATCTGGATCGATCCGACCACGCATGCTTATGTCATTCTGCTGACCAATTCCGTGCATCCGCGAGGGAAGGGAAACGCGATCGGGCTGCGCTCGAAGGTCGCGACTGAAGTCGCGGCGGCGCTGTCGCTGACTGCGGACGAAAAAGAAGAGCTGCGATGGAAGAGCATTACGGGCTATAACGAAGCCTTCAGCGCGGCACGGCGGATGAGTGCGCGCAATGGAACCGTGAAGACGGGAATCGATGTACTCGAGGAACATGGCTTCGACGTGCTGAAGCCGTCTGGCGGCGCCCCTGAGGCTAAGCGGCACATCGGGCTGGTCACGAATCAGACTGGGGTCGACGCGTCGGGGAAGCGCACCATCGATGTGCTCGCCGCGGCGCCGGGAGTTTCGCTCGACGCCATCTTCAGTCCCGAGCATGGCGTCACCGGCACGCTCGACACCACCGATATCAACAACTCGAAAGACGCGGCGACCGGCGTATCCGTCTACAGCGTGTATGGCGGGAGCGATGCGGCGCGGCGTCCGCCGCCGGAGGTCCTGCGCAGCCTGGATGCAATCGTCTTCGATATTCAGGATGCCGGCGTGCGCTACTACACTTACGAAACGACGCTGGGATATTTCCTGGAATCCGCGGCCAAAGCGGGGATCGAGATCTTTGTGCTCGACCGGCCCAACCCGATCACGGGTTCATTCGTGCAGGGTCCACCGGCCGATGCTGGACATGAAAGCTTCACGAATTACTGGACCGTGCCCGTGCGTCACGGGATGACCATGGGCGAGCTGGCGAAGATGTTCAACACCGAGCGCGGCATCAACGCCAAGCTGACCGTCGTTCCGATGGACGGTTGGCAGCGCGGCGACTGGTTCGATTCCACCGGGCTCACGTGGGTGAATCCGTCGCCCAATTTGCGCAGCGTGACCGAGGCGACGCTGTATCCGGGTGTGGGGCTGATCGAGGGCACGAACGTTTCTGTCGGCCGCGGGACGGACACTCCGTTTGAGTTGGTCGGTGCGCCATGGATGAAGAGCAGGGAACTGGCCGCTTACCTGAACGGGCGCGGGATTGCGGGCGTGCGGTTTGTGGCGACCACATTCACCCCTACGTCGAGCAACTACAGCAGCCAGGCATGCCAGGGAGTGAATATCATCATTACGGACCGCAACGGCTTCGACGCACCAGAGCTTGGCATTGAACTGGCCGCGGCGCTGCACAAGCTTTATGCAGCCGACTTCAAGATCGATAAGATGCAGGGATTGCTGGTCAACCAGAGCGCGTACGACGCTCTCATGGCCGGACAGGATCCGCGGCGCGTTTCGCAGGAATGGATGGATGAGTTGCAGAAGTTTGGGAAGGTGCGGGAGAAGTATTTGATTTACAAGTGAGTCGCCATGATTGTCGGTGCTGCCAACAAATTTCGGGTAGTTGCAGAGTCGATATCTGAAGCTGAAGGAATAGTTCGCAACCCCTCGCGGGCGGAAGCGCCCGCGCCACACGCTCAGGCCATTATCGGGGTTAACAATTCTCCGTCTTCGTCAAGGGACTAGGCTATTCTTGACGGGCGCGTTCCACCCGTGACAGTTTCTGCTTCTACTCGTGCGTCGCACTACTCTGGCATTGTTTCTGCTGTTAGTTGCAGGCATCGCCCAATCCTAGACCCCCCAGGACAGCTTGAGCGATGGATACCTGGGCATTCGCCGATGCGGGATACGGGCCGCCGGAAAGAATGACCTCGCGCTGGCTGCCGAGCAGAAATGCCTGGAGTTGCTTCCCGCCGACACGAATGGCGCCCAATTCAAGACTCAGCTCGAACAGGTCGCAAAAGAAAAGATCGCAAAACTGAAGTCTGAGCAGAGGTAAACAGGGTAACTGCTCTCCTAGGTGACCGTTCGTAATTTGAAATGGCACGCTTTCGGATCCAGAATCTATTTGCCCACCACTTCGTAGTTCAGCCATCGTAACTTCCTGGCCGGGGAGTGACGTTGTTGAACAAATCCACTCTGGCTGATTGGGAATCTGAAAAATCATGTCTCGCGCGAAGGCCACCATTCTCTGCATTGACGACCACTGGAACGGTCTCATCGGCCGGAAGATGCTGCTCGAGCAGAACGGTTATGAGGTTCTGGAAGCCAGCGGCGGAGACGAGGGGCTGAAGCTGTTTCTCTCGCGTAACGTGGATGCCGTGGTCGTGGACTACCAGATGCCCGGGATGAACGGGGACGTGGTGGCCGAGAAGATCAAGCGCATCAACTCGCATGTCCCGATCATGCTCCTGTCTGCCTACGGACCGCTGCCCAAGAACAAACTGCGCGCCGTGGACTCGTTTTTGACCAAGTCGCAACCGCCGAAAATTCTTTTGTCCACGCTGCAAGGATTGCTGGGCGATCAACACAAACCCTTTTTCTCCCGTTGGCTCGATCAATGGAAGAACCGGAATCAGGTGAGCTCGTGAAATTCTTGAAGTTGCTCCTTCGTCAGGGTTGTACGCACCGTTTCTCTTGGCCGCGCATTGACGATAGTGGACGTCACTATCAGATATGCCTGGGTTGTGGAACGGCTTACGAGTACGACTGGAAAATGATGCACCGGACGAACCGCATGCTGGTGGCAGCCGTCCAACCCGACTTGCACGGCAGTATCTCGCACTAGCCCAAGCACAGGGCTTGGGCAAGCAGTCGCGCTGCGCCAACGGAATTGCAGGAAGATGTCATGACTCATTTCTTTCAACGCCGCCCTTCAAGACGGGCCCCGCGCGTGAGTCTTCGTGGGACCATCTCAGCCGTGATTCGGCTGGAGAATGGTCGACAGTTGCCCGCCAAGCTGAGGCAACTTTCCATCACAGGGGGATTGCTGGACCTTGGGGTCTACCTCGAAGAGCGCGCCTGGGTGGATTTGACCATTTACCTGAGTTCCGGGCCGGTACGGGCCACGGCAGAAATGATGTTCCCGATGCGTGGCGGAGTGGGATATCTGCAGCCGTTTCGCTTTACCAGCCTGGGCGAGGAAGAACTCCACGCACTCGACCGGGAAGTGACGGGATTGCTGAAACAATCGGTGACGTCAAAAACAGGCGAGTCGGGAACACCGGGACCCCGCTACTACCTGGAGACGTGGTAACTACCTTCTCGCCCTGCTTCTGATTTGTTTAACCAGAACCTTCGCGGGCGGGAGCGCCCGCGCCACACGGACGGATAACTCCGGGCTTGTAATCGTGCATCCTAGCGGCTAAAGCCGTAGTAAGCTTGGGGGATACGATCGACGTCCTGGAGGTGCGGGATGCGCACAATTTTGACATTGCTGCTGGTTTCAGGAATGGCGTTTGGGCAGTCCGCGGAGCAGACGAGGGCGAAGTTGCCTCCTCAGGGCACAAACGCTCCTCAAAGCGACAAAGGCGGCGACATGACTTCGGCCCCGGCTGCCGCAAGCCTCGAAGAGGCACCCGATCCCCACGTTGCTGTGATCCCGTCTGGGACTAAAGTCCCGCTACTGCTGGCGCAGGCCATCTCCACCAAGAACGCACGCGAGGGCGATCCCGTGTACGCCCAGACCGCGTTTCCGTTCGTATTGAATGATCACATCCTGATTCCCGCCGGAACTTACATCCAGGGCAAGATCATGCACACCGAGCAAGCGGGCCGCTCCAAGAAGCGTGCCGAGTTGCTGATTCATTTCACGTCGATGATTTATCCGAGCGGCTACACGGTGATGTTGCCGGGATCGATCAATAACACGCCCGGAGCCGATGACAAAGGCGTGAAGGACTCGGAAGGGACAATCCAGCAGGACAAGGACACCAGCAAGCGGGTCGAGGATGCGGCCAAAGGCGCGGCGGTGGGAGGAACGGTGGGCAGCATTGGCGGAGCGGCTGCTGGAGGCTTCAACGGCGCCCGGTATGGCGGCCTGGCTGGAATCGCGGGTGGCGTAGCGTGGGCGCTGCTGAAGCATGGCCCGGAAGTGAAGCTTCCAGTTGGCACCTCCATCGAGATGGAGATCCAGCGTGATGTGAAAGTCGACGCCAGCCGCATTCAAATGGCGAAAGCGCAGTAATCGGCTTTGAGGGTCATGAGGGCTCTTGTCATCCTGAGGCGCGCTGTTTGCGCCGAAGGACGGACCTATGTAGTCCGCCTAGGAGTTGCATAGATCCTTCGGCCCGCAAACTACGCGGTCCTCAGGATGACAATTGTTTTTGAAGAGCTGAAACAGGAAGAACTGTCCCGCATCAAGCCAAGCAACTTCCCCTTTTGCAATTTGGCCTCCGGGCCTGCGCGGCTGCTATACAATCCGCGGTAGGGCCGTAGCGGGCCCGATCGTGGAGGCGCTTGTGGAAGCATTCGGCTTTGGCTTTGGAACGATCATCGCCGTCATCGTTGTCATTTACCTGCTCAGCTCCATCAAGATACTTGCGGAATACGAACGCGGAGTGATTTTCCGCCTCGGCCGGCTGTTGCCGGCGGCCAAAGGTCCGGGAGTCATTCTGGTCTTCTCGCCGATCGATCGCATGGTGCGGGTTTCACTCAGGCAAGAGGCGCTGGAAGTGCCTCCGCAGGACATCATCACCCGGGACAACGTTACGCTGAAAGTGAATGCCGTGATCTTTCTGCGCGTGATCGAGCCACGCAAAGCAGTCGTGGAAGTTTCGAACTACGTGTATCAAACTTCGCAGTTCGCTCAGACCACGTTACGGTCGGTCCTGGGCGAACAGGAACTGGACGAACTACTGGCCCATCGTGACAAAATCAATCTGCGGCTGCAGAGCATTCTCGATACGCATACGTCGCCGTGGGGCGTGAAAGTGACCAACGTGGAGGTCAAGCAGGTCGATATGCCAGAATCGATGCTGCGCGCCATGGCGAAGCAGGCCGAGGCCGAGCGCGAGAAGCGGTCGAAGATCATTCACGCCGAAGGCGAGTTCTCGGCGGCGCAGCGACTGGTTGATGCAGCGCACTTGCTTTCGAGCGAACCGGTCAGCGTGCAGTTGCGCTATCTGCAGACGCTGACGGAGATCGGTGTCGAGAAGAATACGACCGTCGTGTTCCCGGTGCCGGTGGACTTCTTCTCGGGAATTCAGAAGTTGCTGGGGAAGACGGACGGTGACAAGCCGGCTCCAGCAAAGACAGCGTAATTGCTGTTTCAGAGTTGAGTTGAGGGCCGCAGCGCTCCGCGCTAGCGAGACCCTCGGCTTCAGGGCTGGCGGGCGAAAGGCGGCCGCTGCCACACGAGCATCGTGGGGAGTGGAACTATGGGTTCATCGGAAGATACTGAGATAACGCTGGGGACAGGAAAGCTGCTCGTCCTGTTTTTCGGCCTGGTCGGCGTATGTGCGCTGTTTTTCGCGCTGGGCTATTCGCTGGGGCGAAAGTCAGAGCCGGCGATTACGACCGCAAGCGCGGCGCTGACTCCGCAAACTTCGTCGAACACGACCAAGGCGAATGGCGGACCGACAGGTAACGCCACCCCTCCGATGACCTTCTACAAAGCGGTCGAGCAGAAAGATGCGAACCCGGAACTCACGGCGCCTGCTGATGGCAAGGCCGACACGACCGGGGCTGCTGCAGGCAATTCCACGACGACAACTACGGCCGCAACTCCTGCAGCAAATTCCAATGATTCCGCGACGGCACTTCCGATTTCCGGATATTTTGTGCAGGTGGCCGCCGTGAGCAAGCAGGAGGACGCTGAAGCGCTGGTGGATGCGCTCAAGAAGAAGGAGTATCCGGCGTTTGTCGCGGCGCAAGCCACCACTGACAAGCTGTTTCGCGTGCAACTGGGCCCGTATGGAGAAGCCAAGGAAGCGGAAGCCATGCGCACTCGGCTGATCGGCGATGGTTACAGCCCGATTCTCAAGAAGTAGTTGTAGATTGACATCCATCGATTTCCGCGATATCTGTAATTCCCATGCCCTCTGAGATTTCGCTGGACCGTACGCTACACGCCATTGCCGACCCTACCCGCCGCCGTATTCTGCTGGTCCTGAAAGAAGGCGAAGAGAGCAAGACGCCGGCACCTAAACATGTTCACACGTCCTGTCTATGCGGCGGGGACATCGAAGAGCGCATCCACCTTTCACAGCCGACCATATCGCATCACATGGCGATTCTGACGAAGGCCGGACTGGTGGAGGCCACCAAGCATGGTCAGTGGCGGTGGTACCGGCGAAATGACAAAGCCATCCGACAGGTAGTAAAGATGCTGCGCGGGAAGTTGTAGAAAGCTCGACCTTGTCATCCTGAGCGTAGTCGAGGGATCCCTACCGGCTTCATTCGCTACAGATATCTTGGAATTTTCTCTCACCAAGTTCACCGAGTTACTCGCCGCAAGTACCGATGAGCACGTAGGGACCTTCGACTCCGTTTTCGTCCGCCTTCAGCGGACGAAAACTACGCTCAGGATGACAGTGGTGCAAGGGCAACGTTACTTTCCTAACGCCCACTTCTCCAAATCTCCTGTCGAACGCAACAATCCCAACTCGGCACGCTGCAGTTCGAACGTCACGTCTTGCAGTACGATGTAGCGCTCGCTCACCTGCGATCGCGCATCGTCGAGATCGTGCAGGTTCGCCGTTCCCGCATCGATTTTCGTTTGGACGGCCGTCAGATTCTTCTGCGCAATTTCGGCTTCAAGTTCTGCCACATCACGCGCGGCTTGCAACTGTGCCACGGAGCGCTGCAGGCGCAGCGTTTCTTCCGATACCTGATTTTTCGCAGCCTCGGCTTGCTTCGTCGCCTTCAGCGCGTCAGCGTCGGCGGTCTGGGCGCGAGCGCGCTGTTGCGAATTGAACAGCGGAAAGCGGATGCTTACGCCCACGGTCGCATTATTCTGCTGGAACGTATTGGTCACGCAGAGCACGGACACGCCGCCTACAATGCAGGGTTTCGAAGGAATGTAGTAGTTCTCGAAGTTGTTAAATTTTGAGAGCAGGGCGTACTGCGCAGCGAAGTCCACGCTAGGCCATAGCGCTTTATGCTCTCCCTGGGCGCGCAAGTATTGCGCGCGGGCATGTTCCACGGCAGCCTGGACACCGGGACTGGAGTCGGCCGCTGCCTTCGGTGCGTCGTCTGTTGTAGTTGGCGTGGGAGGAGCCGGAATAGAGTCAGGATCAGTTTGGATGCTCGAAGCTGGCAGCCCGGTGAGTTTGGAGAGATGCTCGCGCAGCACATCAGTCGCGCCTTGCGCTTCGGCAATGCGCAGCCGAACGCGCGCTGCGGAAAGCCGCGCCTTGGTTCCTTCTACTTCGCTGTCGACGCCTTCTTTGACGCGCTCGGCCACGGCGGCTTCCATCTTGTTGGTCTCGGCCTGAGTGTCCTGCAACTTCGCCAGGCGCTGCTCCCACTTGGCCAACTCCGCGTAGCTGAGCGCCGCGTCCTGAATGATCTGGTTGCGCTGATCCTTCGTCTTCAAAGATGCGACTGTCGTATCGACCTTGGCCGCCTTTAGAAATTGGCGCAGCGACGGGTTCAGCAGGGCCGACTGAGCATTGACGGTGAACAGTGATGGAGCCGAGCCTTCCAGCGAGAGCGGGAAACCGTGCGAATAGCCAAGTCCCGCACCGGTCGAGAGCTGCGGGATGTAGCTGTCGCGCAGTTCGCGGTATCCGGCGGCGGCGCGCTGTTCATCGGCGGCGGCGATCCCGGCGCTCGTGGCGTGAGACAGGGCAAGCTCGACCACGCGCCTGAGGGGGACGGGTTCAGCCGGTAAAGATGCGGGTAAGAGAAAGATAGCAACAGTACAGAACAGGGTCAGCACACCGCGGCTCGCAGGTTTCATTGCGTCCCTTTCAGCAGGTCGTATGAACAACTTGGATGCACTGGAAATTCTAAATGCCGGACGGAAGAAGAGCGCACTCTTTCGTGCCTCGAAGAAAACCAAACGTGCCAGTGAACGACGGGAGTCAAAAGCCCACCCCTTCGACTTCGCTCAGGGCAGGCTCTGTCGCACAAAACGCGACAAGGATGGGGCACCCGATCGTATCAGTGCTCGACGCGCTTCAGGCCTTCTTCGGCGCGGCGGTAGTTGTGGAAGAGCGCGAGGGCAGCGTGGTATTCCTGGGCGGCAGCGCGATGGTCGCCCTGCAGTTCGAGTAACTGACCCCAATACTCGTGCGCCTTGAAAGCAGGTCCTTCTTCCACCGGACCAGCCGAGAAATAACGTCGCAGCAGGCGAATTCCGAGTGCCGGATCGCGGCCGGTGCGCATCAGCAGGCTGGCGCCGTCCATCAGAGCATCGTGGTGATCCGCTGGCGCGTTCTCGATTTCACGCACGGCCTTTTCCATGTCATCGAGACGGTTGGCATGACGAAAGAATATGGCGAGCTCGAGCCAGGCGCGCGCACCGGAGTGCGTGGCCGCGATGCCGGCGCGATACTGGCGCTCGGCGTCCGCCATGTCTTTGTTTTTTTCCGCGATGCGGCCGAGAAGCCAATATGCCATGCCCGGCTTGAGCGGCATTAAGGCGTTCGCCTGTTCGCGAGCTTTATCTTTCCCGCCGCCAACGATGCTTGGAGCCTCCAGGTAAAACTCCCCGAGAACGGTGCGAGCCTCCCATTCGTTGGGAGCCAGTTCAACCGCGCGCTCAAACGAGGTGCGGACTTTTTTCGCCAATCCGGCGGCAGAAAGAAATCCAGCACGGTCAGCCTTCTCGCCATAGTTGCGACCGAGCCAGAGATAGTGGAGGCTGTTTTGCGGATCGAGGTTGCGGGCACGTTCGCAGTTGGCGATCCCCCGATCCCATTCTTCCATCATGAAATAGGCGCGGCAAAGCAGGTTGTAGCCGGACGCATCGTTGGGAGCTTGCCGCACCTGCTGCTCCAACACTTGGACCGCCTCATCGACGTGGCCAGAGGCGAGCAACTCCTGGGGCGATGCTCCGAGACAAGCGCCCATCAACAGGAACAGGGAGGCCACAAGGGAAGAGATCCAGGATCCACGCATAAATCAGGGCACAACCTTCGCAGACGCGCCATCGACGAGCGGTTTCATTTCGTCGGCTGGCAACGCAACCTGGTCACCTTCGGACAGGCCGGAAGTAATTTCGACGCGCGTCAGATTCTGCAGCGAGAACTGAATATTCTGATGCTTGATGCGATCGGCAACGATTTTGAAAACGTAAGGTTCGCTGTCATCGATATGCATGGCGTCGCGCTGCAGAGTGAGAACGTTGTTGTGCTCGGCGACAACAATTGTCACGCCGAGATTGATGTTGGGCAGCAGCCGCAAATCCTGATTGTCGATCAGGCAGGTTGTCTCCCCTACGTTGCGGTTGCCGCGAGGCTTGACGGTGGAAGGAACGCTGCTGACGGTGCCGGTCCACGTACGGCCGGGGACGGCATCCCATGTAGCTTCGACACGCTGGCCGATCTGCAGGCGGCCGATGTCAGGCTCATCGACAAAAGCGCGCACCAGCACCTTCGAAAGATCGGCTTCCTGCAGGAGCAGGTCGCCAGTTTGCACGAACGTGCCTTGCTTCACGGGAAGGGAATAGACGGTGCCGTCGAAGGGAGCGCGCCTGCTCGATTTGCTGAGTGCATCGACGGCGTCTTCATAAGCTGCTTGAGCCTCGGCAGCCTGGGCCACCGTGCGGGCAATCTCGGGCGGGGAGTACCGGTCTTTTTGCTTTTGTTCGAGCAAGCTCACATCGGCTTGGGCGCTTTGCACGGTCTCTTCCGCCTGACGAACTTCGCCCGGAGATGCAGCGCCCTCCTGTTGGAGACGGCGGTAGGCTTCAAGATTGCGCTGCGCGACGTCACGCGCATTGCGGGCCTTGATCAGTTGCGTGCCTAGGGTGATTAATTCTTCCTGCGTGCCGCTATTTTTGGTGGCTGCGAGATTCGCCTGCGCGGCTTTGATTTGCGCCTGGGCGCGGGCGGCCTGGGAGCGGATATCGGAATCATCCAGCTCCAGCAGCAGTTGTCCCTTGCGGACATGATCGCCTTCCTTCACTAAAAGGCGTTTTACGGTGGTGGCGATGGGCGCGTGAGCCTCGAAGTTCTGGACAGGCTCGACCTTGCCATTAGTGGAGACCAGACTACGGATCGAACCGCGTTTCACTGTAATCGCATGCACTTTCACCGGAGTCTGGTGGAGATACGAATAAACGATGAGGAGAAAGAGAACGAGTCCGGACGCGATCCATATCCACCGCCGCGGCGACGGTGTTTCCGAGTTGTTAGTCAACGCCAACCTGTTGTCTTTCAGGGTGCGGCAGGAACTTCTGTAAGCAGTAATTTACCATCCCACAGGCTGCGACAGTACAAACAAGCGCACCAGCCGCGGTACTTCATTTGATGCGGGGAGAAGGTCCGCGGCTGCAAGAAGACGCGGTTCGTGGTCCGTCGGTCGGCCTCGTCGCGCTGCCGGCAGCGACGTAGCAAGCTACGTCTCTACGAATTGTGCCGCTACAATAGAAAACATGCCGAAATCGCCTCGCTACACGCCGGAGCACGCGGCTGCCGGCCTTGACGCCAAGTTTCCTGAGATTGAGACCTGGCCCAATCAGTTTCCGGGATACGAAATCGTCGTCGATGATCCGGAGTTCACATCGGTGTGTCCGAAAACCGGGCTGCCGGATTTTGGGGCGCTCAAGATTCAATACATGCCCGACAAGCATTGCCTGGAGCTGAAGTCGCTGAAGGAGTATCTGCAAAGCTACCGCAATCTGGGGATCTTTCAGGAGAACATCGTCAACCAGGTGCTGGAAGATGTAGTGAAGTGGGCCAAGCCAGTGTGGGCCGAGGTGCGGGGAGAATTTCGTCCGCGGGGCGGTATTTCGACGACGATCTTAGCGCGGTGGCCACGGCCGAAAAAGCAATAACCACAAAGGACACGAAGGAGCACGAAGGAGGTCATTGCGAGATTTTCCTTCGAGTATCTTAAATGTCCTTCGTGGTTAAGGCTCTTGGTGCCATCGGTGAAACAGCGGGCGCCTGTAGTTTCCAGCTCGTGTTATATTCGCTCGACCGTGACCTCTCCGAAGACTTATCCGAAGCTCGCGCTCGCGCTGCTCACCGCGCTGAACCTGCTGAACTACATCGATCGCTCGGTGCTCTTCGCGGTGCAGGATCTTCTCAAGGCGGAATTCCATCGCAGCGACACAGCTTTTGGCGTATTGACCAGCGTGTTCTTCGTTTTTTATATGTGCGCGGCACCCTTCATGGGACCGCTGTCAGTTCGCTTCTCACGAAAATCGGTGATCGTTGTCGGTGCGCTGATCTGGAGCGCGGCGACTCTTCTGACGGCGGTCACCTACGATTTCACGGGATTGGTGATCCGCCACACTCTGGTTGGAATTGGGGAAGCGAGTTTTGTCATCCTGTCCCCGACATTCGTTGCCGACATGTTTCCGGAGCGCCAGCGCGGACGCGTAATGGGCGTGTTTTATCTTGCGATCCCCGTTGGAACGGCGCTGGGATATATCCTCGGCGGTTTGATGGGACCGGCGTATGGATGGCGCGCGCCATTCTATGTAGGCGCGGCACCCGGATTTGTGCTGGCTTTGTTGCTGCTCTTCATTCCTGAGCCTCCGCTGGGGCAGTTCGACCCTCACGAAAAAACACCGGATCGCGATACGTTGAAAGGGCTGGCGAGAAACCCTGCGTTTCTTACCGCGACCTTAGGCATGGCGATGATGACCTTCGCCTTGGGCGGGCTTCAAGTCTGGATGCCGACGTTCCTGCATCGTGCGCGAGGCTATACGCTCGGGCAGGCAGGAATATTTTTTGGCTTGAGCATCGGAGCGAATGGTCTGGTTGCATCCCTGGCCGGGGGATGGATATCCGACTTCCTGCTGCGACGGACCCGAGCCGCTCACTATCTGGTCTCGGCAGTCAGTCTCGGTCTGGGGATACCGGCGATGTGGGTGGCCCTGCACGCGTACGGTAATCGCATGATCGCGGGCATCCTGGTGGCAGAGTTCCTCCTCCTCTTGAACACGGGCCCGCTGAACGCCGCCATCATCAACTCGGTGGGGCCGCACATTCGGGCGATGGCGCTGGCCGTCAATATTTTCATCTTTCATCTGCTGGGAGATGTGCCTTCCGCGTCGTTGATTGGCTACGTATCCGATCATTATTCGTTGCAGCTTGCTTTCCTCGCCCCGGTCGTCGCCATTGGTCTCTCTTCTGCGATACTGTTTTATGGCATGAGGTTTGCGCCGCCGGTGACAGACAGCGTGCCCGTCGAAGTAGGGAAGACTTAAGCGGAATGGGTTATTTTTATTGGATTGCGGGAGCCATTCTCGCATTGGCCTGGTTTTCCCGCATTGTGGATGCTGCGCTGGGCATGCCTTCCGTGGCGGATGTTTCCCGTCCTGAGTGGGACCGCAATCCAGTCGTACCTTCCGGCAATCCTCGCGTTTCCATCATCGTTCCTGCGCGCAATGAAGAAGAGAGCATCGAACAGGCGCTCCACACTCTGCTGGTGCTCGATTACGACAACTATGAAGTGATCGCTGTCAATGACCGGTCGACCGATCGGACGGGCGAGATTATGGAGCGGGTGAGTCAAAATCCCCACCCTGTCGCACAAAACGCGACAAGGATGTGGCACCCTCTGCGCG
>QIAL01000264.1 GCA_003225535.1 Acidobacteriota bacterium | reverse complement strand
CACATCTCGTCACTCTCGGTTTGGAGCACGAGGCTACCAGGGTCCGGCTTGCGCTGAATACCTACTGCCGTCCTTTTCTGCTAGCTCCGAATTTTCTGGGAGTATGGTGTCCCGAGGGACGCAACATTCGCCTGGCGTGCTTCGATCCCGACCAACTAAAAGCGTTCGACGTGGCGGAGGTGGCGGGCTGGTTCAAGCAGTCTTCAGAGCGGATATACTCCGCCACGGCTCCGATTGCCGACTTCGAGATTCCGCTGTCTTTAGCTGCCGGCACGCACAAGATAGAGACTCCTTCCGAGTTCTCCACGATCGATGAACTCATCATTCCGACCAGCTATAAGCCGATGACCCAGGACGATCCTGCGTTCGCTCTGTTCGTTTTTTATCTGCAGGCAGGGTTGGTGGAAGTGCTTCCGCAGAAGTGGTTCACCGCCGCGCAGTATAAGGTCGGGCAGCAGTGGATCACACGAGCCGCCCGCGATCCGGAGTCGCAACGAATTCTGGGGGAATGCTTCGGGGTGGGGACGTTTCTGCTCGAAGAGGACGGGTGCCGGCTGGCGGAGTGGATCGAACGATCGTAAGTCGCGGCCGTACACGTCTCTGACATCGATGTCGCAGACTTCATTTCAGTTCGAACAATATCAAGGTATCAGCGTCTTGAGACTGCATTCAGGTGACGGCACGAACCGCCTCACCCAGACCTGCGTCGTTTCACTCACGGAAACATTACATGGACTGAAGCGGGACGAATGCGCGCTGGTCATTGCTGGAAATAGCAGATTCTTTTCAGTCGGAGCAGATCTGGAGGAAATTGCCGCTCTGAAAGGCCCCGCCGCTTACCAGTTCTCCAGATTGGGGCAAGGCTTGATGGCAGCGATCGAGAACTTCCCTGCCCCCGTCTGCGCCGCGATTTCCGGATACTGTATGGGTGGTGGACTCGATCTCGCCCTGTCCTGTCATCGGCGGATTGCTTCGCCAAATGCTATCTTCGGACACCGAGGAGCCGCGTTAGGACTCATCACGGGCTGGGGAGGAACGCAGCGGCTGCCGCGATTGATCGGGAAGGCGCGAGCACTGGAAATGTTCGTTGCTGCAGAGAAAGTGAGCGCGGCGCAGGCGCTACGCATGGGTTTGATTAATAAGATCGCTGAAGATCCGATTGCGGAAGCGTGCCGATGCATTCGCGACATCCGTTAACTCTTCCAATCCGGACTACGCTGCATTGCGCGGTTCCGCCCAGCTGGTATACCGTAGTCAGTCCGTCATAACACCCTCATGGCTAACCGAAATGAAACCTTGGCCGTAAACACGTCAACTGCGGGTACTGTGCTCACAACGAAGGTTGATCCCACGTCGGCCCGGTTCGAAGCCAATATGCGGTTCCTTGCCGATCTCATGTCACAAGTGCGTAATGAAGGAGAGAAGATCTGCGAGGGTGGAGGCGCCAAAGCCATTGAAAGCCAGCATGCCAAAGGGCGCCTGACGGCGCGGGAGCGAATCGCGCTACTAGCCGATCCTGACACGTTCTCTGAGCTTGGACTCTATGCGGCGCGCGGCATGTACGAAGAATGGGGTGGCGCGCCGGCTGCCGGGGTCATTACCGGGATGGCCCGGGTGCATACGCGGCTGGTGATGATCATCGCAAATGACGCTACGGTGAAAGCTGGCGCATTCTTTCCGATGACGTCCAAGAAAGTGATCCGGGCGCAGAACATCGCGATGGAGAATCGCATTCCCACGATCTATCTGGTCGATTCTGCGGGGGTCTTCCTTCCCTTACAAGAGGATGTCTTTCCGGATACCGACGATTTTGGACGCGTGTTTCGCAATAACGCAGTGATGTCCGCGATGGGTATTCCGCAGATTGCCGCGATCATGGGGATGTGCGTGGCGGGTGGCGGGTATCTGCCGGTCATGTGCGATCACGTTTTGATGACGGACGGCAGCGGATTATTCCTCGCAGGACCGGCTTTGGTGCAGGCAGCCATCGGACAGAAGGTATCAGCCGAGGAACTGGGCGGCGCTGCGATGCATTCGGCGATCAGCGGAACCGTCGACTTCCGCGAACCCAATGACAAGGCGTGCATCGAGAGGATTCGCTCGATCGTTGAGAAGTGGGGGTACCGACGGTTGTCGCCATGGGATCGCAAGAAACCTGTGGAGCCCGTCCTGGCCGCAGAGGAGATCTATGGAATTTATGATCCGTCGCCCGCGCGTCCGTATGACATGAAGGAGGTGCTGGCGCGCGTTCTCGACGGCAGCCGTTTTGATGAATACAAGCCCGAGTATGGGAAGACGCTGATCTGCGGTTATGGCAGGATCGGCGGGTTCGCTGTTGGCATCGTGGCCAATCAGAAACTACATGCGCAGCAGACCGATCACGAGGGGCACAAACGGGTTGAGTTCGGTGGGGTCATCTACACAGAGTCGGCGGAGAAAGCCGCTCGCTTCATCATGGACTGCAATCAGAATCTGATTCCTCTCGTCTTTTTCCATGATGTCAACGGCTTCATGGTGGGGCGGGATGCGGAATGGAGCGGAATTATCAAAGCCGGCGCCAAGATGGTGAACGCCGTTTCGAATTCTGTGGTCCCCAAGATTACGGTGATCGTGGGCGGCTCGTTTGGGGCTGGGCACTACGCCATGTGCGGGAAGGCCTACGATCCGCGGTTTGTTTTCGCCTGGCCCACAGCGCGTTATGCAGTCATGAGCGGAGACTCGGCGGCCGGCACTCTGGTCGAGATTAAAGTGAAGCAACTCGAGCGTGGCGGCAAAAAGTTGAGCGATGAGGAAAAGAAAGAGCTCTACGAATCAGTAAAGCGAACCTACGATGAGCAGACCGATCCGCGCTATGGCGCGGCGCGCTTGTGGATTGACAAAATCATCGACCCCATCGAGACCCGGGAAGCGATCACCGAGGCGTTGGAAGCGGCCGCGCTGAATCCGGATGTGCCGGAGTTTAAAGTGGGAGTGCTGCAAACGTAAGCATTGAGTCATTGAGTAATTGAGGAATGGAGTGATTAAGCAGATGTAGCGTCCACAGCCATGATTAGTAAGCACACAACAATTCTCTTTCTTGTCGCGGTCATCTGCATTGGAATCGGGTTGTCATGGCAGCACTATTCGCAAGCGAGGCATGGGAGGTCTGATAGTTCTCCAATTCTTTACAATTTGGATCTCAGTACCGGTGTGTTGCACGCGAATCGACGCGATGATGTTCCATTGGTGACGCGTGCTCTTCGTGTTGTTGGAATGCTTGCGTTGCTCCTTGCTCTTCCGCTATTGGTCAGTGACATCACACACAGACGACAGCGTCACTAGAGAAGTAACGAACTTGTCCGAAGCCATCAAACTGATCGAGTGTCCTCGCGATGCCTGGCAAGGGCTGCAGGGGGTGATCCCTGTCGATCTAAAGGCGACCTATCTAAAAGCCTTGATCAGCGCCGGATTCAAGCACATCGACGCCGTTTCGTTCGTATCGCCGAAAGCAGTGCCCCAGATGGCAGACTCCGAAGATGTGTTGAAGGAACTTGACCCGCCGGATGATGTCGAGATTATCGGAATCGTCGTCAACGAGAAGGGCGCACAGCGGGCCACTGAAACACAGGCTGTGTCGACGTTGGGCTTCCCGTATTCCATATCAGAAACGTTCCTGAGGAAGAATCAAAATCAGTCTCCCGAGGATGCTCTCGAGGAACTGGAGAAAGTTCAGAAAAAGGCCGACGACGCCGGGCTTGACGTCGTAGTTTACATCTCGATGGCCTTCGGCAATCCGTACGGTGATCACTGGAGCATCGAGGAAGTCTTGGACGCAATGGAATTGCTCGAAGTTGAAAACCTGCACATGATCTCGCTGGCCGATACCGTCGGGATGGCCAGTTCGCAGCTGATCTGGGAAGTGGTTCAGGCGGTCCAAACGAAATATGATTATCTTGAGATTGGTGTGCACTTGCACAGCCGCCCTGAGCAAGCTGCGGATAAGATCCTTGCTGCATACGACGCCGGCTGCCGGCGTTTCGACTCGGCAATCGGGGGACTGGGAGGCTGTCCTTTCGCGCAAGACGCACTGGTGGGGAACATTCCGACGGAAAAAGTAATCGAGGCGCTTCGCCAGCGGGGTGCCCAGTTGCCAGCCTTGAAATCACTCGATACTCTTCTGAAGGCGACAGGGGGCATCGCGGCGAAGTATTCGGAGTCTCACGCCACGGATTAGTCGCTATCGATCGAACATTGTGAAAGCGAGCACGGGACACCGGTTTCTCTTATGAGCTACCATACGGTTCAACTTGCGTACGAGGGTAGGGTCGCAACGCTTACCCTGAATCGTCCGGAGAAGCGCAATGCGATCAGCTTCGAATTGATCGGCGATCTGGTGCGCGCCCTCGACGAAGTGGCGAAGTCCGATGCGATTGTGCTGATCGTGACCGGAGCGGGAAGAGCCTTTTGTTCGGGAATGGATTTGGACAATCTGAAAGGGTTGCTTGACCGCACTCCGGAACAGAATCTGCAGGACTCGCAAACGATGGTGCAACTGTTTCGATCACTCTATGAGTTCCCAAAGGTGACGATCGCCGCTGTGAATGGGCCGGCGATCGCGGGCGGAACGGGGTTGGCGCTGCTGTGCGATTTTACGCTGGCAGTGCCGGATGCGAAGTTTGGCTATACAGAAGTGCGAATCGGCTTCGTGCCGGCCATCGTGTCGACATTCCTGCTCCGGCAGGTCGGTGAGAAACAGGCGCGCGATCTGCTGCTGACGGGAAGAATCTTCGGCTCCGAGGAAGCGGCGCGTATGGGACTGATCAACGAAATTGTGTCCGCGGAAACTCTGATGGCTCGGGCCCGGGAATTGGCCGCATTGCTGATGGAAAACAGCGCGTCTTCCCTGCGGGCCACAAAGCAGTTGCTCACCGACCACGCGCGTATGGAACTGGACGCGCACATTGAAGCGGCGGTGCGGGAGAATGCGGCGATTCGACGTACGGCCGACTTCCGCGAAGGGATTGCATCATTCCTGGAAAAGCGCAAACCAGTGTGGACGGGGAAATGAGTTCCAACCATCACCCTGCCACGAACGAAACGCGGTTGCGTGTGCGTTACGCGGAAACCGATCAGATGGGTGTCGTGTATCACTCGAACCACCTGATCTGGTTCGAAGTGGGGCGGGTGGAACTGATGCGGCAGATGGGATTGTCGTACCGCGACATGGAGCGCGAAGACGGACTGTTCATCGCGGTGGTCGAGGTCCAATGCCGCTACCGTGCGCCGGTTTATTACGATGAGGAAGTCATTGTGCGCACCTGGCTGAAGACGGTACGCGAATCTGTGATTCGATTCAGCTACGAATTGGAACGCGCCAATACCGGCACAGTGCTGGCGGAAGGCGAGACCACACATATCGTTACGAATTCAGAGATGAAAGTCTCTGTCCTGCCGGACAAGTACCTTAGCGTGTTCCGTGCCGCAACTGGGAAATGACGGATGACTCGAGGACTCTTTTGAACGCTCTGCACATCACTGGAAACGATCTCAGACTGGAGGATGTACGCGAGGTCGCAATATCGCGCCAGGCGGTACTGCTCTCGCCGGATGCCCGCGAGGCCGTCAATCTGGCGCGCACCGTGGTCGACGAGATAGTCGCCGGGAATAAGTTGGCATACGCGATCACGACCGGAGTCGGCAAACTGAGTGATGTTCGGATTCCCGGCGACCAAATCCGCGAACTGCAAGTGAACTTAGTCCGATCGCACGCCTTCGGCGTTGGCTCTCCTCTTCCGCTCGCGGAAACTCGGGCCATGATGCTTTTGCGAGCAAACTCGCTCGCCAAAGGCTACTCCGGCGTTCGCGCAGCGGTGATCGATATACTCTGCGAGATGCTGAATCGGGGCGTCACCCCGTTCATTCCATCGCAGGGCAGCGTGGGCGCAAGCGGAGATTTAGCCCCACTTGCACATCTGGCACTCGCTCTGATTGGTGAAGGCGAATGCCACGACGAGACAGGAACTCGCTTCCCTGCTTCGGAGGCTTTGAAGCGGGCCCAGATCAAGCCGCTTGTCCTTGAAGCCAAAGAGGCGATCTCTCTCATCAATGGCACACAAGCCATGCTGGCGGTCGGCACCCTGGCATTGCTCGCAACAGAGACTCTCGTGGATACCGCTGATGTGCTGGGAGGACTCTCGTGCGACGCCTTGAGAGGAACCGATACGGCGTTCGATGTGCGCATTCACGAGGTGCGCCCGCATGCCGGACAAATGAAAACCGCCGCAAACCTGCGCCGCATGCTCGAAGGCAGCCAGATTCGCGAGTCGCATCGCGAGTGCGGGCGAGTGCAGGACGCTTATTCGTTGCGCTGCATTCCGCAGGTGCATGGTGCTATCCGCGACACTCTCGCATACTGCCGATCGGTATTTGAGACCGAAGCCAACTCGGCGGTAGACAATCCGCTGGTCTTCATCACCGACCCAAAGAGCGGTGCGGGCGACGTAATCTCCGGCGGAAATTTTCATGGAGAGCCTCTGGCGTTCGCACTGGATTTTCTGGCGATTGCGTTGAGTGCGCTGGCAGGCATCAGCGAGCGGCGGATCGAGAGGATGGTAAATCCTGCTCTGAGTGAAGGTCTGCCGCCATTCCTTGCTCCAGGAGCCGGGCTGAATTCGGGATTCATGTTGCCGCAAGTTACTGCGGCCGCGCTCGTCAGTGAAAACAAAGTATTGGCCCACCCGGCGTCGGTGGATTCGATCACCACCTCTGGTAATAAGGAAGATTATGTGTCAATGGGCATGACCGCGGCACTCAAGCTGCGGCGCGTCGTCGAGAACACGCGGAATGTGCTGGCGATTGAGGCCATGGCGGTTGCCCAGGCGCTGGACTTCCTTGCTCCGCTGAAGACTTCAAAGCGCGGACAAGCGGCGCATGCGGCTATACGAAGCGTGTGTCCGCTGATTGAGAAGGATCGTGTGATGTATAAAGACGTTGCGCGGACAGCAGAACTGATCGCCAGTGGCAAAATTGCTGTGGTGCTGATGTAGCTTTTAATTATGAAGACATTTACGGAATATTTGCGATTCCATACGAAGACGCATCGAGCGTATGTTCACATCACGCCCCAGGTGGAGCAGATCCTGAGCAAGAGCGGAGTCAAGGAAGGCATGGTGCTGGTGTCCGCCATGCACATTACGGCCGGTGTGTATGTGAATGACAACGAGAGTGGATTGATCGAAGACATCGACAAGTGGCTAGAGCACCTCGCCCCTTTTCGCAAGGACTACAAGCATCACGATACCGGGGAAGACAACGGCGACTCTCACCTGAAAGCGCTGCTGATTCATCAGGAGGTGATTGTGCCCATCACTGCCGGGAAGCTCGATCTGGGAACATGGCAGCGGATTTTCTATGCTGAGTTTGACGGCCAACGGGACAAGCGGGTCATCGTAAAAGTCATGGGAGAGTGATGCGATGTCAGAAGAGCTGAACGAACTGAAAGAACATGCCGAACATGCCAAGGAAGATCCCTCGCTGGCGCCGATCTCCGTGACAATGGCCGTGCTGGCCGTCCTTGTCGCGGTCGTGACCCTGCTGGGTCACCGCGCCCACACAGAAGAGGTTGTGCTGCAGGCCAAGGCATCGGATCAATGGGCCTACTATCAGGCGAAAAACATCCGCCGGCATGAGGATGAAATCTTCAGTGACCTGGCCTCCGTTGAGACCACGACGGACGCGGCGGCCCTCGCCAAATTGAGGGAGAAATACTCCAGCGAGGCGGCACGTTACAAAGACGATCAGAAGGGGATCGAGGACAAGGCAAGAGAGATGGAGGCCGAAGTCGCAACGGAGAGGAATCGAGCCGATCGCTATGACTTGGCGGAAGTCTTTCTAGAGGTAGGATTGGTGATCACTTCAATCACTCTGCTTTCCGGGCGCAGGCTGTTCTGGATGTTCGGCATTCTCATGGGCGTGATCGGAATTGTTCTCGCTGGAACTGGCTTCTTTGTGCATTGAAGCCGTCTATTCCGCTAAGCGCTTTCGGCCCTGTCATCCGGGGGTGGAATCTTCTCGCCACCACTCTGTTGTCGGAAGAGAGATTGTCTCTGAATTCTTCTAGACGCAATGAATAGAGTTCTGTTAGGCGCTCATCATCAGATTTCTGGGCAGTTGATGGCGCCACCATTCCGTTGCATTGTGAGTCTTGCGACTTTACGGCGCTGCGACTTGGAGTGCGGCGCGCCACTTCCTGCACAGTGCTACTTGCCGGATACAATGGTCTTCATGCCAATTTCTGTTCTTCAACGCGGGGCTGACACATGGACCTCATACTCGGTCATTCGTATGAAAGTGGTCGGCCAAGAAATCGAGCAAATTGTGGACTACATTCACTGCCCATGGATGATCCCGGCAGCCACCTCCATCTCGCTCGTTAGAAGTCGCGAGATGAGTGATTAAATGATGCCTTGCACCCTCGGTCGGCGGGCTAATGGCTAGAACGAGTGTGAGAACCACGTTTCCAGGAATTCACCCAACTTGGCGGTTGCCTTGAATTGTAGGATCGGATCGAGTGCTTTAAATGCGGACGCGGACGCGTTCGAAGGCTCCAGATTGTTCGCCCTCGTCCTTCTCAGATACGGTCTTTGTGAACAAAATACTCAACGTTGTGGCAGCCCGAGAGGGTAGCGCGGCGGAGGCGGTGATCGAGGTCAAGGTCGATTACACAAGCTCGAAGCTAGGAAACCGGCCTGCCTTTTGGTCGAACGTCAAAGTACGCGTGGCTGCCCGCGCTCCAAGCTCTGCGATCAGCGCGTCCGCAAATGATGCACGTCCTTGTTTGAGTGCGACCATGGCAGTGAAAACTTCCTGCTGGTCTTCGATCATAAGAACCTCAACCTGCAGCAGGCGTTCGACCGTGGCGGCGATTTCCTGAACTGCTAAGCCATAAGCGCGATCCAAAACCCATACAGTCTCGACCATTACAACGACGCTGACAAAACCCGGATTCTTCGATGTCAAACGGCGTTCCAGAATCTCTGTGGCTTTCGCTGACTGTACCGCATC
>QIAL01000263.1 GCA_003225535.1 Acidobacteriota bacterium | reverse complement strand
TACGAAGCCGGCAAGTCCGCCGGAATGATCAGCAGGTCGTTGCCGGCCTTGAAGGCCTCAACCGCGGCCCGGCCAATGTCATTGGCAAACTGGTGCGTGAGCCCCGCCATATCGAGAGCGTCGGTCACGATGATGCCTTTGAATCCGAGTTGCTTTTCGAGCAGGTCGGAGACCACGTTGCTGGAGATGGTGGCGACGTGGTTCGGATCGGAATCGAGCGCCGGGACCGTGACGTGCGCAACCATCACGGAATCGACGCCTGCGCCAATTGCCTGCTTGAAGGGCGGCAGTTCGATGGATTCGAGATGGGCGCGGTCCACATTCACGCTGGCGACTCCGAGGTGCGAGTCCGTGGCTGTATCGCCGTGGCCTGGGAAATGCTTCACCGTGGTGAGCATTCCGCCGGCGTGCGCGCCTTTGATGTAGGCGGTAACGAGGTCGCCGACCTGCTTGGGGTCTTCGCCGAAGGAGCGCGTGTTGATGATGGGATTGGCAGGATTCGAATTCACATCCGCATCGGGAAAGAAATTCCAATGTACGCCGACGGCGCGGGCTTCCTGGGCCGTGATGCGTCCGAAGGCTTCGGCATCTTCCAGCTTTCCATCTGCGCCGAAGGCCATGGCGTGCGGAAAATTGCTGGTGCCGACCAGTCGGGTAGCCACTCCTCGTTCAAAGTCCGCAGCGAACAGTAACGGCAGCTTGGAATCTTTCTGCAAGCGGTTTAGCAGTTCCGCGGCCTCATACGGCCCGGTGCGCAGCAGAAGCGGGCCATCCACATGGACGGTCATGGCGAAGGACCCCACGTGATACTTCTGCATGGCGTCGCGCAGCTCCAGGTATTCCGGACTCTCTAAATTCAAGAAGCTGGCGCGGCACCAGATCATGAAGAGCTGGCCTACCTTTTCCTCAATGCTCAATTTCTTTAGCGTCTTCTCCGCCCACTTGTCGCCTGCGCTGTTGTGGCGGATGGGCGCCGCATTCTGATGTTTGTCTTTCGCAAAAGCTGGCAGACAGAGAATGAGTGCGAGGCACGAAACGGATAAGATTTTCGGCATGGAGAGACGATAGCAGAGGGGCGGGTGCCAGGTCTTGGATGTTAGGAGTTCGCCCTCAGCCTCTGTGAACCTCTGTGGTGAATGCAAAACAAGAGAACACAGAGGGTCACTGAGGCATGACTATTCCGACGCCGGGGTGGCCAGAGCGAGATCTCGCCACCACGGAACAGACACTTTGATTGATCTCCGGGTCCTCTCCGAAGCCCTGGAACCACATCACTTCAGGTTCGCGCCGGAACCAGGTCATCTGGCGTTTGGCGTAGTTGCGATGTGCCTGCTGAATCAGGTGCAGAGTCTGCTCGCGCGTCAGTTGTCCGCGCAGGAATTCCGCAGCTTGCTTGTATCCCAGAGAACCTAGGGGCCGGGCGCTTGGACCGTACTTTTCGATCAGTGTCTTAGTTTCATCAATGAGACCCTCTTTAAGCATGACCTCGGCGCGTTGGTTGATTCGCGCATACAGCGCAGCGCGGTCGGGGTCGAGCCCAAGGCGCAGAATGCGGAATCCCTGCAACGGATCACGGCCTTGTTGCCAGAGTTCCGACACCTTCTGCCGCGATGCGAGGCATACCTCAATGGCACGAATCAGCTTTGGCGTATCGTTGGGATGAATCTTCGCGGCGGTCGCACGATCCAAACGCGACAAGATTCTATGGAGATACGGCAAGCCTCGGCGTGCGGCCCTTTCCCGCAGACGTTCCCGTAATTCTTCTGAACGCTGAGGTCCGGCAAACAGTCCTTCCAGCAAGGCCCGCAGATACAATCCGGTCCCGCCAACAACGATGGGCAGATGCCCACGTACCTTGATCTCCAGCAACAGCTGCCGTGCCTGTCGCGCATACTCCCCGGCAGTCACATCTTGCATGGGATCGACACAATCGAAAAGATGGTGCGGTGCGCGGGCTTGTTCAGTGAGACTCGGCTTCGCCGTCCCGACGTTGAAGTCGCGGTACATTGCGACCGAATCGCAGTTGACGATCTCGCCCTGGAACTTCTCGGCAAGCGATAACGACAAGGCAGTTTTCCCGCCGGCGGTGGGGCCAAGGATGACTACCAGCAACGGATCAGAGGAATGGGCGTCAACTGATTCCAGAGCCACGTTCAGCGCAGGCTCCAATGGATCTCATGCCAGTATCGGATCAGAGTAAGCACAAGGAGCACAAGGGCAATCAAGAGCAGCCCGGTGGTTTCCGAGGCATACACCGCATGGCGATGGTGCCGATGCTCGGACTCGTCGTGGGGCAGTGGAGTGGACACGCGGACATTGTAGACGCTCGGGGAAGTCAGTGTGAGGGTTAGGTTAGCTTATCGCTAGATTGTGTGGGGACAGCCGCCTTCGGCTGTCCGTCGCCCGAAGGGCGACTTTTCTCGCTTGCGCTGCCATGAAAGCAGTGCCTTCCCTACCCGATCGGTCCGTCATCTCAGCACTGAATTTCCGGTGCAGCGGGCAAAGACGGCCGCTCGCGCGGCCGGACAGCCGAAGGCGGCTGTCTCCACAAACTTCCTCAGATCAGGACTAGCGCGCGCGGTGCTAAACTACGGCGTCGTCCATGGCCGTGCAGCCAAACAACAACCGGATCGCGCGTTTTGGAGTCTTCGAGCTCGACCTCAACACAGGCGAACTTCGCAAGGGCGGCGTGAAACTCCGTTTGCAGGGCCAGCCTGTTCAGGTCTTGACTCTTCTCCTGGAACGCGCGGGAGACGTGGTGACTCGCGAAGAACTGCGCGAGAAACTGTGGGCATCCGACACCTTTGTCGACTTCGATCACAGCCTGAACACCGCCATCAACAAGGTGCGCGAAGCGCTCGGAGACTCCGCCTCGAGCCCCCGCTACGTGGAGACCCTTGCCCGGCGCGGATATCGATTCATTGCTCCCGTGCAGGCTCCAGTTCAGGCCTCACCTGCTATAGGTGTTGCTGCCGAGGGCGCGGCCGCTCCCTTCCAACCTCAGCCTCGCGAAGCTCCTCCACCCGCGCCCACGCTGCATCCGGATCTCGAGGTCCCGATCCCTCATCGCGGCCTGACGCGCGGACTGTTCGCGCTCATCCAGGTCATGTACCTCTGCTTTTATCTCGCGGCGTTGTTTCGCCTGCGTGAAATTCAAAGAATCGCGGACTCGTTCCTCCCCTTGTGGGCCGCCAACACGCTCGCAGCAGCCGTGATGGTGACGGCCGGCGTGGGGATTCCGCTGCGCTGCTATCTCCTGTCGGCCGTAGGCTTCGACTACCAGCGTCTGGACGAAAAATTCCGCCGCATCTTCCCTTTCGTCCTGGCTCTCGATCAGCTATGGGCCATCGCGCCGTTTCTCTTGATGGAGAAGATTGGCCTGGGAGCGGCATTCGCGGCCAGCGCCGGTTTGCTGTACCTGCCTTTCTCCGAGCGAACGCTGATCCGGCTGGCTTATCTTCGGCCCGCTTCACCCGAAAAACGGTTGGATGGAACTAACCTCACCGATTCGCCGTAACCACGTCTAACAGGGCGGGGCCAAGGTGTGTCTCCCCGCCGGAGGACTCCATGAAATCACTTGTCGTCCGTCTTTCCCTGACCATCTTCGCCTTCGCGATTGCGGTTTTTCCCGCGCGCGCCGAGGAATGGTCGAAAACCTACAACATCAGCGGCAAGCCTGACCTGCGCGTCGAAACCTCAGATGCCAACATCCGCGTCAGTACCTGGGACCAGAACACCATCGAAGCCAAGGTCATCACCACCCGCTACAAGATCGGCGAAGATGGCATTCGTGTCGAAGAACACCAGACCGGCGATTCGGTGGAAATCGACGTGCACTATCCCCATCACAATTTCAACGTCGACTGGGGATCGCACAAAGTCGAAATCATCATCCAGATGCCGCGCGAGGGCAAAGTGAACTTCCGCACCGGCGATGGCAAGATCGAGGTCGCCGGACTCAAGGGCGAGATGGACCTGCATACGGGAGATGGTTCCATCAACCTCGATGGCGTCGATGGCAAACTGCACGCGACGACCGGTGATGGGCACATACAGGCCAGCGGCCGTTTCGACGAACTCGCGCTCAAGACCGGCGACGGACACGTCGACGTGCGTGCCAGGAACGGCTCCTCATTAGCAGGAAACTGGAGGCTGGAAACGGGCGACGGCAGCGTCTCTCTGGAAGTTCCGGGAGACCTCGCCGCGGATGTTGACCTGCACACCAGCGACGGCCACATCGATCTCGATATGCCGGTCACGACGGAAGGAAAGATTCGCCAGAATGAAATCCATGGCAAGATGAATGGCGGCGGCAGCCTGTTGACGATCCATACCGGCGACGGCTCCATTCATTTGAGAAAAGGATAGAGCCGGCTTCGTAAACTTGATGAGCATTGTCCGACACTGGTGTTATACTGTCTGACACACATGGCTTCAAATCGCATCACCGTCCGCGTTCCCAAACAGCTCGAGGCTCTCCTCCGCCACCGCTCCCGCTCGCGCGGGCAGACCCCTTCCGATGTCGTGCGCGACGCTTTAGAAACTTATCTTGGTCATGGCGGCCAGTCGCTTTCCGCCTATGATCTTGCCCGGGGCGCAGGTGTTATCGGCTGCGCAACTCGTGCTCCAAAAGATCTTAGTTCGAATCGCCGTCACTTCGATGGGTTTGGAAAGAAAAAATGACTCAGGTCCTGGTGGACACGGGCCCATTGGTTGCTATCCTCTCCCGGGAAGACCAGTATCACGATGTGTGCGTGAAGGCGCTCCGAGAGATGCCGGGCCCGTTGCTCTCTTGTTGGCCCGTGATCACGGAGGCGGCGTGGCTCCTGCGAGGTTCTCCACGAGCAGTGCTGCAATTGTTGCGCAGCATCGATGGTGGATTTCTTGAATTGTTGCCTGTCGCCGGAGCCGAAGCGGAAACCATTGCTGCCCTGATGAAACGGTATGAAGATATCCGACCCCAACTGGCCGATGCCATGTTGGTGTACCTCGCTGACCGCGAGCGAATCGACACCATCTTCACACTGGACTGGCGTGATTTTTCCATTTATCGAACTGGACGCAAGCGAACTTTTCGTGTTCTCCCGGAGTTGCGATAAAGAGTCGGTTTCGCCGACTCAGTGAAAGCTGTGCAGAAGGGAAACTCTATGTCACCTAAGTGCGCCGCCGCTCTTGTCTTGACCTGCTTCTCGTTCCTGTGCTCGGCCAGCGCCCAGCAAGCCGGCACCGACAAGTACACACCCGTCCTCGACCTTACTGCCATGGATCGCAACATTGATCCATGCGTCGATTTCTTTGCCTATGCGTGCGGAGGATGGATCAAGAACAATCCGATTCCGTCCGACCAGGCATCGTGGGATGTGTACTCGAAGATGGAAGACGAGAACAAAACGAAGTTGCGCACCATCCTGGAGGCCGCATCCTCACCGGATCCGGGTCGAAAGGCGGTGGACAAGAAAATCGGGGACTACTACGCCTCGTGCATGGATGAGAAAGCCGACGAAGACAAAGGCATCGAACCGCCCAAGCCGGAACTGAATCGAATCGCGAAAA
>QIAL01001008.1 GCA_003225535.1 Acidobacteriota bacterium | reverse complement strand
TTCGTGCCGGAGACGATGAATCTGCTGCAATTGCTCAAGAGCTTGCAGCGGCAGCAGCGAGGGCTGGCGATTGTGCTGGATGAATTTGGCGGAACGGCCGGCATCGTCACTATGGAGGACATTTTGGAAGAGATGATCGGCAAGATCCGCCACGAAGTGGAGGCGGAGGGGTTTGTGATTGAAAAACTCGATGCGGGCCGGTGGCGTGTCAGCGGGCTGCTGCGGCTGGACGATTTCCGCCGCGAATATCCGCCACTCGGAGAGGTGGCAGAGGTCGAAACGATGGGCGGGTTGTTGATGAACCTGCTGGACGTGGTGCCCAATCGAGGAGACTCAGCCACTTTCCGCGGCTTGAAGTTGACGGCGCAGGCGACCGATGAACGGAGGGTAAAGGAACTGCTGGTCGAGGTGACAAAATGAAAGCTTCAAAACCCAAATCCCATGAAAGCGCCCTTTAGTCGTAACTGGCCAAAAGGTGTGAAGGATTCGAGTGCCAACGAAAAACGACCTCCTCTCTCCGGCCCTCTCCTCGTCCGAGCCGGACTGGCCTTCAGGAGGAGAGGGAGAGGAACCGCGCGTCAATTTTTCAGAAGTAATAGGTCAGTGACGGCAGGAACAGGCGCCGTTAGATGAGTTATATGCAACTGAAGCGCACCAACACGACTCCCCTCACCCCGACCCTCTCCCCGTCGGAGGGGGAGAGGGAGTCTCCCATCGCCGTGTAATGTGCCCGTCATTTCTAACAACTTAAATGGAAGGCAACGTTATCATTTGGTTGGTGTTCGCGGGGTGCCTGTCGGTGTCGTTTGTGCTGTCAGGAATGGAGGCGGGCGTATTCACGTTGAGCCGCTTGCGGATTCGCCAGCAGATGCGCGCCGGACGTGCTTCGGCCAAAGTGCTTCACGATTATCTGGAAAATCCTGAAAACTTCCTCTGGACCATTCTGGTTGGCAATACCGTGGCCAACTTTCTGATTCTGGGCTGGATCATCGTTGTCTTGCACCAGGCGTTGGGAACTTATCGGCTTTGGTTCGCCCTGGTGTACGTCGGGGTTGTGTTCTTCTTTTACGCATTCTTTGATTTGCTGCCCAAGATGCTGTTCCGGACCTATCCAAACCGGTTGTGCGTTCTGCTGGCCCGTCCGTTCCGAGTGATTCACTTCGCTTTGCGGCCACTGGTGGCCATCGTGGAACGGTGCTCAGCTCTG
>QIAL01001006.1 GCA_003225535.1 Acidobacteriota bacterium | reverse complement strand
ACTTACTTATGAACAAATCAAGTTCTACCCCGTTGGAGGAGACAACGGGTAAGAGCCACCCACCCGAAGGCGCTACCACGCAAGAGCACAAACGAGGACCCCGAAGGCCGCACCGCAGCGCTCATGCCAACGGCCATTCCAAGGCCAGCACGAAGGCTGCCCATGCCAACGGCGCCAGCGTCGACGGAGCGCAGATTGGTTCGGGCGAAATATTGCGCGCACTCATTGCGTTGAAGAAGGGCGATTTCTCAGTGCGGCTGCCGGTGGAGTGGACCGGTACGGCGGGCAAAATTGCGGACACCTTTAACGAGGTGGCCGAGTCGATGGAGCAATCGACCGAAGAACTGAATCGCATCAGCCGGGTGGTCGGCAAAGAAGGAAAAATTGTTCATCGCTCGGCGGTTCCGGGCGCGTCAGGCTCGTGGTTGCGGCTCGTGGAGTCCACAAACTTATTGATTGATGACATGGCGCGTCCAACCAGCGAGATGGCCCGCGTCATCGGCGCCGTAGCCAATGGCGATCTATCGGAACGAATGGCGTTGGAAGTCGAAGGCTGCGAAGACGGTCAACACAATGGTAGACCAGCTCTCGTCCTTTTCTTCGGAAGTAACGCGCGTGGCGCGCGAAGTGGGCACCGAAGGCAAACTCGGCGGCCAGGCAAGGGTCAAAGGCGTGGCAGGCACGTGGAAAGACCTCACAGATAACGTGAATTTGATGGCCTCCAACCTCACCTCGCAAGTGCGCAATATCGCGACGGTCACCACGGCCGTGGCCAATGGTGACTTGACCAAGAAGATTACGGTCGACGTTCGTGGCGAGTTCCTCGAACTCAAGGACACCATCAATACGATGGTCGATCAGCTTCGCTCGTTTGCCTCCGAAGTGACCCGCGTGGCGCGCGAAGTGGGCACTGAAGGAATCCTCGGTGGCCAGGCCAAAGTGGGCGGCGTGAGCGGCACCTGGAAGGACTTGACCGACTCGGTGAACTTCATGGCCTCGAACCTGACCGCGCAAGTGCGCAACATCGCTGCAGTGACCACCGCGGTGGCGAACGGTGATCTTTCTAAAAAAATCACGGTCAATGTCAAAGGCGAAATCAGCGAATTGAAGAACACCATCAACACGATGGTCGACCAGCTTTCATCGTTTGCCGCGGAAGTGACGCGCGTGGCACGCGAAGTCGGCACCGAAGGGAAACTCGGAGGTCAGGCACAAGTGAAGGGGGTGGCGGGCACCTGGAAGGACCTTACGGATAACGTCAATTTGATGGCCACCAACCTCACGGTGCAATTGCGCGACGTTTCCAAGGTCGCGACGGCGATCGCCAGCGGCAATTTGACGCAAAAGATCACCGTCGATGTGCGCGGGGAGATTCTGCAGATCAAAAACGTGATCAACATCATGGTTGATCAGCTCTCATCGTTTGCGGCGGAAGTTACGCGCGTAGCTCGCGAAGTCGGCACGGAAGGAAGGCTTGGGGGGCAGGCGGAAGTCAAAGGCGTGGCCGGCACCTGGAAGGACCTTACGGATAACGTCAATTCGATGGCGACGAACCTCACAGTGCAATTGCGCGACATGTCCAAAGTTGCGACGGCGATTGCGAATGGCGACCTCACGCAAAAGATCACCGTCGATGTGCGCGGAGAGATTTTGCAGATCAAGAACGTGATCAACATCATGGTCGATCAGCTCAGTTCTTTTGCTTCGGAAGTGACGCGTGTGGCACGCGAAGTGGGCACGGAAGGAAAACTGGGCGGCCAGGCCGATGTGAAAGGCGTGGCCGGCACCTGGAAGGACCTCACCGATTCGGTCAATTCGATGGCAGGCAATCTTACGTCGCAAGTTCGCAATATTGCCGACGTCACCACGGCCGTGGCCAAAGGAGATCTTTCCAAAAAGATCACGGTCAGCGTTCGCGGAGAAATCCTGGAGCTGAAAAACACGATCAACACGATGGTCGATCAGCTTTCCTCATTCGCCGCGGAAGTCACACGTGTCGCGCGCGAAGTGGG
>QIAL01000262.1:7483-10014 GCA_003225535.1 Acidobacteriota bacterium | reverse complement strand
CGCAGCTAAGAATGGCGCTACTGGACCCTTGGCCAGCATTCCCAGAGCCATGAAGAAGTAGAATCCGGCGAGGTAGATTCGCTTGCCGCTCTCGCGCCAAGCCCACCATGCGAGCATTCCGATCGAAAATGCGGCGGCCAGTCCCATGTCCATGGAGGCGGCGCGGGCATAGCCGATGATTCCCGCGCACGAAGCCGCAATGAGCGCAGCGTCGACCGCCACAGCAGAACGAAATTTGCGAAAGAACAGGTAGATGGCAACGACCAGGAGAGTGGCATCGATCGCCGAAGGAATGCGCGCCGCAGCATCGCTCACGCCGAGTACGCTGTAAACGAGCATGGCTTGCCAGTAGTAGAGCGGCGGCTTCTCGAGCCAGGCGTGACCGCCTAGCGTTGGCGTGATCCAGTCGCGTCGTTCCAACATTTCCCGTGCGACCTGGGCATAGCGCGGCTCATCGGCACCGATCAAGCCAAACTGCGCGATGCCATAGAAGAAGAGGAAAACGCAGAAGCCGGCGAGCAGCAGGACGTCTGTTCGGGTGCGAGCGGTCATGGGGATTTCAGATTGCAGATTTCAGATTTATGATTTCAGATTGAGGGCGATAAGCGATGGGTTCAATCTGCAATCTGAAATCAACAATCGAGAGTTATTGTACGGAAGGTCCGCGGCCTAGCTGGAGAATTACTGCACGCACCGCTTCGGCCAGCGGGCCATCGAGGGAACATCCACTGGCGCATTCGTGGCCACCGCCACCGAAGCTCTCGGCTACGCGGGCTACGTCGAGTTTGCCCTTGCTGCGCAGGCTGACGCGGTAGCGGCCATCGGGTAGCTCCCGGAAGAATGCGGCCACTTCGACGCCACCGATGGAAAGAACATAATTCACTAGTCCCTCGCAATCTTCCTCGATCGCACCACAGCGTTCCATCTGTTTCCGCGTTACCCAGGCATAGCCAACGTTGCCCTCGACGTTAAGATTGCGCAGGGCTTCGCCGAGCAGCCGGATCTTGGCGACGGAATGCGCGAAGTAAATTCCGCGCGCGCAGTGTGCTGGATCGGCTCCTGCGAGTACGAGTTCGCGGGCCAGGGCGAATGTATTGTCGTTCGTTCCCTGGAACATGAACGATCCGGTGTCCGTCATCAAAGCGGTATAGAGACAGGTTGCGATTTCCGGGGAGAACTTCGCGCCCGCATGCCGCGCCAAACGGAACACCATTTCAGCCGTGGCCACAGCGTGGGGATCGATCCAGTTCACGTGGGCAAAGGGACGGCCGCTGATGTGATGGTCGATGCTGATCAGGACACGATCTTCCAGTCCCTCGAGCCGCGTGCGATGGATGCTGTCGCACTCGAGAATAATGGCCGCCTCATAGCTGCCGGTCACGCGGCTTGATTGCAACACTTGATCGGCAAATGGCAGGGAGCGATAGATGCGGGGAACGCCGTCGTGGAGCACGACATCGGCCTGCTTTCCCATTTCGCGCAGCACCTGGCAGCAGGCGAGGGCCGACCCGATTGCGTCTCCGTCCGGGCGGGCGTGCGACGTCAGCACGAATCGCTCGTGTTGTCCGATTTGCCGGAGTACAGCCTCGAGCATATTGTTAGGCCTGCTTTCCACTGGATTCCTTGTGGGGCTTGCGTCTTCTTTTTTCCCGCTGCAACAATTCCTCGACCCGAGCTTTCGCCTGTTCGGCACGATCCAGGCGAAAATACAACTCGGGCGCTCTCCGGATCCGCAACCGCTCTACTAACTCGTGACGGATGTATTCACGTGCAGCTTCCAGTCCTTCTATACTCCTATCGGCTTCCGCGTCGTCGCCCTCCACATTCACCCAGACCTCGGCGGATCTTCCATCGTCCGCAACGTGGACCGAGGTCACACTCACCAGGCCGATGCGGGGATCAGCCAGTTCCCCTTCCACCAGAGTTTCGATTTCTTCGCGAAGGGCCTCGCCGACCCGTCCGCGATGGTGCTTCAGCCCGCGCTTCTCCACGACTCCACCTTAGGTAAAACGGTTGAGAATATCAGAAAACTGGATGCCGGTGTTGGGTTAAGCGCAACTGATGGGGCTATTGTCCATCTGTTTTGGCAGGAGGCGGTAAGTACGGAGGTAACAACGTGTTAGGGGGTGTTGAGAAAGTCAGCAGAAATCTTATTGAAGGCAGGACGACTAGGGCGTTGAGGTTCGTGGCCATTCCGCCTCGCTTCGCATTGGCGGGACAGCCGAGGCGGCCGTCGCCACATGATTTTGGGTTTATAAGAATTCCAGGAATGAATCGGCGACTTCTGCGCCGTTGTTATTTGCAATGCGCGTGGCGGCGCGTTCCACGTTTTTCATCAGGCCGTCGAGATAGTCACGCGAGTGGGAGATGCTGACTACGCCGATGGTGGCGCGATTCCACAGTTCGGCGCCGTCTAGTTCGGCAATGGAAACGTTGAAGGTTGTGCGCAAACGGTCTTTCAGGCTGCGGACGACCTGGCGGCGGTCTTTGATTGATTGCGCGGCTTCGATGTGGAGTTCGAGGGTGAGGAA
>QIAL01000262.1:0-7414 GCA_003225535.1 Acidobacteriota bacterium | reverse complement strand
ACGTCGCGCGCCTTGATGTCGCCGTAGTTCGCGATCGAGATGCCGCACTCCATGCCATTTGTAACTTCCTTGGCGTCGTCTTTGAAGCGGCGGAGCGACCCGATTTTGCCTTTGAAGACGACCACGTTGTCGCGCAGCAGGCGAACTTCGGCATCGCGCTTGATCAGGCCATCGATCACGCGGCAACCGGCCACTGTGCCCACTTTCGGGATGCGGAAGGTTTCGAGAACTTCAGCGCGTCCCTGGTAGGTCTCTTTGATCGTAGGCTCGAGGAGGCCGCTCATCGCTCGCTTGATCTCATCCTGCAGCTCGTAAATGATCGAGTGCAGGCGGATATCGACTTCTTCCTGCTCGGCCAGTTCCTGCGCCTTGCGCTCTGGACGCACGTTGAAGCCGATGATGATGGCATTCGATGCGGACGCCAGCAGCACATCGGTTTCGGTGATGGCACCGACACCGGAACGAAGCAGCTTCAGGCGAACCTTGTCGTTCGAGAGCTTTGAGAGCAGGTCGCTGAGGACTTCGACCGAACCCTGTACATCGCCCTTGAGGATGATGTTGAGTTCCTTCGTGCCCGCAGTTTTGATCTGCTCGGCCAATCCTTCGAGCGAGACGCGGGAACTCTTGGCCAGCGCGGCTTCGCGGGCTTTCTGCTCGCGGTATTCGGAAATGCCGCGGGCTTTGTCGCGATCGGCCACGACGACGAATTGATCGCCGGCTTGCGGCAAACCTTCGAGTCCCAGGATTTCGACCGGGGTTGAAGGCGGCGCTGATGCAAGGGCTGCGCCGCGATCGTCGAACATGGCGCGAACTTTGCCGAAGACGTTGCCGACGACAAAGTTGTCGCCGGCGTTCAGCGTGCCGTTCTGCACTAGCACTGTTGCGACGGGTCCGCGACCGCGATCGAGTTTGGCTTCGAGCACAACACCGGTGGCAGCGCGCTCGGGCGTGGCTTTCAACTCTGCGAGATCTGCGACCAGGCAGATCATTTCCATCAGCAGGTTGAGATTCGTTTTCTTTTTCGCGGAGACATCGACGAAAACCGTTTTGCCGCCCCAATCTTCCGGCACCAGACCGCGATCGGCCAACTGTTTCTTGACTCGATCGGGCAGAGCGTCAGGCTTATCGATCTTGTTGACGGCGACGATGATCGGCACTTCCGCGGCATGCGCGTGATCGATGGCCTCGAGCGTTTGAGGCATGACGCCGTCATCGGCGGCTACAACGAGCACAACGATGTCGGTCGCCTTGGCACCGCGGGAACGCATGCGGGTGAAGGCTTCGTGACCCGGGGTGTCGAGGAACACGATCTCGCGTCCAAGGGCGGGAGACTCGGTGTCAGTGATGCGAACCTTGTATGCGCCGATGTGCTGCGTGATGCCACCGGCCTCGCCTTCGGCCACGTTGGTGAGGCGAATCGAGTCGAGCAGCGTGGTTTTGCCGTGATCGACATGGCCCATGATCGTGACCACGGGCGGACGCGGCGTTGCCTCGACTGCGGATTCCTCTCCGGCGGCAGTGGCGGCGTCAATATCCTTCGACGCCTGCTCTTCGAATGTGATTACATTCGTGTCGGCGCCGAAGAACCGGGCCATTTCGCTGGCGAGTTCCGCATCGAGCGTCTGGTTGATCGTGGCGAAAACGCCGCGCGACAGCAGGCGCGAAATCAAATCCTTCGCGCGAATGTCTAGCTTCTCGGCAAGGTCTTTTACGCTGATGCCTTCGGTGATCGTGATATTGCGGGTGATCGGCATCGGCTCGTTCGACACCACCATCCGCGGCGGCGGTGTGTAGCCCTTCATTGGGCCTTCTTTTACACCGCGCGGAACATAGCGTTGTCCCGGCCTGCGTGCGGGCGCGCCCGGACGGCTGCCCGGACGAACCGGTCCCGGCGGCGGAAGCCCTGGACCAACTCCAAGCGGACGCGGCCCGGTTGGAGCCGAACGAGTCGGATGCATGGGACGGCGCTCGCCGGGGCGAAGCGGCGGACGTGCACCACCAACTCCAGACGCTCCTTGCGGCCGAGGACGCTGGAAAATCGGCTGACCCGGAACGGGCCGTCCCGGTGCAGGACGCATCGTTCCTACCGGAGCTCCCGCTTGGGCCGTTGGCGCTGGCGGAGCAGGACGCGGTGGCGGAGCTTTATACACCGGACGAGGCCCGGTCTGCGGAACAATCATGCGCGGGGCTGGCGTTTGCGGAGCAGCAGCAACCGGCGGAGCCGCGGGACGCGGAGTACTCGGAGCCGCGGGAGCAGCAGGCGATGCAGAGGCCGTCATGGAGGGCGCCGCAGGCGGAGTGACCACAGCTGCAGGCGGCGCTGCGGGACGAACCGGTAGCGCAGCTGCTGCCGGGGCCGCAGGTGGTGCAGGTGGTGCGGGCGGCGCAACTGGAACGGCAGGCTTTTCAGCCGCTGGCGGCACAATCGCGGGACGCGCAGCAGGAGCGGGCGTCTGCGGAGCAGAAACCGGAACTGGCGGTGCAGGCGGACCTGCTGGAGCAGCAGGTTTCGCCGCCGGAGCCACGACTGTGGACCTCGGCGGAGCGACCGGCGGCACGGGCCGCGGTGGCGCAGGCGCGGCGGCAGCTTCCTTCTTCTGCGTGATCGCTTTTAGCACGTCACCTGGACGGGAAATATGCGACAGATCAATCTTTGTCTTGATCTCTTCTTCGCCGCGCAGTGTGCGCGCGGCGCGCGCAGACGGTGACTGCGCTTCGGACGAGCCGCGGATGTGGGCTCGTACTTTTTCTGCTTCGTGGTCCTCCAGCGAACTGGAATGGGTCTTCTTCTCCGTCACCCCGACGAGCGGTAGCGCATCGAGAATGGCTTTGCTTTTAACTTCCAGCTCCCTGGCGAGATCGTTGATTCGAACCTTACTCATCCGGCCTTTCTGTTTCCCCGCGTTGTGCTAGGTCTTCATTGCAGCCTCACGGAGTCAGCTTCTTGGACTCGCACGCAATCGAACTCTCGTGTGCGTGCCATGATTATTCGGTTGTTTTTTGAGCTGAACCCTCGTCGGGTACAGGCTCGCCTTCGTTACTTACGGATTCTGTTTCGCCGGTTGGCTCAGCCGGTGCGGCTTCGCCTGCCTCGACTGCAGCTTCGGCGGATGCTTCTTCGGGAGCGGCTTCTCCCTCGGGGACGACTTCAGCCGCAACCCCACCTTCCGCCGCTTCCAGACTCGCGAAATAATTATTGACCGCGAGGCTGATTTTTTCCACTGTCTTGGGCCCGATGCCTTCGATGGCTTCGAGTTGCTCTGGCGTCATATCAGCGAGGGCTTCTACTGTCGTCACCCCAGCCGCAGTCAGTTTCTCGAGCACACCTTCACCCAGACCCGGAACGCTCTCAAGCGGAGTGGTAGCCTGAGGCACCATCGCCGCCATCTGCAGTTCGACTTCCTGGCGCTTCTCTTCCTCACTCTTGATGTCGATCTTCCATCCGAGCAGCTTGGCTGCGAGACGGACGTTCTGACCCTTCTTGCCGATGGCGAGCGAAAGCTGGCTGTCATCGACCACGACTTCCAGATGTTTTTCCGCGCTGTCTACCACGGTGACGCGGCTGACCTTCGCAGGCTGCAATGCCTTCTCGGCGAATGTGACGGCGTCTTCGTGATACTCAATGATGTCGATCTTCTCTCCGCGCAGCTCGCGGATGATCGACTGCACGCGCATCCCCTTCATGCCGACGCAAGCGCCCACGGCGTCCACGTCTTTGTCCTTCGACATGACCGCGATCTTGGTGCGCTCACCGGCCTCGCGCGCGGTGGCCCGGATGACGACCGTGCCGTCATAGATTTCGGGAACTTCGGTCTGAAACAGGTGCTGGACCAATTCCGGCGCGGCGCGTGAAACCACAACACCAGGGCCCTTGGAAGCGCGTTCGACGCGCGCGATCACCACGCGCACGCGCTCGCCGACTGCGAAGGACTCGAGCCGCGACTGCTCCTTGCGAGGCATGCGGGCCTCGGCCTTGCCGATGTCGAAAATCACGTCCGGCCCTTCGACGCGCTTCACCGTCGCGTTGACGATCTCGCCGACGCGCCCGATGTACTCGTTGTAGACTGTGTCGCGCTCGGCCTCGCGCACCTTCTGGAAAATCACTTGCTTTGCGAGCTGAGCGGCGATGCGGCCGAGAATGCCATCGATAGGCTTGGGAGTCAGCAATTCACCGCCGACTTCGAGGTTGGGATCGACTCGGCGCGCGTCCTCCACCGTAATCTGCAGATTAGGATCTTCCACCTGCTCGGGAGTCTCCACTACTGCTTTCACGGCATAGGCGCTGATCTTTCCGCTCTCCTTGTCGAGTTTCGCGCGGAAATTTTCCTGCGACTTGTAGTGCTTGCGCGTAGCCATAACAATGGCGTCTTCCACCGCGCTGACCACAATCTGCGGATCGATTCCCTTTTCCCGGCTCACGCCTTCGATGATGTTGTAAAGCTCGCTAGCCATAAAAATCAGTTCTCAGTTGCCAGTTCTCAGTTCTCAGACGTGCTGAGTACTAGATTTCTGGTACCAGATTCGCCTTTTCTACGTTGGCGAAATCAATTTCAATTCTTTGTCCGGCCGCGTCGCCCATCTTCTTGCGCGACTTGTGGCTGGCGACGCTCAAATCCAGCGTCAGGCGGCCGTCCTGAAAGCTTTCCAGGCGACCTTCAAAGTGCCGGTTGTTGTCTACCTGCTGCCGCGTCGTCAGTTTCAGCCGGCTTCCGGTGAAGCGCGTAAAATCCCCCGGCTTCACCAGCTTCCTGTCCAGCCCCGGAGACGACACTTCCAGCGTGTACGAACCGGGCATCACGTCTTCTACGTCGAGGATCGTGCCAAACTCGCGGCTGAAGTTCGCACAGTCTTCGTGTGTTACTCCCGCGAGCGGATCGTTCCCTGCCGCTGGCTTATCCAGAAACACCCGCAGCATCCGCGCTTTGCCTCCGCCGAGGAACTCGATGTCCAAGACTTCGAGTCCGTTGGAGGCGGCGACCCGGTCTGCAATTTCCCGCACACGTTCAACGTCAAGCGCCATGAATCCAATAACTTACTGGCGGATGGCCGCAACACCGACGGGGCTCCAACTAAAAAGTGGGCTTGCGCCCACTGGTGTGCTTCGCCAATAGCCGGTACACAGCAGTTCTCAGTTTCTTAATATACGCCCGGAGTGACTAAAAGACAAACGTGCTTCTGGAGAGCATTTTAGAAGATTTGGTGTGCTGACGTGGTCCGAGGAGGCCCATTTGCTCTAATTCACTCCCCGCTTCTAGAATGAACGTTTACCCACATCGCTGGGGAATCCCGAGAATTTTATGATCCATTTTCCTGTTCCTGAGGCTCTTACTTTCGATGACGTTTTGCTGCTGCCCGCCCGCTCTGACGTGATCCCCACGCAGGCCAGCACGCAGACGCAGTTGACGCGCAACATCAGGATCAACATTCCGATCGTGAGCGCCGCCATGGACACGGTGACCGAATCGCACATGGCGATCGCGCTCGCGCAACAGGGCGGGCTCGGCATCATCCATCGCAATTTGACGATCGAGCAACAGGCCAATGAAGTCGACAAGGTGAAGCGCTCGGAAAGCGGCATGATCGTGGACCCGGTCACCATGCATTCGACCGACAAAGTCAGCGATGCGCTCGAGGTGATGCGTAAGTACAAGATTTCCGGCGTGCCCATCACCGAGCACGGCAAACTCGTGGGAATTCTCACCAACCGCGACCTGCGTTTCGAGACCCGCTTCGATATCCCGATCGACAGCGTGATGACGAAGAAGAATCTGATCACCGTTCCGGTGGGAACGACGCTGGAGGAAGCGGAGAAGATTCTTCACCAGCACCGTGTCGAGAAACTTCTTGTCGTAGACAATGCGTACAACCTGAAGGGCCTGATCACGGTCAAAGACATCCAGAAGAAATTGAAGTATCCCAATGCCGCGAAGGACTCTCAAGGACGCTTGCGAGTGGGGGCAGCGATCGGAGCGACGGGAGATTTTCTCGAACGCGCGCAGGAATTAGCGGAAATGAAAGTAGACGTGCTCGCCATCGACAGCGCGCACGGACATTCTTCAAAAGTTCTGGACGCAGTGAAGGTGGTGAAGTCAAAGTTGCCGGAGGTACAGCTGCTCGCGGGCAACGTCGCCACTTTTGACGGAGCTTGCGAATTGGCGCGGGCTGGAGCTGACGGCATCAAAGTGGGTATCGGCCCGGGATCGATCTGTACGACCCGCGTGGTCACCGGGGCAGGCGTGCCGCAGATCACCGCGATTGCCGAAGCCTACCGGGCAACTAAAGATTCGGGTGTGCCGATCATCGCCGATGGCGGGATCAAGTACTCCGGCGATGTGACGAAGGCCCTCGCCGCCGGCGCCAGTGCTGTCATGATCGGATCGCTTTTTGCCGGCACCGACGAAAGTCCCGGCGAGTTGATTCTCTATCAAGGCCGGTCGTTCAAGTCTTACCGTGGCATGGGGTCGCTTGGCGCCATGGCGCAAGGATCCAGCGAACGCTACTTCCAAAACGCGAATGCGGACTCTTCGACCGCGAGCTCGACGCCCGAGGGCGAAAGCAACCGGCTCGACAAACTCGTCCCCGAAGGCATTGAAGGGCGCGTGCCCTATCGCGGCTCGGTCTCGATGATCATCTACCAAATGGTGGGAGGGTTGAAGTCTGGCATGGGATATTGTGGCTGCTCCACGATTGCCGAACTGCTGCAGAAGACGCGCTTCGTACGCATCAGCGGCGCCGGTCTTCGCGAGAGCCATGTGCACGACGTCATGATCACGCGCGAAGCCCCCAACTATGCCATCGAGTAGAGGTCCAGAGGCCCGAACGGTTCGCCCGGTTCTGAGCAGGCTGTTCATGTTCTGCGCGGAGGGTGGGAATACCCACTCCTGACCTGCTTGAACACCAATCGCCACCCAGCCTTGAAAGCCTGGATCGCCCTGGTCCTGTGGCTTATCGTTATTGCGATCGAATCTACAACGTATCTCTCTTCGCAACACACCAGCCGCTTTCTCTATCCCCTTCTGCATTTCTTGTTTGGGATCGACGAAGCCGGGTTTGAGCCGTATCACGTATTCATCCGGAAATCGGGACACGTGTTCGGGTACGGACTGCTCAGTATTCTTCTGTTCCGCGCGTGGAGGGAGACTCTAACTTCTCGGACGAGAGCAAAATGGATGTTTCGATGGGCCAACATTGCGGTGCTGGGAACCTGCCTCGTCGCGAGTCTCGATGAGTGGCATCAGAGCTTTCTGCCGACGCGTACGGGAACTGTGCGCGACGTAATCCTTGACACCTGCGCCGGCATAGCGGCGCAGCTGGCGCTTTTCCTTTACTATCGCTGGTGGTAACGCCACCAATGCATGGGTCAATTTTCCGACCCCACCTTGCGCAATTCCTGCTTACGGCTTGACAGCTATCC
>QIAL01001005.1:868-2327 GCA_003225535.1 Acidobacteriota bacterium | reverse complement strand
TATTAGCGCCGCCCTGGAACAGAATGCCGGCATTTATCATGTGCATAGCCCGGAATTGATTCCTGCGGCTTTGCTGCTGAAGTTGATTTTCGGAAAGCGAGTGGTCTACGACACGCGAGAAGACTTCCCGGGGATGATGCTTACCAAAACTTACCTGCCACCTCGCTGGAGAAAACTGATGAGCCGCATTGTCGCGGGAGCTGAAAGCCTGGCGGCGCGGGTCGTGGACGGCTTCATTACAGCGGATTCCGGGACGCTGAAGCCCCATGCGAAGACGGGCAAGAGCCAGAAGTTGGTCTTCTACAACTTTCCGAACCTGCGATATTTTCCGGAGCCGCGTGCGGTGGAAAAACAGTTTGAACTGGTATATCGAGGCGGGCTGTCGGAACGGGCGGGGACTTTTGTGCTGCTGAGAGCCGTACGCTTGCTGAAGGAGCGCGGCACTCCGGTTCGCTTGCTGATGTTCGGTTACGCCGACAACAAGCAGACGGAACAAATGCTGCGCGATGCGGTGCTGAGCCTGGGGATCGAAAGCCAGGTCACTCTGCAAGGAGTAATCCCGCATGATGATATGGCCGCAACTCTGAGCCGGGCGCTGATTGCGGTGTGCCCGCTGCAACGCATCCCAAAGTTTCTTAACAATATTCCCGTGAAAGTATTCGAATCGTGGGCTTGCGGCTTGCCGGTAATCGCCACCGACCTTCCTCCGATACGGCCATTTTTTGGAAAGAGGCCATACGGAGTGCTGGTAAAAGCCGGCGACACTTACGCACTGGCGAATGCAATCGGTGCGCTGCTGAAATCACCGCAACGGATTGCGGAATATGGGCGGCAGGCACGGCAGGTAGTTGTCGAACGTTACAACAACGATCGGGAAATTCGAAAATTGCTTAATTTCTACAAGGGAGTTTTGTCATGTCAACAGGGGCATTAGGGGGACGATTGTCGGCCGGGAGCCAGGACACTCTCCTGCCACTGGCCGCGAATACCAGCGCGTCGCTGAAGAGGAAGCGACTGATCGTCAATGCGGATGATCTTGGACTGAGCCGCGGAATTACGGACGGGATTTTTTTCGCGCATCAGCAAGGAATTGTCACCAGCACTTCGTATATGGTCAACCAACCCGCAAGTGAATATGCGGCGGAGCGTTTGCGGAATTACCCGGCGCTCGATGTGGGAATCCACTTAAATCTTTGCCAGGGGAAGCCAGTCCTGCCGCCCAGCACTGTGCCTTCACTGGTGGGCTCGGACGGATATTTTCTGGCGCCTTCGCGGATGGCGCGGAGGCTTACGCTTTGGCGTGCGTCTCCAAACGAGATACTGAATGAATTCTGCGCACAGATTGACCAGATGACGGCGGCGGGACTTACGCCATCGCACGCCGATTCGCATCACCGTTTTCATTTTTATCCGGCGGCTGCGGTAGCGTTCGAAAAAGCGGTGCGCTCGCGAGGAATTT
>QIAL01001005.1:0-727 GCA_003225535.1 Acidobacteriota bacterium | reverse complement strand
CTTCCGTGGAAAGCTGGAGGATTTGCCGGAAGCGTGGAATTTCACGCTGAGAAATATGCCCGCGGGTACTTACGAAATCTGGTGCCATCCCGGATTTCCGGAAGCGGGTTTTTCAGAGACCGATCGGCTGAGCAAACAGCGAGTGTTGGAAATCAAAATACTCACCGACCCCGCCCTGGGCACGAATGTGCGGGAAGCGGGAATTGAGTTGACGGCCTTCGCCCAACTTTGATTAGGGCGGATGTGTGTGTTTCTGCGAACCGGGCCCATGCAAGCTTCCGATTTTAAGGGGAAGGCGTTCTTCGGGTAGTCGTACTCAGACGTAAAACTCCAAATCCCAAAAGGGGTGGTGAAGTGAAAATATTCATTGCGGGTGTGGATGGTTATCTCGGGTGGCCCCTGGCGCAACATTTGACCTCCAGAGGCCACGAAGTTGCCGGCGCGGACGCTTTCTTTCGCCGGAGTTGGGTGCATGAGATGGGCTCGTGGAGCGCTACGCCCATCGCGTCGATGGAAGAGCGCCTGCAGGCATTCCGCGCGCGCTTCGGCCGGGAATTGAAATTCTGGGAAACCGACCTGCGCGATTATGCGGTGGTGGAAAACATCTTCCGTGATTTTCAGCCGGATGCGGTCGTGCATCTGGGAGAGTGTCCTTCGGCTCCTTATTCGATGATGGACGTCGGCCACTCCGTTTTCGTGCAGACCAACAATATTGTGACGACGTTCA
>QIAL01000261.1 GCA_003225535.1 Acidobacteriota bacterium | reverse complement strand
ACGTCTTCGGTTCGATGATGGTGCGCATGGGAGACGCCGACGCGCTCGTTTCGGGAGTGACGCAACACTACCCGGACACGATCCGTCCCGCGCTGCAGATCGTGCGCATGCGCGAAGGGCTGCACCGCGTTTCGGGCTGCTATGCGGTGATCACACGCAAGGGAGAAGTTTTCTTCATGGCCGACACCAGCGTGAACATCGAGCCCACCGCGGAAGACCTGGTCGAGATCGCGCTCTGCACGGCGCACATGGCGCGACGCTTTGACCTGACCCCGCGGGTGGCCATGCTGTCATTCTCCAGCTTCGGAGGAGTGGATCACCCGATTTGCGCGAAAGTCCGCAAGGCGGTTGAACTCATCAAATATGCGGATCCCACGCTGATTATCGACGGCGAAATTATGGCCGACGAGGCGCTGTCTCCCGAGCTGATCAAAGAGCTCTATCCTTTCAGTTCGCTGAAGGGTGGCGCGAATGTGTTGATCTTCCCCGACCTGGCCTCGGCCAACCTGGCGTGCAAGCTGGCGGCAAAGGTCGGCGGCGGAGAACTGATCGGGCCGATTCTGATGGGCATGAGCCGTCCGGTGCATGTTCTGCAACGCACCGCAACCGTGGAAGAAGTGGTCAATGTGGCGGCGATCGCAGTCGTGGATGCGCAGGAGAACGGGACTTACACGCATCCACATGTTCACGTGTCGGTCGAACCTGAATTGGTCGGAGAGGATTGACTGAAGGGAGTTTCAAGATCTCAGAGTTTCAAAGTAACCCCTGAGGGCCCCGGCGTAGACTTGGTCTTTGAAACCTTGAAACTTTGGAAACCTTGAAACCTGCGGTGGTTGGCATCTAATAGTGGGCAGTCTTGAGGAGAGTCCATGTCGACGCTCTGGAAGTCGCGGTACGCGCAGCGCACGCTGGGAATCAAGAGTTCGGCCATTCGTGAACTGCTGAAGGTCACGCAGAGGCCGGAAATCATCTCTTTTGGTGGCGGGCTGCCGGCTCCCGATGTTTTCCCGGTCCAGCGTTTCGAAGAGGCGTGCCACAAAGTCCTCTCCGAGCATGGCGCTCAAGCGCTGCAGTATGGGACGACCGAAGGCTATCAGCCGCTGCGCGAGATGATTGCCCACAACCTTGCGCGCTACGGCATTCTCTCCACCGCCGATAACGTTCTCATCACCTCGGGCTCCCAACAGGCGCTCGATCTCATCGGAAAACTGCTGATCAATCGTGGCGACCGCATCCTGGTCGAAGCGCCGACGTATCTGGGTGCGCTGCAGGCCTTCAGCGTTTATGGGGCGCAGTACGTTCCTGTTCCCGTCGACGAGGACGGACTCCAGACCGAGCAACTCGATGCAAGCTTGCGCGCGGGACCGAAATTCATGTACGTGCTGCCAAACTTCCAGAATCCCGCGGGCGTCACCTTGTCGGAGGGGCGCCGGCATCAGCTAATCCTGCTGGCCGATAAGTACGGCATTCCGATCATTGAGGACGACCCCTACGGGCAGTTGCGTTACGAAGGCGACCATATCGCGCCGCTCGTGGTGCTCGATCGGGTGAATGTGCGCCGCGACAACGGATTCACTCTCGGCAATGTCATCTATCTGAGTACATTCTCGAAGACGCTGGCGCCTGGAATCCGGCTGGCCTGGATCGTTGCGCCGGAAGACGTCATCAGCAAGCTAGTGCAGCTCAAACAGGCGGCGGACCTGCATACTTCCACATTCAATCAATATGTAGCCTACGAGGTTGCGCGCGATGGCTTCCTCGATCAGCATGTGAAGTTGATTCGGCAGGTCTATCGCGAGCGGCGCGACACCATGCTGCAGGCACTGCACGACTACTTCCCGCACGAAGTCACGTGGACGCATCCCAAGGGCGGTCTCTTCCTGTGGGTAACGATGCCAGAGGGCACCGACGCGCAGGCGCTGTTGCGGGCGGCTCTCGCCGAAAACGTCGCGTTTGTGACGGGAGACTGCTTCTATCCGAACAACGATCAAGAGGGCGGCCGCCACATGCGGCTGAACTTCTCTCACTCCCAGCCGGAGCAGATTCGTGAAGGCATTCGGCGGCTGTCGGTCGCCGTGAAGATGCAATTGCGCACCAACCACGTGATTCATTGATTTTGATTTCCTTCGTGTACCTTTGTGTCCTCTGTGGTAAATGCTCTCTCTAGCCACGAAGGACACAAAGGAAGGTCATTCCCGTACATTCCTTCTGTTGACTGGTGCTGGTATCATCTCCAGCGGTCTTTCTTGGGGAACGAAGTCCTGGGGCGATTCGTACCATTTACAACTGGGGGACATTCGAGGTGAGAAGAAGAGGGAGAGTTCTGCTTTTTTGTGCCGCGGGTTTGCTGGTATTACTTGCGGTGGCGATTACATTCACGATCGGCTGGCGGCCATTTATCGGTCCCAGAGTGCGCGCGACAACCAACCGGCAATTCGAGCGGACGCCGGAGCGCTTGGCGCGCGGAAAGTATCTGGTGCAGGGGTTGTTGAGTTGTGAAGTCTGTCACTCACCCTCGGACTGGACGCAGCACGGCGCACCGAGCGTTGACGGAATGGAATTGGCGGGCCAGACTATGCCCCTGGCTGGTTTTCCGGGCACAGCGGTGGCGCCGAATTTGACGCCGGATCCGCAAACTGGAGCAGTTGCCTGGACCGACGATCAGCTTGCCCGTGCGATTCGCGAAGGCATCAAGCACGATGGGTCGACCATCTTCCCCTTGATGCCATATTTCGAATTCAAGACTCTCTCCGATGAAGATCTGGCGTCGGTTGTCGTGTATCTGCGATCGGTGGCGCCGGTGCGCAATCCACTCCCCGCGTCGAAGATCAACTTCCCGGTGAATCTGCTGGTCCAGGGAGTGCCCGCGCCGGTTACGGGGCCCGTACCACCACCCGCGAACGATCAACTCGCGCGCGGAAAGTACCTGGTGAAACTCGGCTGTGGCTGCCACAACGTAGTCGACAAGTTGCCCTACGCGGGTGGCGAAACTCTTGGGGGACCATGGGGTTCGGTCGTGAGCGCGAACCTCACGCCTGATGCTTCCGGGATCATCTACTACTCCGAGCAGACCTTCATCACGGCGCTACGCACGGGATACGTGGGAGCGAGGAAACTCAACTCAATCATGCCGTTCGGCGAGTTCAAGAACCTGACGGATGATGATCTGAAAGCGATGTACGCGTACGTGCACACCCTGCAACCGGTGAAGCACCGCGTCGACAATACGCTGATTGCGACCTATTGCAAGCTCTGCAAACAGAAGCACGGGGCGGGGGAGGAGAACTAGTTTGGTGTCGTCCAGAAAGTGGAATCAATATTCCCACCCTGTCCCGCAAAGGGCGCGGGACAACGATGGGGCACCCCTTGGGCGGTTGACGAGAAAATCGTACGGGCGCCCGGAATGGGGCTATAATAGTTGCTGTATGCGTCGCCTGATCTCCATTGCGGCGTTCGCGCTTCTGCTGACTGTCCCCGTGTGGGCGCAGCGCGGAGGCGGGCATGGCGGTGGAGGCCATGTCGGCGGCGGCGGAATGCATTCTGGTGGTTTTGCCGGCCATGCTGGCGGCGGGCATATCGGTGGCGGACGCTCCTTCAGTGGCGTGCATTCCGGTGGCATGCGGTCCAGCCCCGGGTTTTCTCGCGGTTTCAGTCATTCCTCGAATCAAGGCTTCTCGCACAGTTCCTTCCACGATCATGGATTCCACGGGCATCACCACGATTTCAATCGATTCGGTTTCCGCAATGGCTGGAATTGGGGATGGGGTTCTCCGTGGGCATCGGGTTGGGGCTGGTACGATCCGTGGCTGTGGAGTTCGTGGGACGACCAAGATCGCCGCTTCGACGAGGACTACTATCGCCAATACGAGATCGCCAATGAGTGGAACCGGCAGAATCTGGAACAGCAGCGGATGATGCGCCAGGAAGAGGCGGATGACGATCAGGATGCGTATGCTCCGCGCTCCTCCGATCGACGCCCCGCGCATGACAGTGCCAGCCAGCCTCAAGAGCCGGCTCCCGCAACGGTCCTGGTCTTTCGCGATCAGCACAAGGAAGAGGTCAGCAACTACGCCATCGTCGGACAGACCCTGTGGAGTTTTTCGGGCCAGCGGACGAAGAAAATTCCCTTGGCTGACCTAGACATCGTGGCCACGGAAAAGGCGAATGACGAACGCGGTGTAACGTTCCGCGCGCCGGTAGCCGCTCAAGGGCAATAGCACCGGTTTCCCGCTGTCCCTGCCGGCAGCGTTTTCTCGCCATTCGCTGCACGAAGGGGCCGTTCGCTCCCGCAGGATTTGCTTTTCATCCCGAACCCGATACATTGAAATCAAGAACTTAGACCCGATTCGGAAAAGAGTGGGGAACCTGCGTCAGTACGGGGACGCCCGAAGGCGTACCCTGTCTGGATGCTAAAATAGTGGTACATCGATAACCTATGCCTTTAAAAACACTGTTCTTAAATCCTCCTTCGTTTGAAAACTTTGACGGGGGCGCTGGCTCCCGTTGGCCCGCCACCCGCGAAATCGAGAGTTATTGGTACCCGGTATGGCTTGCGTATCCGGCGGGAATGCTGGAAGGGGCGCGGTTGCTGGATGCGCCGCCGCACCACGTGTCGGGCGAGGAGACGATCCAGATCGCCAAGGATTACGAGTTCCTGGTGCTGTTCACGTCCACACCGGGATTTCCGGGGGACATCCTGCTGGCGCGCGCGGTCAAGAGCGCGAATCCGAAGATCAAGATTGCGTTCGTTGGACCGCACGTGACAGTCCTGCCCGAGAAGTCTTTGAGGGAATGTCCGGAAATCGATTTCGTTTGCCGCAAAGAGTTCGACTACTCGGTCGTGGACTACGCCAAGGGCAAGCCGTTGGAGGAGATTCCAGGCGTGTCGTTCCTGAAGGACGGGCAGATTGTCCACAATCCGGACGCGCCGCAGATTCAGGATCTGGATTCGCTGCCGCACGTGACCGATATCTATAAGCGCGATCTGGATGTGACCAAGTACAACGTGCCGTTCTTGCTGTATCCGTTCGTTTCGCTGTATACGACGCGCGGATGTCCGGCGCAGTGCACGTTCTGCCTGTGGCCGCAAACGTTAAGTGGGCATCCTTGGCGGAAGCGCTCGACAGATGATGTCGCGCGAGAGATGGCTAAGGTGAAGGAACTGTGGCCGGATGTGAAGGAGTTCTTTTTCGACGACGATACCTTCAATATCCAGAAGGCCCGGACGATCGAACTCTGCGCCAAGCTGAAGCCGCTGGGGCTGACGTGGTCTT
>QIAL01000260.1 GCA_003225535.1 Acidobacteriota bacterium | reverse complement strand
CTTCCAAGGTACCTCCTCTAAGCGAACTTCGGTTACCCCCGGGAGTCGGTGCGATTGCAGGACTGCAACGCGGCCTGGTAATCATCGGCGGGGCGACGGGATCCGGGAAGACCACGACTTTGGCTGCTCTTGTGAATGAAATCAACCAGCGCGATGCGCGGCACATTGTGACGATTGAAGATCCGATCGAGTATGAGCATGCCCACAACAAGAGCGTGATCGAGCAGGTGGAGATCGGCATCGATGCGCCCGACTTCCCTACTGCACTGCGTGCGGCGATGCGGCAGGCGCCGGACGTGATTGTCGTGGGAGAAATGCGGGATTCGGAGACGGCTCGGATTGCTTTGTCGGCGGCGGAGACCGGGCATCTGGTCTTCACGACGCTGCATACAACTGACGCAGCATCGACGGTGTCGCGCATCGCGGATTCATTTCCGCAAGAGCGTCAGCATACGGTGCGGGCAGAGATGGCGATGGCATTGGCGGCGATGCTCACGCAGACGCTGATTCCCAAGCGTAACGGAGGACGGGTTCCGGCGGCGGAGTTGTTAATCCTAGGCTATGGGGCACGGCAGCATATCCGCAAGAACGCGCTGCAACACCTGCATCAGGAGATCACTATAACGCGCAAGCAAGGGTCGTTCACCCTGGAGGAGTCGCTGGCACAGCTGGTGTTTCAGCAGGATCTGCTGCGTGAAGAGGCGATGACGCGGGCGCTTCATCCGGAGGATCTGGATACGATTTTGAAGGCGAAGGGGTTCTAGGTTTCTTTCGGAAACCAAGAACCTGACTTCTCGGAAGAACCAGTCTTTTGGAGAGCCGAAGTGAGTGGGACCGCATGCGGCACAATGGGTGCGGAGCTTTGCTCCGCCGGACAGCCGGGGGCGGCTGTCCCCACATTTCTCTCCCGATGCTCTTTCCTTCGCCGGCTCATCGGACATACTGATCGTGAATCCGCGGTGGCTTTATCTCTCAGTAGTCCATCGCATCTGAGGTTTAGATTCCAGGCTGCGGGATGGGCACATCGCTCAGGATCAGCTCGTCGCGGTCGATCGTTGCCGCAGGAACGGCGGGCGATGGGAGCGGAGGCGGCGGGACCAGCAGCGCATCGGGAATTTCCGCGATGCAAATAAATCCCGCGAGGCGCGCCGTGTAAAGCCAGTCCGCGACGGCTAGATAGGCAAGAGTCACCAAGACCACAACCAACGCGACGAGCCGCCATGGAAGCATTCCCGCCAGAGCCAGAGGGACCGAGACTACTATGCTCGCACCTGTGAAGGCGATCAGGTGTGCTACGCCGGTCCAGGTGCTGACTGCAAAGAGGGCGGCGGGGCGCCGGCGGCAGAGTGCTACAGAGCTTGAGATCGCACCGATAACGTCGGCTGCGTCGCGCACTACAAACACCGCAGCCAGCGAGAGCAGCCAGTTCAGCTCATAGCCGATCAGGCAGACCAGTCCGGCAATCGTGACGAACAAAAGAACCACCATGCCCGTCTGAGGATCTCGTGCAGATGAGGCGGAACGAGCGACAATCGCGGCACCTGCGAGACCAACAAGTCCTGCGACGAGCACCGCGACACGCAGGAAATTCAGCCTTAGTAGCGCGGTAAAGCGTCCCTGCGCAGGGTTGCCAGCGGCGGCGTTCTCTCCTTCGTGTGTGGTGTCATCTGCAAATCGGCCGCGGAAGTATTCGAGCAGAGCTTCGACCGTCGCGATCCGGCCCAGGGAAGCGGCGACCATCCAGATGACAGCAAGCAAGAGCGCAGCGAGGATCAGCGAGAGCAGACCGTGGCTCAAGTGACCGCGCAGGATGTGACCGATGGCCTGGGATACGAGAAACGGGTTGCGCGTCCGGAGGAAAAGCAGTTCGCCGTTGGTTACCGGAAGTGTGTCGAGGAATTCGAAGAGGCCGAAAAAGAACAATACCGTAGCTGTTGCACCGACTGCCCAGCGCCAGGTGATCTCAGCGAAGGTTAGCAACGGGCGGCGGAAGGCGGCGCGGAAGCCCTCGGCTGTAGGAGAGATGGGCATGTGCAGACAAGGATACCGCGGATTCGTTCAGAGAATATTCGGAAACACCACAGCGTCACAGGCTGGTAGGGATCCTTCGACTGCGTGGCGGCTGGGCGTTCCGCGCAGCAACCACTCCGCTCAGGATGACAGGAACCGAAAGATTTACTTGACCACTAGATTTACCATCTTGCCGGGGACGTAGATCTTTTTTACGATCTGCTTGCCGGCAATGGCGGCCTTTACCTTCTCATCGGCAAGTGCGCGCTCGAGGACGAAGGCTTCGTCGGCGTCGGCCGGTACCGTGACGCGGCTGCGTAGCTTGCCGTTTACCTGCACGGGGATTTCGATTTCCTGTTCCTTGGCCAACTCCGCGTCATATTTCGGCCAGGGAGCTTTGAGCAGGTTTCCCTTTTCGCCCAACATCTCCCAGAGCTCGTGCGCAAGATAGGGGGCGAACGGAGCAAGCAAAAGAACGAGGCTTCGCTGTACGTCCGCAAGAAATGGGACGGGAACGGCATTGCGCGCAATCGCCTCTTCCGTGGCGTATAACGTGTTCATTAACTCCATGATGGCCGAGATGCAGGTGTTGAAATGCCAGCGTCCCTGAAAGTCGTCGCTTACGCGCTTGATCGTCTGACGGCTTGTGCCAGTCCGAATGATCCGGGCGTGCATTTCGGATGAAGAAGCGATATACGCGCCCGAGAAATCGTTGAATGCCTTCAATGCCTGAGTCCTGCCAGTCGAGATCGCGATCCGGCGGCGCGGCGAAGAGACTGTACAGACGTGCCGCATCCGCGCCGTAGCGCGCGACCATCTCGTCGGGCGAAACGACATTGCCAAAGTTCTTGGACATCTTGCGGCCCTCTTTGATCACCATGCCCTGGGTGAAGAGGCGCTCGACTGGCTCGTCGTTGGTGATCATGCCAAGGTCACGCATGAACTTCGTCCAGAAGCGCGAGTAGATCAAGTGCAAAATGGCGTGCTCGACGCCGCCAATGTATTGATCGATGCCGCGATCTCCGAACCAGTACTGCGCGATCTTCCCGTCGAAGGGCGCGTGGTCGTTGTGTGCGTCGGTGTAGCGGTAGAAGTACCACGAAGAATCGACGAATGTATCCATCGTGTCGGTTTCGCGGCGCGCGCGGCCGCCGCACTTCGGACACGTGGCGTTGACAAATTCCGGCACTCGCTCCAAAGGCGACCCGCCGGTGAGCGTGACGTCGACTTTTTCCGGCAAGATCACCGGCAAGTCTTTCTCGGGCACGGGAACAATGCCGTCTTTCTCGCAATAGAGCATGGGAATCGGCGTACCCCAGTAGCGCTGGCGCGAGATGCCCCAGTCTTTGAGCCGATAGGTGACGGTCGCTTTGCCGAATCCTTTCTCCTCGGCGTCGGCCGTCATCTTCTTGACGGCTTCGGCGCAACTCACACCGGTGTACGGGCCCGAGTTGATCACCATGCCGTCGTGCGTGGTGAACGGCAGTTTCGGCTCCGCCATTGTCTCTTCTGGATCGTTGCCGACGGGAAGAATTACCAGCCGAATCTCGAGCTTGTACTTCTTGGCAAAATCGTAATCGCGATCGTCGTGCGCGGGCACGCTCATGATGGCGCCCGTGCCGTAGTCCATCAGGATATAGTTGGCAATCCAGATGGGGATGCGCTCGCCGTTGAACGGATTGATGGCGTAGCGATGCGTGTTCACGCCGTGTTTTTCGATCTCGCCGATGTCCCCGACCTCTTTTGCTTTACGCTGCTCGCCGATCAACTGCTGGACTGCAGCGCCGAGCGGCTGGTTGTAGCGCGTGAAGTCGGCTACGAGAGGATGTTCGGGCGCAAGCTGCAATGAGGTCGCACCGTAAATCGTATCGATGCGCGTAGTAAAGACACTGATCTTCGATCCCGCGGGACCGGCATTGCCCTCAAGCTGAAAATCGACGAGCGCGCCTTCGCTGCGGCCGATCCAGTTGCGCTGCATGGTGCGCACCTTCTCGGGCCAGCCTTGGAGGCGGTCGAGATCGCGCAATAATTCTTCCGCGTACTTGGTGGTTCGAACGAACCACTGCTCCAACTCACGTTGTTCGACTAGCGTATCTTCGTGGCGCCAGCAACATCCGTTGACGACCTGTTCGTTCGCCAACACCGTTGCGCACTTTGGGCACCAGTTCACCTTGCTCTTCTTGCGGTAGACCAGGCCCTGCTCGTAGAGCTTGAGGAAGAACCATTGGTTCCAGCGGTAGTAATCAGGCAGGCAGGTGGTGACTTCGCGCGACCAGTCGTAAGCGAAGCCGATCCGCTTCATCTGCGCCTTCATGTTGGCGATGTTGCGGAGCGTCCACTCGCGTGGCGGCGTGTTGTTCGAAATGGCGGCATTCTCCGCGGGCAAGCCGAACGAGTCCCATCCCATGGGATGGAGGACGTTGTAACCGTTCATCCACATGTAGCGGGCAAGCGCGTCGCCGATCGAGTAGTTGCGCACGTGTCCCATGTGCAAGGCGCCCGAGGGATAGGGCAACATCTCGAGCACGTAGTACTTCTTCTTCGTCGAGTTGGGCTCGGCGGCGTAGAGCGACTCATCCTGCTGCCAACGTTCGAACCACTTTTTTTCGACGGTCTGAGCGTCGTAGCGCTCGTCGTTTGGACGAGACGTGGGTGCGGCGGCTTCAGGGCCGTTGGTTACAGCGTTCGCAGATTTTTCTTCGATCGCCATAGTGCGAGTAACTACCAGGGAATAATCTTTTATTTTACACGGTGGGTTACGGAGTGGAGCTTTTGGACGGGGAAATGGCGGCGTTGGCATAAACCGTGAACCACGAAGGACACGAAGGTTCACGAAGGAAAAACTAGGACCAAGGCCTTCGTGGAACTTCGTGTCCTTCGCGGTTCAAGGTTTTTCTTTGTGAAGCGCGCTATCCGACTAGGTTCGACAGAGTGCCGATCGGCGGGATCATGATGTTGATTTCATCGCCCTCGCGCAGCGTGAACGAGTCCGGCGGCACGATGCCGGTGCCGGTAAAGAGAAAGCAGCCGGAGGGAAAGGCGCTGCTGTGGTAGAGATAACGCGCCAACTCCTCCGGCTTCCGCTTCATTTCTTTGAGTGTGGTCGCGCCGGAAAATGACACCTTGCCTTCTCGCCGAATTTCAATGCTGATGCCGGTGGATGGGGGCAAAGCTTCATCCGAGATGAGCAGGCACGGCCCTAGCGCGCAGCTACGGTCGTAGACTTTGGCTTGCGGAAGGTACAGAGGATTCTCGCCTTCGATGTCGCGGGAGCTCATGTCGTTACCGATGGTGTAGCCGGCGATTTTTCCGCCGGGGGTGATGAACAGGACCAATTCGGGCTCGGGCACCGACCAGGAGGCGTCGCTGCGGATTGCCACCTTTGCGCCCGGTCCGACCACGCGATGAGCCGTCGCCTTGAAGAACAGCTCCGGTCGAGCGGCAGAGTAGACGCGATCGTAGAAGTCGCCACCGCCGGAACTCTTCGACTCTTCCATGCGGGCGTCGCGGCTGCGGTAGTAGGTCACGCCGGCGGCCCAGACTTCCTGGCTGCCGATGGGCGGGAGAATGTCGCTTGGAGCGGGGGCCTGTGTTCGCCTCGCTTGCAAAATCATGTGGCTGAGATGATCGAAGAGACCTTCTCGGGCAATGATTTCGTCCCAGGAAGCTGCGGCGATCTCGTAGAACTGGTCAGCATGCTCGGCGACGATGCGCCCTTGGCAACGGTAGAGTTTCATGGGCTAAAGAGTATCAGCCGTAAGGACGTTGCTGGCAACGTCTCTCTCGCCAACGGGCAGCACGGAGGGGTGGCGGCAGAGACGTAACAAGCTACGTCTCTACGACTAGCTTCTTGAGGGCGTCAACGTTTCTTCGGTCGTCGCCCGGCTTGTCGATCGGGGTCTCGGCGATGAATGCGGCGTGGGACAGGCGCAGATCGTTCAGCAGACGGCGGAATGTCTCTCTGCCGATCATTCCCTTCCCGATGTGCTGGTGGCGGTCGAGCTTTGACCCGCGGGGAGCTTTCGCGTCATTGCAGTGCCAGACCTTCACGCGGTTAAGCCCGATTGTTGCATCGAGATGCTGCAGGGTCTGATAGAGACCTTCTTCGCCGACTATGTCGTATCCGGCAACATGCGTGTGGCAGGTATCGATGCAAGCGCCGACGGGGACGATTCCCTCGAGGCGCTCAAGAACTTCCGCAACCTGTTCGAAACCGCCACCGAGCGAGAATTCCGCGCCAGCCGTGTTCTCGATCAGGATGGTCAGTCCGCCCTTTGCGAGATCGAGGCCTTGGGTCGAGGCGGCGATCGCGGCAGCGGTGCGCAGCAATCCCTGCTCACGGTCGGCGCCACGAAAGGATCCGGGATGCAATACGAGATAGTCGGCGCAGAGAGACAGAGCGCGGACGACTTCGCCCCGAAAGGCCTCGAGTGACATTTGGAGGAAACGTTCGTTCGAGCTGGCGAGGTTCACCAGGTAATTGGTGTGGACCACGAGCGGCTTCAGATCATAATGCGCGCGCAAGCGGTTCATCTCGGCGCAATGCGGCTCGCTTAGTTCGTAAGGAGCCCAACGCCGCGGGCTAGAGGAGAATATCTGCAGGGTATTGCAGCCGAGGCGATAGGCGCGTTCGGCGGCGTTCTGCACGCCTCCGGCGGTCGACGTGTGGATGCCGATGCGGCGGGAAGTCAGGCGGGGCGGGCGCTTCGGCGCGGGCCGCTTGAGAAGGTCCTGTTCCTGCGCCATGGATCGGGGCATAGAAGAAGTATAGATGCCCATGAATCCGACAGGCTTTTGCTCCATTTGCGGGGCAGGTCAGGGCAACGGTACACTTACGGGTGCGGCTTCTCCTGCGGCCGCCAAGTCGAGCTTCGCTCGACGGACAGCCGGGGGCGGCTGTTCCCACATTGTCCTTTCTTAGGGTGAATCTATGCTGGTCGTCATGAAGGCGCAGGCTAGTGAAGAACAGGTCCGCGCCGTTTGCGAAAAAATTGAGAAGCTGGGCTATCGCGCCCATCCGATGCCGGGAGCGACCCGCACCGCCATCGGCATTACCGGCAACAAGGGCGAAGTCGAACAGGGCACGCTCGAAGAGATGCCCGGGGTGCAGGAAGTCATACAGGTTTCGAAGCCCTACAAACTGGTCAGCCGCGACGTGAAGGAAGAAAACACCGTGATCCGATTCCCGGGATCGACGGCGACCATAGGGGGAACCGGGCTGGCGATTGTCGCCGGGCCGTGCGCTATCGAGAGCCGCGAACAGGCGTTTGCCGTGGCCGAGCGCGTGAACCGTGCCGGGGCGCAATTTTTCCGCGGCGGCGCTTACAAGCCGCGCACTTCACCCTATTCGTTTCAGGGGCTGGGTGAGGAAGCGCTGCAGATCATGTCTGAGATTCGCAAGCAGTTTGGAATGAGGATCATCACCGAGGCCATCGACCACGAATCGCTTGATCTGGTGGAAGAGTATGCAGACATGATCCAGATCGGCGCGCGCAACATGCAGAACTTCTCCCTGCTGAAGCGCGCCGGACGCGCCCGCAAGCCGGTGCTGCTGAAGCGCGGCATGTCGGCAACGCTCGAAGAATTCCTGATGGCGGCCGAGTACATTCTGAGTGAAGGCAATTACAACGTCGCGCTGTGCGAGCGTGGCGTGCGCACATTCGCCGACCACACGCGCAACACGCTGGACCTCAGCGTTGTGCCGGCTGTGCAGCGGTTGAGCCACCTGCCGATCCTGGTCGATCCCAGCCACGGCACCGGTAAGCGCAATAAAGTTACACCGCTATCGCGCGCAGCGGTTGCCGTGGGCGCTGACGGGCTCATGGTGGAAGTGCATACGCAGCCGGATCAGGCTCTCTCTGATGGGCCACAGTCGCTGTTTCCGGATCAGTTCGATGAATTGATGAAGCAGGTGCGGCAGATCGCGGTCGTGGTCGGGCGCAGTGTGCCGGAGATTGGGGTCAGGGAGACGGTGGCGGCGAAGTAAGGAACAGTATCCTGCTTATGATTAAGGCGGTCGTTGCAGCACTGATTGCCTGCCTTAAGCCAAAAAACAATCTCTTCACAGCTTCAAGACGGAACGTTCACTTGTCTTTCGGAGATTAGGCGACGCCGAGAACGAGGTGCGTCT
>QIAL01001012.1:3137-3932 GCA_003225535.1 Acidobacteriota bacterium | reverse complement strand
TAGGAAAACCGCATGGACATTGAGAAATAGAGACTCCTTTCGAGGACTAGCCTCGAAAAAGTAGCCAGGATTTAGGGCGAGGCTATCCGCAGGACGGCGATTCAGGCTGGCCAGCATCAACCCAACAAAACCTTGATTTGGGCCGCCTCATCTTGTTAAAATTGCGGCTAAGCGGTGTTGTTATGAAGAATATCGCGAGCCCAAACAACAAAAAACCCCGCCCAAAACTAAAAGGAAAGCTGGCCTTCGATGCCCAGGCTTTTCTCAACTCCGCTGGCGTGGCGAGAAAAGTCGTCGTGTATCGAAGGTCACAGAAGATTTACTCTCAAGGTGAGCCCGCCACGAGTGTGATGTACATTCAAGAAGGCGGTGTAAAACTGTCCGTTGTCAATGAAGTCGGCAAAGAAGCAGTCGTGGCGATACTCGGCCCCGCCGACTTTCTTGGGGAGGGGTGCCTGGCGGGTCAGGAAATTCGCATGGGGACGGCCACCGCGATTGTTCCCACAACCATCCTGGTTATAGAAAAAAAAGAGATGATGCGCGTGCTCCACGCCGAACATGCGCTCTCCGACCGCTTCATGGCCTACATTCTTTCGCGCAACATCCGAGTCGAAGAGGATTTGATCGATCAGCTTTTTAACTCCAGCGAGAAACGGCTGGCTAGGACGCGTCTGCTGCTGGCGCGCTTTGGCGCGGAATCCGAACCTCAACGGGTGCACCCCAAGATTTCGCAGGAGATGTTGGCGGAGATGGTTGGCACAACGCGCTCACGGGTCAATTTTTTCATGAATAAGT
>QIAL01001012.1:1779-3053 GCA_003225535.1 Acidobacteriota bacterium | reverse complement strand
GCACACTACCCACCCACTTTCCACCGTTCCATTTTGCTGCTCAGGCGCTCGTGCTCTTGGGAAGAATCCAGTCAAGTGCTTCGTCGAGGTCCCGAAAAACGCGAATTCCGTTTTCCCCTGCGATTTCACGAAGGATTTCGAACATCCGTCCGAATCCATAGACAAGATCGCTCGAGGCGATAATGGCTCGGCGGGATTCCCGGGAAAATATCGTTCCCTGCGCCAGCCTGCGAATGTCATTGGCTTCGAGCGCGAACTCGGTGATCCGGGTGAGATCCATGATCTGAGAGAAGCTGGGGTCGAAATCCGGATCCTTCCGGAGCTTTTCCTGGTGCTCGAGTGCGTTGGCCAAGGTAATTCGACCCAATCCCGTGGTGATCACCAGCCGGCGTTGCTTATCTATCTCATAGGTGGCGGGCATCTTGCCCCTCCGGCATTGCAGCGGGGGAGCGGAAAACAACAGGGTACTCCATTTCGGAGTTAGACGCATGCTCCATCGTCCGTCTAGATTCCATCGACCAGTCGGCGAACGCTGGATCGACTTCCGCACATGCTTCAGGGTGAAACGATTCAGGAGATTTTGACACTACCGTCATATCGCCTGTTTATATTGGGGTCGGCGATCGACGTGTCACCATGGTACCCGGAAAGCTTCGCTCTCGGCTATTGACTTCCCCGTCCAGGAGACTGACGTCCCGCGTCCCGACGCCCGGCGATGTTTGGGTGTACTGGCAATGTCAGCGGCGCGAGGACGTCTCGCGTGTCCGGGATATGAGCATGGGAGGATTGCTCATCGAGACTCCTGAGCCCAAGGCGGAAGGCGTTCTGACCAGATTGAATTTTCTGGTGCAAGAAGGGCAGATCCGGGCCGACGCCGTCGTGAGGCACGCAACACCCGGTGTTGGCCTGGGATTGAAATTCACCGCGTTGAGTGAACAGGACCGGCCTAAGCTGGCCGCTTTGCTGACCAGACTGCGGGGGACGCTTCAATCCCGCGAAAAATCGTAATTCAGAGTTGCGGCGCGATGATCTCGGCCGCCTCTTTCGAAAGGCGCACCGGCGCGAATTCAACCGTCGAAGTTATGCTCCACCCAGCTTTCGACGTAGGCTAAGCCGCCCGGAGCCATGCGTCCCTTCTCCCGGAAGCGACGATATACTGCTTTGGCGTCCTGATTCTTGAATCGTTCGATGACCATCTAGAGCATTAGAATTTACCTGTATCCATTCGGAAATAATGTGATTTGCAAACCGGTCAAAACATCAGCCGATGATGC
>QIAL01001012.1:0-1466 GCA_003225535.1 Acidobacteriota bacterium | reverse complement strand
CACTGCTGGACCCTCAGCGCGATGCAGCGAAAATTCGCGCCTTCTTCATCCATCCGGATTGGGCGCGCCGCGGAGTTGGCAGCATGATTCTGAAGGCTTGCGAAGAGGCGGCGAGGTCCGCGGGCTTTACCCGCTACGAGATGGGGGCAACGTTGACTGGGGCGAAGCTCTTTGGTGTAAAGGGGTATGCCGCGGTGAAACGCATTTCCATTCCCCTGGTAAACGGTAAAACACTTTCAGTGATCCACATGGAAAAACGGGCGTGAAGTGGGAGCTCCATCTGCCCTGCAGGCTCAAAGTTTGCAAACGTCTCCAGCAACAAGGACGTGTGGGAATACATCCACAGAGCGTTCGCTGCCGGGAAGTCCTGAAGATTGGCTCAGGCAGGTATAATGCCGGGCTATGATTTCAGCAGCGGGGATTCTTAGGCGGGCGTACGGGATGTTCGCGCGCGTATTTCCGCGATGCGGAGTGATCTCCCAGGCCATTGCCTTCAATCTTTTCCTCGCGTTTTTTCCAGCATTGCTGATTGCCGTGGCGCTGGCTACCAGCCGGATCGGCGGAAAGACGAGTCTCTTTGATCTAATCGCCGATCTTACACAGTTCTTGCCGCCGGGGAGCCAGGGGATCGTCTCGGAGTTCTTGGTAAAGCGCGGACCGGACGCATGGAAGATCGCCGCGCTGGGATGGACGGGAACCTTGCTCGCCGGGTCCCAGGTCATGAAGCTGGTGATGCAGGGGATTCATACCATCTATGAGGATACGGACGAACTCGGGTTTCTGCACCGGCAAGTTCGCGGTTTGATGTTGTTGCTCGTAACCATTGCTCCGTTGTTGGGGGCGGCCATTCTCGGCGTTCTGGGTAAGCCGCTGCGGCGATGGATCGCCCATGAAGTCGGCAAGCACGCCATTTTGCAAGGATGGTGGAATTTCTTTTTCCCTGCCGCCGCGATGGTGCTTGCCATGCTGGCGCTGACGGTGATTTATCGCGTAGCGCGGCCGCAGGAAGACAGCATGCGCAATGTATTGCCCGGCGCGATGGTTGCTACACTCCTGTGGTGGCTGGTGGACGTGCTCTTCGGAGTTTACGTTCGCCGCGTGCCGTACAGCGTTGTTTACGGCGGGTTGGCCGCCGTGATCGGCTTGATCATCTGGATGCAGCTTTCCGCGGTGATTATTTTTCTCGGCGCCGCCTGGAACGCGGAGCTGGCGGAAAGCCGCAGAGGAACACAAGCTCATGCGTGAACAAATTTTTCATGTGGAATGCTATTCCGGATATAAAGCGGACGAGCGTCCTTTGCGGCTGAATCTGAAAGATGGAATCAAGGAAGTCGTGGCGATTGAGGATCGCTGGTATTCGCCTGGAGCCACGTATTTCCGCGTGCTGGTGGACGACGGCGATCGTTACCTGCTTCGGCATGAAGAAGCACAGGATTTCTGGAGCCTAGCTGGATATCGAGCAGCGG
>QIAL01001011.1 GCA_003225535.1 Acidobacteriota bacterium | reverse complement strand
GATGGCCTGCTCGATGTGTGCGTGGTCGCAGGAATGGATCCATTCAGACTCTTCTGCATGTTTCCTACCGTGTATGCGGGGCGGCATCTTAGCATCAAGGAGGTCGAGTACTTTCAGGCCGCTGCGGTGCGGGTTGAGACGGAATATCCGATGGATGTTTATGCGGATGGGGAGTATGTGTGCCGGACTCCGGTGGAGGTGTCGGTGCAGCGGGGGGCTTTGAAAGTTATAGTGCCGGCTTGATTGCAGAGGGCGACGCTCGGCTCCGCCTTCGCAGGACGGACGAATGCGTCCATCACCACACGAGCATTGCTGGCTGTCGCTACGTGGGCCGTGGCTAAGTGCTACACTTTTTCCATGTCAGAGAGACGTTCGCGCACACTGCTCTGGATTCTGATTGGCGGCGGAGCATTTTTCCTCTTCGTGCTGGCCGTCTTTACTTTGGTTTATTTGACGCTGCATGCTGCCGGCGGAGAGGCCGGACTCGGCGGGTTCGGGGATCGCATTGGCGTGGTCGATCTCGACGGCGTCATTCTCTCGCCGCAGCCCGTTGTGGGGCAGCTCAAGAAATTTGGCGATGACTCGTCGATCAAAGCCATCATCCTGCACGTGAATTCACCGGAAAGAAGAAACACGTGGTGGTTTCCATCGAGACCGTGGGAGCGAGCGGGGCATACTACATCGCCTCGGCCTCGAACAAGATCTATGCCGACCAAGGCAGTATCGTGGGATCGATTGGCGTGATTGCAGAGTGGGTGAACTATGGCGACCTGCTGAAGTGGGCCAAACTGAAAGACGTGGTCATCAAGACCGGTGAGTTTAAGGATACGGGGAATCCGTCGCGCGATCTGACTCCGGCCGAACAGGCCTACATGCAGTCGCTGATCAACAACATGTTCGGGCAGTTCGTGAAAGCTGTCGCCGACGGGCGCGGCTTGAAGTTTGACGATGTCAAGGCCATCGCCGACGGCAAGGTGTGGACCGGCGAGCAGGCGAAGGACATAAAGCTGATCGACAGCGTGGGCGACTTCGAAGCGGCGGTGGCGGATACGGCGAGGTCGGTGGGGATTTCCGGCGAGCCGACGCTGGTGCATCCCGAGAAGGACCGCCGCACGCTGATGGATCTGCTGCTGGGCGATGTCTCGCAGTACATCCCAAGCCGCGAGAAGATGCTGGAGCAGCAGGTCGGGTTCTATTATCTCTGGAAATAGAACTGGCTAAGATTTCGGGCTGACCTTTTCTGACCATTCCTCCCGAGCCCAACAATTACTGGACCCCAGTTGTGCTGTTGGTCCCGAATTAGATCGCATATCGGTCGGAAGGGGGAGGGTAATGTCCTTGTGGATGGGCCGTCCCTAACCCGTGACTTGCATCCAACCCCTGAAATTTGAGAAGGTTATGGGTGCCGGCGCGGGGCTTGCCCCTTCGGCGGGATGTTCCATCGGGTCACAACTACAAAATTGATGTACTGTTCACTTGCCAGTATGGGCAGAAGAGGGGCGTTATGACCAAGGCCGATCTGATTGACGAAGTCTCGCGTTTGGCAGAACTTACGCGGAAAGACAGTGAAGTGATCGTGGAAACGATTTTTGACAGCGTGGTGCGCTCGTTGCGTGCCGGCGATAAGATCGAGATCCGCGGCTTTGGCAGTTTTCGGACGCGCCAGCGCAAACCCCGTGTGGGACGCAATCCCAAGACCGGTGATCGCGTGGACGTGCCGGCCAAGAAAATTCCCTTCTTCAAGCCCAGCAAGGAATTGAAGGATCTGGTCAATGCGGCCACGGCGGGGGCCACTCCAACACCAGCTGCACCAGCTACTCCTGTTCCACCAACGG
>QIAL01000221.1 GCA_003225535.1 Acidobacteriota bacterium | reverse complement strand
CATGTCTAGCTCGGAGTGGAAACCCAATCAACAGAAGTTCGGAGCGCAGTACAAACTGATCGGCAAGGATTATCCCACACCGGATTTGTACGCGAAGGTCACTGGAAAAGCCAAATACGCAGAGGACTTTCGCATCGACGGCATGTTGTTCTGCAAGTTGCTGCTGAGCCCGGTACCGCACGGACGCGTGAAACATCTGGACATCAGGAAAGCCATGGCAATGCCGGGCGTGAAAGCAATCCTGACACAGGACGATCTACCCGCTCCGGCTGATAGTGTCACCGACCTTGGCGTCACGATCAAGGCGAACCCGTTGGGCGAAAAGGCTCTCACAAACGAACCCCTGTACCACGGCGAACCCGTGCTTGCGGTGGCGGCAGTAGACGAATACACGGCAGCGGAAGCCATCGAAGCAATCGATATCGAATTTGAACCTCTACCTTTCGCCGTCGACCCGTTGGATACGCTACGCCCGGGTGGACCGAATCCGCGTGTCGGTGGGAATGTGTGGATCAGACCGCCGATGCCACAACCGAAGCCGGGAGAGAAACAGTCCAGCCCGCCGCTGCCCCACATCGGGGAACTCAAGTGGACCGAGGCAGATTTTGCTGAGGGGAAACATGGCCGCTTGCCGATGGGAAAAGCACAGGACGAGTGGTTTGTCGGCGATTTGGATGCCGGTTTCAAGAGTGCCGCACTGGTCCTGGATGAAACATTCGTTACACCCGATACCAGCCACGAGACTCTGGAGCCGCGTACGACTTTAGCTTATTGGCAGAACGGCAAAGTTTTCGTTCATATGGGAACCCAGAGTACGGTGCAAACGCTGGCCAGCCTGGCGCGCTGGTTGAACATGGATCCGAACCAGATCGTCCTGATCAGCGAGTACACGGGAGGAGGTTTCGGTAGTAAGGCCACGGGTTACATCTTCGCAATCATCCCAGCCCTGTTGGCGAAAAAGGCGAATGCGCCGGTCATGATGCGCATTAGCCGCGAAGAGGAACATTTCATCGGGCGCGCACGCCCCGGGTTCAACGGGCGGATGAAAGTCGGTTTCGCCAGCAATGGACGCATTACCGCGCTCGATATGTTTGTCATCTGCAACAACGGTCCCTATGATGCCGTGGGGGACGCGAACACTTCAGGGAATATCGTTTCCTTGCTTTATCAGCCGCTTGCCATGCGGTGGAGAGGAACCACCATCCTGACGAACACTCCGCCGCGAGGCGCGCAAAGTTCACCCGGCGGCATGCAAGGAATCGTAATCATGGAAACGATCGTTTCCAAGGCGGCACGCAAACTGGGGCTCGATCAGGTCGATATTCGGAAAGCTAACTGCCCCGAGGGCAAGTCGCCCGTAGGTCCTCTGAGAAACGGCACGCGGAATCATTGCACGAGCGCGTTCCTGAAAGAAGCCTTCGACCGCGGAGCTGAACAATTCCAATGGAAGGACCGTCTCGCTCGGCCGAAGAGCAGTGGAACCAAGGTGCGAGGCGTTGGTGTTTCTTCGAGTTGCTTCGTCGGAGGATCGATCGGATTCGACGGTCTGTTCGTCATCAGACCAGATGGACGCATCGCGATCCAATCCGGAGTCGGAAATTTGGGGACGGAATCCCTTCTGGATGTACACCGTGTCGTCGCTGAGGTTCTGGGTGTGCCGTGGGAGAAGTGCGATGTGACCTGGGGCAACACCTCAAAGAACCTGCCGTGGACATGCGTCTCGGGAGGAAGCCAGACCACGCATGCAATGACTCGCGCGGCGCATGCTGCCGCCATGGACGGTAAGCAGAAACTGCAGGAGATCGCGGCCAAAGCTCTGGGTGGCAAGCCGGATCAATATGAAGTCTCCAATGAGCGCGTCTTTCGCAAGGGCGGCAGAGGGATGACCTTAGCGCAAGCAGCGCAGCATGCGATTCAACTGGGCGGCAAATATGATGGACACGAGCCACCCGACGATGTGAATAAGGTAACGAAAGCGTCAATTGCCGCGTTGGCCGGGCTGGGTCTAGTGGCCGCAGCTAAGGACAAGTACCCTCGCGACGGCCAGTCGTTCTCGTACGTAGCCAGCTTCGCGGAGGTTGAAGTCGATATTGAAACCGGCAAATACGACATTACAGATTTTCTCGCCGTGGCCGACGTAGGCACTGTCATCCATCCCAAGGCGCTCTCTGGCCAAATCCTCGGTCGATCCATTCTGGGTATCGGTCACGCCATCGGCCAGAAGTGGGTTTTTGATCCTCATTACGGGCACACCATTTCACTGCGTTTTCATCACACCAAGCCTCCGACAATTCTGGACGTGCCAGTCAATATGCAATGGGCTGCTCTGGATATTCCGGATCCTGAGACTCCGGTCGGAGCCCGCGGCATTGGGGAGCCGCCGGTGGGCGGTGGCTGTGGAGCGATACTGAACGCGCTCTCGGACGCTTTGGGCGATGAGATTTTCCGTCGAGCGCCCGTTAACCTCGACACGATTCTTACATCACTCGAAGCAGGGCGGCCGGTGCAGGACCCGTTGACCGCGCACATTTAGCCGATTTAACAAGAAAACGGAGAGCTGTATGGCAATAATCCGAGATGTGATGCCGACGTTCCAGTTGTATCAGCCGACGTCAGTTGCAGACGCACAAAAGCTTCTGCAACAGCACGAGTCCGATGCGTTAGTACTGGCGGGCGGACTCGACAGCATGGATTGGCTAAAAGACCGCATCAGGAAGCCAAAGGTGGTCGTCGACCTGGGCGGCATCAACGAACTAAGAGGAATCCGCGAGACCTCGGATGGTGTGCATATTGGAGCGATGACCACGCTTACCGAAGTTGCACAGAATGTGGTCATACGGCAGAAATACGGCGTGCTGGCACAGGCATCCGAAGTGGTCGCTTCCCCCCAAATCCGTAACCAGGGGACGGTGGCCGGCAATGTCTCCCAGGATACGCGCTGCTGGTATTACCGCGCCGGCTGGCCGTGTTATCGCGCGGGAGGAAACATCTGTTACGCCGATACACCTGTGGGCAGAAATCGTGAACACGCAATCCTGCATGCGGAGCGATGCATCGCCGTGAATCCCTCCGACACTGCGCCAGCTTTGATCGCGCTGGACGCCAAGTTCGTAGTATCGACTCCGAAAGGCGAGCAGGTGGTCGACGCGGAAGATTACTTTGTCGGCCCGGATCTGGACATCACGCGCATGAATATACTGCGCCCGGGATATTTGTTGACTGAAATTCGAATTCCGTCGACGTGGGCTGGCGCGGAGTTTTATTTCGAGAAAGTTCGCGATCGAAATGTCTGGGATTTTCCGCTGATGAATGTTGCATCGGCGATAAGGTCATCGGCAGACGTGATCCAGAATATTCGGATCGCAGTGAATGCTGTTGCGGCGCGGCCACTTCGGTTGAAGATGGTGGAGGATGTCGTCCGTGGCAAGCCCCGGAACGCGGCCACCGGCGAATCGGCAGGAAAGCTGGCAGTGCAGGGAGCAGTCCCGTTGCAGTTCAACGCCTACAAAATCCCGCTCATGCGAAATCTCGTGAAGCGAGCCATCAGCGGAGTGCAGGGGGCGGCATGGGCATCCTAGAATGGGCGACGAGTCCGTTAGGACAAAGAGTCCCGATCCATATTGCGTGGTTCTTGATCTGGGTCGCGCTTATTGCCGGACTTGTTTTTCTGATCGTGCATGCGATCTACGTCCGCTACTTCGCCGGAGAAATGGACTTCGCTTCCGATACCTCAACTTCAGAAACGCTCGAGTTGCCCCCGCGGATTCCGCGGCACTCCCTGGCCGCCAGATTGTTTCACTGGATCATGGCAGCGGCGATGTTTGTGTTATTGTTCACCGCATTCCTTCCCAAAGTTGGAATTCAGTTCAATTGGGTGACATATCACTGGATTGCCGGGACGGTGTTGACCATCTCAATCCTGTTTCACGTTGTTCACGCCACTTTTTACTTAGACTTCTGGTCGATCTGGCCTGACCGATCCGACCTTGAAGACACCTGGAAGCGCTTACAGCGTTTCATCGGAAAGCGGGCGGAATCGCCGAGAAAGTTTGCCAAATATCCTTTGGAAAACAAGCTCTATCATGGCGTAGTGATGTTGAGCGGCTTGGCAGTAATCATCACGGGCATTTGCATGATGTTTCGAGTGCGCACCATCTTTTTCCCGCGCAATCCTTATCTATTCAGCGACATGACGTGGGGCCTGATGTACGTGCTCCATGGACTGGCGGGCGTGGGACTGATCACCCTGACCATTGTTCACGTCTACTTTGCCGTCCGTCCGGAGAAACTGCCGATCACTGCGTCGATGATTGTGGGCTCCATGAGCCGCGAGTTTTATTTGAAGGAGCATGACCCGAAGCGGTGGGTGATCGAAGGTTTGTCTCACCCCAGGAGAACAGCGGATGGCGATTGATTTTCTCGAGCGCTGTGAAGTCGTTGAAGAATGTTACGAGTTCCTCTTAGGCTACGCGGCGCAGGGCTTGCAAAGCGATGAAGGCAGTTCTGCAGGTCGTGAGGTTCGAACCCAACTCGAGCAAGCGCGTGAAGCCCTGATCGGGTTGCCCGAAAGCTGCCGACAAGCGATTCATGATCATCAGCTAGAACCATCCGGGAAGTATGACGCGTTCTGTCGCACGCTAGAGCGCGATGGAAACGACTCTCTAGTAGCCCTCGAACTCGTGCTCGCGCAGCCTGCGATTAGTTCTCAGTTGATTGACAATCTTAATGCTTCAAGCCATCTGCGTGCTTTACTGACGGATCTGTTCCTATTTGGTGAAATATTGCGGACACGTGTCAAAGTTACCGTGACAGTCGAAGGGCAGTAGAATCAAACGTTGGCCCTGTTGCGCCCTCGGCTCACAGAGTCATGAAATCGGATGTTCGCGCTCCGATCTACCCGATCATGTCGCGATGGGAATGCCTGTATTATTCGGCAACAAACGTTGACGCCCGCCGAACGTGAGAGCTGGTTTCATTTTGCCGAACGAATGTGAAGCGCTGACCAGATTTGCCAGGCATACAACGCAAGGTTCAAAGCGCATACGAATACACCTGCTACCGTAAGAATCGAGGGAGAGACATTTGGATAGACAAGCCGGTCAAGATAGTGCAGAAGAAATCCGCCCTCGTATGGCACGACGCCTGCCTTAGCTTCAAGCCAGTTCTCTAACAGAGTCAATGGGCACGGCCACGGGATCAGTTCGGTAAGGACTCCCCAGACAAGAGAAGCGATATGCAACCAGCGAAGGACCGGGCGTGAGCGAACCAGTATGGCGCCGAAGATCACCCAAAAAATGAACAGCCCATGCAGGAAGAGCACGGCAGTTGCAAGCGCAGAATAGAAATTCGAGACCAGAAGGACGGCATACATCTTCTAGAATTTACTGCAAGCAGGGTCAACAAAGGCGGCCGCACGCTTCACGGATGTCTTAGAGTGCGGGATAGTATTTTGCGAGTTCATGATGCGGAAAATCATCCACGTGGACATGGACGCCTTTTACGCCTCCGTCGAGCAACGCGATGATCCGCAACTGCGCGGCAAGCCCGTCGTTGTTGCCTGGCGCGCCAACCGCTCGGTCGTTTGTGCGGCTTCGTACGAGGCCAGGGCTTTCGGCGTGCGTTCAGCCATGCCGGCAATACGTGCAGAGCGCCTATGTCCTGATGCCGTCTTCGTCGCTCCTGATTTCACACGTTATCGAGTGGTCTCGAGCGACGTGCGAAAGATTCTCCAACGGCATACGGACCTGATCGAACCACTGTCGCTCGACGAAGCCTACCTGGATGTCACTGAGAATAAGACTGGCTTGCCGACAGCCACGCTTGTCGCGCGCACTATTCGCGAGCAGATACGGCGGGAGTTGAATCTCCCTGCCTCCGCGGGCGTAGCGCCCAACAAGTTCTTAGCAAAACTCGCGTCTGACTGGCGGAAGCCCGATGGACTCTTCGTCATCCAGCCAGAAGAGGTAGACGCGTTTCTCCTCTCGCTGCCCGTTGGACGCCTGCCGGGAGTCGGAAAGGTCACTGAGGAGGCACTGGCGAAACTCCGTATACACACTGTTGGAGAGTTACGAGGCTTGGAACTGTCCGTGCTCGAAGACGAATTCGGGCGCTACGGTGTGCGTCTGTATGAACTTGCCCGCGGCATCGACGACAGCGCAGTGGTGCCAAATCGGCCCACGCAATCGATGTCCGTCGAGGACACGTTTGAAAAGGATGTGCTATTGATGCAGACCGAGCCGATGATCCGACGACTGGCGGAAAAGCTTTGGTCTGCTTCGCGCAAGGAGCCACGAACCGCACGAACCGTAGTTCTGAAGCTGAAAACAAGTGAATTCAATATCCTTACGCGTAGCCATACACCAGATTTTCCGCCATCATCCTGCGAAGAGTTGACGGACATCGCCCTAAAGTTGCGAGAACGGGTGGAGCTTGGTTCTCAACAACGCTTTCGCCTTGTAGGGATCGGTCTGAGCAATTTTCGCGAACCGGAAGAGACGAATGCGCAACCAGGTCTATTCGAATCAAGATAACTCAATACCATTAAGGTAAGCACACATGAGCTTTCAAAATCAGGTTTCGCCCAATACTAAACGTCACGGGTACATGAAAGACGTCACCGAGCAAGTGGACGCCGTCGTGAACTCCTCGGATATGTCGATGGTTGGAGATTGAGGACGTTGACTCGGAAACTAGTGTAGAGTTCTCTGCTATGGTCAAGCGTGCACCGGCCCGGCGGCGGCCTCGCAAGGCCAAACCTGGTACGAAGGGCCTCGCCCCGGCGGAATGCCGACTCGAGCAGCCGACAGGAGCTGCGGCCGAGGCCGCAGAAGCAATCTCCAAGGCCGGCGGCTGCGTTGTTGGATCGTACAAGGAACCGCTCGGCGGTCATCCGGTATTGCTGTGCGTCCTGCCGATCGATGCGGTCGAACCAACGCCCTTCCAGCGAGATCTCTCCGACGCTCACCACAAACGGCTAGCTGATGTCATCAACAAGACGGGGCGTTTTCTCGACCCGATTATCGCAGTTGTCGCCCCGCGGGTCGGGTTCTGGACTCCCAACGGCCGGCATCGCCTCGAAGCGATGCGCCGCCTCGGGGCGAAATCAATTACTGCGCTCGTTGTGGCTGACCGCGAGATAGCATGGCAGATCCTCGCGCTGAATACGGAGAAGGCTCACAACCTCAAGGAACGCTCACTGGAAGTCATCCGCATCTACCGTGGTCTCGTGGACGAAGATGCGACACGCCCCGAGTCTCAGTTCGCGTTCTACCTCGACCAAGCCGCCCTGGTCACTCTTGGCGTCTGCTATGAACGTGTCCCACGTTTCGGCGGTGGCGCTTACCATCCGATTCTCCGGCGGCTGGAGAGCTTTACCGATGAATCGCTCCGCTCAGCCGTGCGGTCAAGAAGCTGAAAGAACGTGGTCTTGTCAGCCCGTACCTGCGCTCCTTCGTGGTAGCGCGGGTCAACCCGCTGCGTTGGATTAAGGGCGAACCGCCTCCACTCGAAGAAGTGCTCAAGACGATGCGAGAGCGGGCGGCGAGATTCAATGTCGAGAAGATCAAGCCTCAGGATCTCGCCGGCGCCGCAGGTCCGCCCGACGAAGAAACATAGGAGAAGGCCACGAAATGACAATCTCGTCGAGCAGAAAACATGCCGGCCCTGGGCCAGCGAGCGACCAGCCTCCCGTCCCCGAGCCTACGTTCGCGGAGCGTGCGCGTACGTTGTTGTATTTGGGGCGCATGGGAAGCCTGTCAACCATGTCGCGGAAGCAGCCCGGTTTTCCGTTCGGTTCGGTGATGCCTTACGGACTGGACGATCACGGCCGTCCCATCTTCCTTATCAGCACAATGGCCATGCACACGCAAAACTTGCAAGCCGACCCCCGCGCCAGCTTGCTTGTTACCCAGCAAGACACGGAGGGTGAACCGCTCGGCGCATCGAGGGTCACCGTAGTAGGAAATGTTCTGCCGGTACCGAACGCCGAGTTGGCCGAGGCGCGCAAGCTCTACCTGGAGCGTCACGCCAATAGCAGGTATTGGGTAGATTTTGAAGACTTTTCTTTCTACCGCATGGACGTCATTGATGTGTACTACGTGGGCGGCTTCGGGGTGATGGGCTGGGTATCTGCATCCGATTATGGCCGCAGTCAACCAGATCCCCTTGCGGACTCCTCGGCCGAAATCATTCAGCACATGAACGCCGACCACAAGGATGCGCTCGTCTTGCTTGCCCGGACGTTCGGTTTCCATGTCCGCGTAAAGACTGCGGATGCCTTGCGTGGTGCCCGAATCGCATTTCTGCGAGAGGCAAACAATCCGGCTGAATCTCGAAAAGTGTTGGTGGAAATGGTGAAACAGGCCCGCTCGGAGGCCAGGTGAAACTGTGCATTGGGCAATGCACATGTTCATGGGAAAATGAACCGCGACCCCGAGCACTATGACGAGCGTCCTCGCATGATTAAGTCGGCGCCCAGAGTCGCCAAAGTCGCGTCCTCGCTTGACGACAGTCCGCTGACGGCTACTGAGCCTGCTACCTCGCCTTCTTTCCAGAGGGGAATGCCCCCGCCCCATCCGACGAATTTTGGATCGCCATAGTACGCGATATCGTGGCCTTTTGCGGGGTGTTTAACTTTTTCGCCGATCTCCGCTGTAGGCTTGCCGGAGCGTGCGGCAGTCCACGCTTTGTTCATTGCGATGACGACCGAAGACACGGGGGCTGCGTCCATACGGGCAAATGCGATGAGTTCGCCGCGGCAGTCCGCCACAGCGATGACTACGGCCTTCTGCATCTCAAGAGCTTTCTCTACGATGAAATCGACGGCTTGCTTTGCCTCAGAGTAGTCAATGGTGGGAATGGTTCTCATGGGCGCCAAGCTTAACAGAGGTGGCTACAAAAGGTGCGGCCGGAAGAGGTCTTCCGGCCCGCCAGATACAACAATGATCCTTCAGAAAATGAACTTTAAGCCGAACTGAGCGATCCGGAAGCTGTTGTTCACCGTGTTAGTAATAACCCCAAAGGTGGGGCTGGGATCGCCGCCACCGGGAGGTCCGAATTGGGGATGATTGAACAGGTCGAAGAACTCGGCACGAAACTCGAAGTTCATGCGCTCGCCGATCGAGGTCTGCTTGAACACCGCAAAATCAAAATTCACCACACCTTGCTGCCGCAGTGTCGCGTCCACACGCGCCTCGTCGCCAAAGGCCCAGGGTCCAGGTGCCGTGAAGCAAGCGGTGTTGAACCAAGTGTTAGGAAGGGTGGCTCTCGTCAGTGAGCTTCCACCCACGTTCTTATCACAACTCGGCACAACGTCGGGGCGGAGACCACCGATGCCAAAGCCGGCGCTGGAGAGCGGGCTGCCGCCGCCCCAGCTGATCTTCACAGGGAAGCCGCGCTGGAATGTAGTAATACCATCAACGCCCCAACCGGAAACCACCGCGCCAGCGAAACCATTCATGCCGGCGAGGAATTTCTTGCCCTTGCCAAACGGCAGATCGAGCACGTAGCTGATCACCAGGCGTTGTGGAACGTCCTGTGAGGAGAGCGACCGCTCTCCCTTCAGATTGTTCCAGTCCTGGATGCCTCCCACGCCCCCAGTTGTGCCACCCTCCAACCAAGACGTGAGGGTGTCGGTGTTCGACATCAGCTTGGAATTGGTGTAGGAAACCAGCATGGTGCCACCACCCTGGAAGCGGCGTGTTACGGTCGCCTGCAGCGCGTTGTAGTTGCTGCTGCAGCAGCCGTATCCGTTCAGGTTCAACCCTGAATACTGCGGGAAAGGACGGTCGAGTTGGCCTTGCAGCAGAACTCCGGGCCCAAGGCTGCCTGGGAGATTCTGGCTGAATGGATAGGTTGCCACGGGCTGAGCGATAGTCGGGGTCTGCCCAGCGGCGAATTGCGAGGCAGCCTGTGCAATAAAGCTGTCTGGGATCTGGTTGATGTTGGTATTAAACTGCTCGAGGTGAACGCCGTGAGACCCGGCGTAGGCAACATCCGCGAAGAAGCCTCCGGGAAGCTGACGCTGGATGTCAAAATTGTATTGCTCAAGGTACCCATATTTCTGCACGGTATATCCGGTGGCAGAAAAGTTATTCTGGTTCAAAATGTACTGCGAGACATTCGGCAAGGGATTCCGGCCCGGCACCGCAGTCAAGTTACTGGCTCCCGCCTGTGGCACCCCACCGACGTATGTACCCTGATTGAACGGACCGGCTCCTGTGCAGGTGAGCGAGCCCCCGCCAAGTGTGGGCTCGGCGCATGTGTTTTGGTTAAGGGTACCCGCGGGCGAGACGCCGTGATCGTTACTGGAGAAGAAGTTGGACGTGGCACTGCTTACAGGATCGACGTAGGGGTTGGTTCCGAACGAAACGTAATTCGGAATGAAGAAGATTCCATATCCGCCGCGAATCACAGTCTTCGAGTCGACAGCATAGGCAAATCCCAATCGCGGCAGGATCTCCTTCTTGGAAAGGGGTAGATTGTTGCGGCTACCGTTCACGCCGGTCTTGACGAGGAACAGATCACCCATGCACGGATTTCCCGCGGTACCATTGCAACCCGTCACCGATGAATTGGTAGCAGTCGGGTTGAAGTAGGTCATCTTGTCGTAGCGCTCGGACCACGGCCCCTGTAATTCGTAGCGGACACCCAGATTCAGGGTGAGCTTGCTGGTCACGTGCCAGGTGTCGCCGAAGAAGAACGCCCGATAGGTTTGCTTCCCTGAGATTGGGCCGGAGATTACCAGCGATCCGCTGGTCTGATTACCGAATGCGGCTCCCTGCCCATTGCCGTAGCCGAGTAGGAAGTCAGCGAAGTCCTCACCATTTCCGCTGCCGTTGCCGTTTCCCGCCTTCCCAGGTAGATCTGAAGTCCACGATCCGCCGAAGGAGATCAACCCGCCCCCGGTGTTGGTTTGCAAGTAGTTGTCGTACCCCTCTTCGAGCTGCATGCCGAATGTGTAAGTATGGTGGCCGCGAATCATCGTCACGTGGGGCGAGATGTTGAACTGTGTGTTGTAATCGGCGATCGCGCTTTGCCCCTGGCTGCACCCCACCAGGCCATCGTTTTGACCAAAGCAGGGGGTCAGCGGGGTGCGCTCCAGGTTGGGAACCAGAGAGTTGTACGCCGACGGCCAGCCTTCATTTGTCATGTCGAAGCTGCTGTTGATGGGATCGCGCAGGTAAATAAATCGGCTGACGCTCGCACTCAGGTTAAAGATGGTATTCGGGCTGATGACGTAGTTGTAACCGATGGCCACGCTCTTACTCTTGGTATTCTCCGCGCAGCGGTCCTTGCACAGTCCTGTACCGAATGGATCCTGCGCCAAACTGAGCAGTTTCCAATATGTGAAGCGGCCAAAAATGGTGTGCTTGGCATTGATCGTCTGGTCTACGCGCGCCACATATTCGTCGGTGTCGCCGCCAGTACTGGAGTCCTTGAGGAAGTTTAGGAGGGTGCCAGAGGTTGTGGGATTTGCGATGAGCTTGCCTAACAGGTAGGCCGAAGTCGGATTGATTTGATTCCCAACACCGGGGGCGTTGGTCTGGCAGAACGTAGTGTTATCCGCGATGCAGTTAAAGGGATAGGGTTGGCGAGGCGAAGTGAGCGATGTCGCTGTCAGCGGGTTGTAAATCTGGTGAATTGTGCCGCCTCCATCGTTGCAAAGCCCACTTGCGCTGAATCCAGTTGTGCAAAGGTCTGAGAAATCACCCTGGCGTTCCTGCGCTGTCGGTACGGTCGTGTTGAAAGGCGTGCCTTGGCGAAGCCTGAACCCTTCATAACTGCCGAAGACGAAGGTTCTGTTCTTGATAATCGCGCCGCTGCCGGCGGCACCAAACTGGTTCTGTGTGAATGGAACCGGCTTGTTCGCGATTCCAGAGCTGAGTTCAGATTGCTTATTGAAGAACTCATTGGCATTTAGAACCTTGTTCCGCAGATATTCGTACGCTTCGCCGTGCCAGGTGTTCGTTCCAGATTTGGTGCTCATGTTGATTACGCCGCCGGCGAACTTCCCCCACTCTGGTCCGAGATTGTTGTTCTGGACTTTGAACTCGGAAATTGAGTCCTGGGTCGGAACCACAAAAGGCAGGTTGATGTAGCCGATGTTCAGGGGTTGACCGTCGAGATACTCTGCTCCCTCATTAGCGAAGGCGCCGCCGATCTGGTAGTTGGCAAAGTCGAAGGGATTCTTGCCCACGACATTTCCTTGCGTGCTGCCTTGCGGAATGACCGAGGGTGTGACCGTCGCCAAGTTGTAGATGTTGCGGCCGTTCAGTGGCAACTCGTTTGCTTCGCGCTGGTCGACGATGGTCCCGAGCGAGGAGGTTTCAGGCTGGAACAAAGGCGTTTCGGAAGTCACTTCCACCGTTTCGCTGACTTGCCCCACCTGGAGCGTGGCGTCGATGTGCGTGGTCTGCTGCACATCGACCGTGACCGACGTGCGCGTGTAATGTTTGAAGCCCTGTTTCTCGATGTCGATCCGGTACTGGCCGGCGAACAGGTTCACGAAGGTGAAAAGGCCATCGCTGCCGCTGGATTGCGTGCGTTTCTCGGATGTTCCCAGGTTTGTTAACGTCACGTTGGCGTCGGTGACGGTGGCGCCGGTGCTGTCGGTCACCGAACCAGCGACCGAGCCATAGGTGGATTGTGCATGCAAGTACAAGCAGGACATCGAGAGAAGCATGCCAAGCGACAGGACCGCGGCGAAGCGACGAGACGACATGGTCTACCCCACACGTGCAATGGATTTGGAATCAACTCAAGAACGCATGCGCCGGGCTACACGAATCCGGCAGATTTTCCAAAGTTGCCCCTGACTCAATTACGTGTGTGGGAGACGTTCTGTACCAATGTGAGAGAAATCGCTGCGCAGAAGTGGGTATGACAAATGGAAACAAAATGTTAAACGTAAAGCTAGGGGTGGTTTGCCTCTCGCCGCAATAATGCATACAAGAAAGGCTTGCCCGTAGGTTTCTGGCTGCCGCCCTGCGGCTCAACCGTAACGAAAACGGCGTCCAGTTCGGACAATTGTTTGGGATCATCCAAACGGAGCACCCATCGCCGGTTTGATTCGCTGTCCATGTAAAGAATCCCGAGGTTGGTGGCGTGAATCTTCTCCCCGGACTCTCCATCCCTCTGTCCCCAAACCTGAAAAGCGCTGGCGTTCTTGACGCCGGGTTGGCGATCGAGGTCGAACGCATAAAAGATCAAAGACTTGTTCTGAGTGTAAAACACACGGCCGAAGGGTTTACGAGTTCGGCTGCCGCTATCCACGTCGAAGACGTCCGCGATATATAGCTTGCGGGCGCCCATCAGTTCGCGGATATCACGGTCAGAGGCGAGATAGGTCTCATCGTCTCTCAATTTCCGTTCCTGATCACGGCTGGAAGCGGTCAGTTCATCAATCTTCGACTCGAGCGACGTGGTTCTTAGCAGGACTTTGTCGTGCTCCGCGCGGAGATCGGCAAGTTCAGCTTGTACGAGGCGATACGACTGTTCCGCAGCGCGGAGCTGGCTCAACAGTTTGTCTCGTTGTTCCACAACCTGACTTAGCTGCTGGTCCTGGACAGCATTCGCGGCGGAAAGTGCGTTTGCCCGGCTTTCAGCGAAGTGTATCGCGTCTCGCAGCCTGAGGATTTCCCGTTGGCTAGCGGCGACCTGGAGCTGAAGTCTCGACAGGTCGGCGGACTGAAGGGCAGTCGCTTCATCCGCAGCTTTCTTCTCCGAGGTCAACCGTTGTACGTGCGCCGCGATTGCCATCGGCTGCTGCTTGACCGCGCCTACCTGCCCTCCTAAGTGGTACGCTCCGATTGCCACCGCAATAAGGACGCACGCTGCCAGACCGACCATAGCCCACCGGCCGTGGGAGCTTTGCGGAACGAAGGCGTCGACTGGCCGCGCCAGGAGATCGCGTTTGCTGGCGGTAATGGCCTGATCGTGTTCTTCGATTTTCGGGAAGAGTTTGCTTCGGACGGAAGTGTCATCCCAGTCCTGATTGGGGTCGTCGTAGCCGTTGGCTGCAGCCAGAAAGGGCATGCCTTCCGTGCTGATCAGTGAGTATTCGTCAAAGGCACGCTGACAGGAGTCACAAATCTGGAGATGGCGCTCGAGACTCAACCGCTCGCTGCTGCTGAGGGTTGCCTTCTGCGCGAGTGCCGCGAGTTCCAAGAACTCCTGATGGTCCTCCAGACGGTCCTTTCTGTTCATTATGCGATTCCCCGGAGCCTCTTCACTGCCGGGCTCTTCCGCAATCGTTCGAGACCGCGATACAGGTGGTGCCGGACATTTCCGAATGGCTCGTTGAGCCGTTCGCTTATTTCTCTCAGTTCGAGACCCTGAAAATAAAATAGTTCGATCGTTTTCCGCTGTAAATCCGTTAGATCTTCAAACGCGGACAGCAAGTGCGAGAAATCAATTCTGAGACCAACTTCTCGCTCGATATCGTGTTGCTCCCTTAGAGTATCGTCCAATGCATCAATATCTGTACCAGAGTAAAATCCTCTGCGCAACAAATGAGCTCTACGATCCCGTGAACGACTGAAAGCAATCTGGACGATCCAGCCTTTGGCGCTGCCTTTACGGGGGTCGAATAGCCGAGCCCTTTCGTAAAGATAGAGGAAAGTCTCCTGAACCACCTCCTCCGCTTCACTCTTGTCATTCAGTATCCGGAGCGCGATTCCGAACACCAGCCTCGAATAGCGACTGTAGAGCAAGTCGACGCCTTTTGCGTCTTTGGCTTGCAGCCAGACCATCAACTGTTCGTCACTCGGCGAACGGACCTCTGCTGGCTGTGGCCCGGCGACGCAACGTTCCGTCGCAGTCCGCCACAGAACAGGGAATGTCAGTGCGCGCCCATTAGGGGGAGAGCTCATGTTCAAAAGACAAGAGTCTGCGCGAAAACCAGACACGCGGGAGCCAGCAAGCCGAAAAATGAGATGCTTGTCGCTAACGGAACCCAGCGCACCATACATCAGAAGCAGAGCGACTTTCCAGAACAAAAAGCATTCTTGATCCCAACAGAAAGGAAGTGGTGCGGCACTGGTACAAATCGCCCGCTGGACGCGTATCTAATAGGTCGAGCCTTTACATGGTTGCCTTTTATTCCCGACACGGCTTGTGGTAGCTTCACTCTTTCGCTCGCTCGAAGGCATGGCCACGTTCGTCGAGCAGAAGACGACGCAACTCAGGGTCCTTATGTGTGGGATGCTCCGAACGTGTTTCTGCTCTTTGGGTCTGCTTAGTCTTGTGTTTGTTCTCCCGCTCACGGCCCAGTCCACTCATGCTTCACTCACCGGACGAATCACTGACCCCCGTAAGGCGGTTATCACTGCCGCTACGGTCACGGTCATCAATACGGGCACGGGGATTCACTACCAGGGTGTCACTAACGAAACGGGCGAGTACTACGTAACGAATCTGCCGCCTGGAAGATATCGGATCGAAGTTGAGAAGCTTGGGTTCAAGGCTGTAATTCAATCTGGGCTCATCTTGCACGTGCAGGATGCGCTGGAAGTCAATTTCGAGATGACTCTGGGTTCGGCTTCCGAGAGTGTGACGGTAGAGGGCCAGCCTTCCCCCAGCGACTTGGAATCGTCGTCTGTGGGCACCATCGTCGAGCAGCGCAAGGCGAATGAGCTACCGTTGAATGGCCGCAATGTTTTCAATCTCATCGTCCTGGCGCCGTCGGTAATTCCCCAGGGTAGTTCTACTGGAACACCAGTCGGAGTGAATCCGTTCGGCTGGGGCAATTATCAAGTGAGCGGCTCGTTCGGAAACCAGAGCGCCGAGTACCTCGATGGCCAGCCGCTCAACATTGGATACATCAACTTGCCCGTGCTGATTCCGACTCAGGATTCCATTCAGGAATTCAAAGTGCAAACCAGCAATCTTGGTGCGGAATGGGGCCGATTTGCTGGTGGCGTGACGAATCTGAGTACGAAAGGGGCGACCAACTATTTTCATGGTGAGGTGTATGAATATTTCCGCAATCGCATCTTCAACGCGAATGACTTTTTTCTGAACGCTGCAGGAAAACCACGTCCACCGTGGGTGCAGAATCAGTTCGGATTAAACGCAGGCGGCCCTCTCAGCATTCCACATTACAATGGCCGCAACCGGACCTTCTGGTTCGCAAGCTGGGAAGGTTTCCGGTTGCGAACCGGTCAGCCCTTTACGGCGACAGTCCCAACCTCCGACGAACGATCCGGGAATTTTTCAATGATTGATACTCCAATCACGGACCCGTGCGCAGGTACGGTTGATGCGCAGGGCGCCTGCCCCGGAAGCACTGCTGTGCCGGTGCAATTCCATGGCAATGTTATTCCGCCCGACAGAATTAATCCCACTTCAAAAGCTCTTCTTAATTTGTGGCCCGCATCAAATAGCCCTGGAGAGGTAACTTCGTCCGGTACCATCAACAACTTCAACACGGTGAGTCGAACCGGAGGGGCTCAGGACCAAGTTGTAGCTCGTGTCGACCAGGACATTACGATGCAGCAACGACTCTTCGTCCGCTTCAGCCACTGGAATGTGATGGATCTGCCCATTGACCCCCTCAAGACTGGATTGTGCGCGGATCGTTGTTCCGAGAGTTATTCGACGAATGCCACAGTCGCAGCCTACAACTACAACATCAATGCCACCACAATTTTCGATTTCAACGCGAGCGTGAGCCGTTTCAAATACAACCGGTCTCCGTCGAACGCGCAGTTTAATCTAACGGCGGTTGGGTGGCCAGCAAGCTACAACGAGGTTGTGCCTGGCTTCATGCGCACTCCACCTACTCCCTGCGTAGCGAACTTCACTGACAACATTATGTGCACACAGGGACAGAGCTACATTCGAGATCGGGATACCCAGTACAATCTCGCTCCGAGTTTGACGCTGCTTCGCGGTCACCATCGCTATCACATGGGTCTCCAGTTTGAGGCCGGATATGACAACTATGCGCAGACGAATGTGGCAACCGGAGCCTTCGATTTTTGTGCATCCAGTCAGCCTTGCTTCAGCGGATTTCCTTTCGCAGACTTTCTCCTGGGCTATGCCGATAATTACAGCAACTTTGAAAACCATTTCTTTGCTCAAGCTGTTGTGCCTGCCTTTACAGCAGGAAAACAGGTGTATCGCGCGTTTTATTTCAACGACACCTGGCACGTGTCTGAGAAGCTAACGCTCAATCTTGGACTGCGTTATGAGCTGCAGAGTCCATGGACGGAGCGCTACAATCGGCTTTCCTATTTTGACCCGACTACGCCAAGCTACATTAATCAATATCTGCCGAAGGGTTCGGCGCCGGTGATGGGAGATGTTTTTTTGTTGCCGCCGGGAAGACGCAGCAACCTTCCACTCGCTAAAACGGACTTGGCTCCGCGCATTGGATTGGCCTACGGCGTAACACCCCAAACAATCGTTCGGAGCGGATACGGAATCTTCTGGATTCCAAATGATGTTTCGTTTGCGCTGAATCCGATCAATGACATGGTGAACGCGCCCGGGACAACCTATACAGGAACGGTAGATGGAATCCACCCCTACAACTCGATCTCTCTGCCGTTCCCCGATGGAATTTCCGCACCGCCCGGCCGCAGCCTGGGCGTCGTCGGCACCCAGCAATTCTTGACTCAAGTGGTGCAGTCGATTACTGAGGTCGACCCCCGAGATCATCCTGAAGGCTATGTTCAGCAATGGAATTTAAGCGTTGAGAGAGACCTTCGCGCGGGCTTTTCGATTTCGGCGGCTTATGTCGGCTCCAAGGGCACGCATCTGGAACAATATTCCCAGCAGACGAATCAGATTTCTGATCTCCTGCTGGCACAGGCAGCATCGCAGTTTGCATCAGGGGGAAAGTCGGCGGTGACGCTCCTGCAGTCAGTTCCGAATCCGTTTTTCGTAAATGGAGAGGCGCTGGCGCTAGCCGCCCCCACGACTACGGTCGGACAGTTATTGAGACCGTACCCGCAATACACAAGTGTGCAACTCGCAGGCCAAGGTTCGTTCGGCAGCACCTATCATTCGCTGCAGATTACCGCCAAAAAGCGATTCGCGGGGGCCGGATCTCTCCTCATCGCTTATACAAACTCCAAGCTCATCAGCAACACCGACACGTTGACCTCATGGCTGGAAACGGGTGTTGGATCGATCCAGGACAACAACAATCTGCGGGCCGAGCGTTCTTTGTCTTCTCAGGACGTGCCGCAGCGTCTGGTGATCAGTTACGTGTTGGATCTCCCGTTTGGTCAGGGGAAGAAGTACCTGGCGAACGTTAGCGGCGTGTTGGGTAGCATGGTCGGAGGCTGGGGAATCGACGGCGTGACGACATTCCAAAGAGGCTTTCCGCTTGTGCTGGCCAACGGTCAGGCGAACGATGCCACTCTGTTTGGCGCGGGCTCGCGGCCAAACGTGATTTCCGGATGCGAAAAGATGTCCGCCGGCGGACGCGCCGCGCGCTTGAAAAGTTGGTTCAATACATCGTGCTTCGCCCCTCCTTCCGACTTCACTTTTGGGGATGAGCCGCGCGTTGATCCAACCCTCCGTTCCGATGGCGCAAACAATTTTGACGTCGCAATATTCAAGAAGATTCCTCTAGGCAAGGAAGGGAGGGCGGGGATCGAGTCGCGGGTGGAATTCTTTAACCTGTTGAACCGTCCCCAGTTTGGTCCGCCAAACACGATCTGTTGCACCGCGAACAACGCGAATTTTGGGTTCGTCACCAGCACTGCTCCAGGAACAAATCCACGATTGATTCAATTCGCGTTGAAGATGTTTTTTTAGCTGCTAGCGCTGGTGTGGTCGCTATCGTAGGTGCTTCGCTTTTGAACTCCGAGCACTCTGGGAATGTGGACCCGTTTCATGCAACTTTCGAGCTTGTGGATATTGATGGCGACGTTTGCCACCGATAGCACGCCTCTGCTTGAAGTGAAGCCTCTTCGTGGAGTCGACTTCACCTTGCAGAATTCCCCTACAGTGCAGAAGTATCTAATTGAAACCATGCCAGGCGGAGTCGCCCTGCTCGATTACAACAATGATGGGTTGCTCGATATCTTCCTGGTGAATGGCGGACAGGTGGTTGATCCGATGAAGATGCCAGAGAACTTTGACCGCCACGAACCACTTCTCTGGAATCGGTTATTCCGTCAAAATAAAGACGGAACATTCACCGATGTCACTTCGCAGGCAGGGCTCGCCGATGCCGGAGACGGGAACTACGGTATGGGAGTGGCCGTCGGCGACTACGACAACGACGGCTACCCGGACATCTACGTCACGAACTACGGCAAGAACACGCTCTATCACAATAATGGGGACGGCACCTTCACCGACGTAACGGCGATTGCTGGAGTGGCAGCCGGGGGATGGTCGGCCTCCGCGGGCTTTTTCGACTATGACAATGATGGGAAGCTGGACCTGTTTGTCACGCGCTACATGGAATGGGACACCAAACATAGCAAAACTTGCGGGGCGGAGTGGCGCACGTATTGTCCGCCGGAAGAATTTCCGGTCACGACCAACATTCTCTATCACAACAACGGGGACGGCACTTTCACCGACGTGAGCCAACGCTCCGGTATCGCGGCAAAAAAAGGCCGAGCACTTGGAGTAGCCTTCTCCGACTACGATGAGGATGGCTTCACCGACGTCTTCGTTTCTAATGACGGGATGCAGCAGTTCCTGTTTCACAACAACGGAAACGGGACTTTCACGGAGCGAGGCCTGGAAGCGGGTGCAGCGTTGTCGCAGGATGGAAGGCGCATATCCGGGATGGGGGTCGTCTTCCAGGACTACGACAACGATGGACGTCCCGATATCATCGTGACCGAATTGCCCCGGGAAATTTATAGCGTCTATCACAACGACGGCCACGGTATTTTCAGTTATCAGAGTCTTGAAACCGGACTAGGAGCCCTGTCCAGCGGCAGTTCCGGCTGGGGAATAGGCCTGGAGGATTTCGACAACGACGGATGGAAAGACCTGTTTGTTGCGCAGAGCCATGTACTCGACAACGTTGAGGCGATTGATCCTTCGTTGCAGTACAAGCAACGACCGCTGTTGGCATTGAATCACAATGCCAGGTTCGAGCGCAGCGATCCAGGCAGCAGCGCTCCGACGGCCAGTCGCGGCGCGGCCTTCGGTGATTTGAATAACGATGGTTGGGAAGATGTGGTGATGAGTGTCCTCGGAGGTCCTCCGCGAGTGTTGCTGAACCGGGGCGGAAATCAGCACTGGTTGACGATCTCTCTTCATGGCGCGCGTAGCAATCGCGACGGTTTTGGCGCCCGCGTACGAGTGAACGGCCAGACTCGGTTTGCCAGTTCGGCGGGAAGCTATCTCTGCTCCTCCGACAAGCGTTTGCATTTTGGATTGGGAGCAGCCGAAACGGCCAAGGTCGAGATTGTTTGGCCATCGGGCACTCGACAAACTGTCAATGATGTCAGGGCCAATCAATTTCTCGAAATTCGCGAACCGGAGAAACCATGATCCACCTGTTGCTACTTCTTTGGTTTTCCGGGCAGGCGCCGTCATCGGAGGCGCTCGATCATTTACGGGCAGGTGTCGCCGCCGATAAACAACATCAGTTTGACATCGCCATTGTCGAGTTTCGGAAGGCGACGGAACTGGATCCCAACCTGGCCGAAGGTTTCGTCAGCCTCGGACAGGCATACATGGAGAAACACGAGTACGGCAATGCAATCCCGCCACTGAAGCAAGCTGTCGAGCTGAAACAGGATCTGATTCCCGCGCACCAGTTGCTCGGCTACGCATTGCTTGTCGAAGGCTATGCGGCAGACGCCATCCCTCACCTGAAACTGGCGCATGAAATGGGCGCGCTGGGGATTGCGGAAGTCCAGACGGGACAACTGAAGGAAGCCATTGCCAACCTTCAAGCCGCCCTGGAGCAGCGCCCGAACGATCCCGATCTTCTGTACTATCTTGGCCGCGCCAGCGGACTTCTCTCCAAGGAATCTGTCGACACATTGATAGCCATCTATCCGAGCTCGGCAAGGTCGCATCAGGCGATGGGAGAAAATTATTTTGTATTACGTCAGATGCCGCAGGCCGAAAGGGAATTTCTCGACGCGCTGAAGCAGGGTCCTGACACCCCCGAACTCCACCTGGAACTTGGAGACGTCTACGCCAAGTCGTCGCAATGGGAAAAGGCGGAAGCAGAGTTTCGTGCGCAAACAAAGCTGCAGCCCGGGAACGCCGAAGCGGCGTACCGCTTGGGCTCCGCTTTGCTTCAGCAGGGTAAGGCGCGTGAAGCCCGCGAGCAGTTGAGCCGGGCCGATCATTTGCGACCGGAGATGCCGGAAACTCTTTACGCGCTGGGCAAGACTGCGCTGCTCGAAGGCGACGTGAATGACGCCGAAAAATCCTGGCTGAAATTGCTTTCCATCGAAAAGGATAGTGACCTTGCTGTGCAGACTCACTTTGCGCTGGCGGGCCTTTATCGCAAGCAAGGCAAAGTGTCAGAGGCAGAACGGGAAATGCAGGAATTCCAGAAATTACAAAACGTGAACCCGGGTCAGCCTGCAACCGGCCCACACTAGAAGCTGCCTCGCGAGCGTGCGACTCGCTGATGCCGATCGCTTCATCCTGCCGTGCGACCGGCGCGGTACCATTTGCTGGCCGGGCTTTCCGTTCTGTCATGTTTTGCTGATGGGTTTACTCCGAAACAGGGCAACAGTCTCAGGCTGAGCAACTTTGCACAGAATCGGTGGAAGCCCGCGGGCAATCAGTTCCGCGTCCGCAACAACCAGTTTTCCGATCCCCTTGATCGCCGTTTCCATTGCGCCGGCCTGATGCGAGCTGAGAATTACATTGTCGGTGTGCCGTGCCCAATGTGAAGGAGGCAGCGGTTCCTCGGGAAAAACGTCGGTCGCGACGCGGATGTGCCCTTTCTTGGCGAAATCGAGCATCGCCTCAAAATCCACGACTGCTGCGCGACTGACCAGGACTAATGCGGCCCCCGGTTGCATTGAGGAGAACTGTTTTGCGCCTAGAAAGCCATGATTCTGCGATGTGGCCCCCGCGACTACGAAAACAAGGCGCGAGCAGTGCAGGACCTCATCCAGGGATGCGGCTTCACACCTCAAGCTTTGAATATATTCTGCTGGCAGCCACGGGTCGTATGCGCGAACGCGGCAACCGAATGGGCGAAGCAATGGCAAGATCGCACGACCGAGATCGCCTAACCCGATAAAACCGATCGCCTGGCGGAAGAGGGAGAACGCTTCGGTGTTCGCGGCCAAACCATATTGCTCGGTACCCAGGCGGAAGTGGCGATCTGACCGGGTGATGCCGCGGGCGAGGTCAATAGCCATGCCTAACGCCGCCTCGGCGACGGGCTCAGCGAATACCGGACTTATATTGAGAACACGTATGCCGTGTCGAAAGCAGTAGGCGTAGTCAATGTTAGGAAGAAAATTGCCCTCCACATTGAATACCGCTTTGAGCGACGTGGCGCGTTTCAGGCGTGGTTCGGGCAGGTCAATCTGGCCGATGATGATTTCTGCTCTCGCGGCGTTCTCTTCAAAGATTTCATCTGTGACAGGGCCACATCCGTGAATCACCACATCTCCAAGGGCACGCAACCGAAGCAGGTCGTGTTCATCAAAAATGTCGGATACGATCCGTGGTGCCGGGGCAAGGAAGATGCATTTCGACGTGCTGTGCGGCATGAAAGCTCCTGAGATATAGTTCAGACCCGCGTCGAAGGGCGGCCCTTTTTGCTGGTTATCAGTTCAGGTGGTCGGCACGATCGGAAGAATCAGTGCCGAGGGATGCTCGGCATCGTGGTAGATCGTGTTCGTCGCCGGTATTGACTTTTCGCCGACGGCGGCGCTCTCACCTGTGTTCAGGTTCTTATCGAAACGGGGAAAATTGCTGCTGCTGACCTCCAGTCGCAACGTGTGTCCCTTGAGGAAAACGTTGGATGTTGCCCATAAATCAACAGTGAACTTGTAAATCTGGCCTGGGTTCAGGAGTTCTGTCTTCTCCTGCGAATTGCGATACCGTGCGCGAACTATTCCTTCTGTGAGGTTCTGCGCGAATCCGTCTGGCCCGACGTCCACCAACTTGGCCGTAAAGTCAGTGTCAACGGCGGAGGATTTGGCAAAGAGTTCGAGCTGAACAGGCCCAGTTACTTCCAGGTCCTGCTCCAGCGGAGGCGTTGAGTAGACCAAAACATCAGAGCGTGCTTCCATCGCGCGCTGGTCGTGGGGCCCGGGTTCGAGGTGCCTGGAGTCACAACATAAAGGACCACCGACCGTGGGCGCGGGGTTTGCAGGATCGTAGACGTACTGGTCAGGCTTGTCCGAGCGAGGAGTTGCTGTCATGAGAGCGCCGTCGCCGCGCGATGAATTGGCCTTTCCTTCCGAATGCAAGAAGTATCTTGTGTTGCGGGCACGAGCGAGGGGCCAATCCTCCTCCTCACGCCATTGGTTGGTGCCCATAACGAAAAGTTTGACAGGCTTGGGGTGCGAGAAATCGTTGGCAACGTTCTTGAACAGATTGTCGTACCAGTTCAAAGTGGTTTCGTCCTCGTCAAACGGGGCGGCGGGGCCGAAATCTACATCGCCAATCTTCCGGCTGGAACCGGCGTGGCCGCCGATTGTGACAAGGAGATGTTGCCCCCGGCGCGCGGCTTCGTCCTTGCCATGCAATTTCACTCCGACATAGTTATGTAATGATCCGCCCAGAAAAATGTCATACCAGGCCGCGACAGTCAGCGAGGGTACGCTGATGTCGGCATAGTGATCCTCAATCGACCACCTCTTCCAATATTCGTCATAACCGGGGTGAGCCACCCAGTCGAGGAAGTACGGGGCCAGAGAATGCAGCAGGTCTGCATCGGAGGATGCCTGGGGTAAATCGAAAAGCGGGTATTGAGTGAGAGGAAGTTTCGCGATGCCGTTCAACGCATTTGTGTGACTTCGCACGAAACGGTTCAGCGTATCCTGGGCCAAACCAGAGGTCCACGACTCGTTAAACCATTGTTCAAAGGCACCGCCTTGGTATGTCCACCCATCGTGGTAGTTGCTCGCGGTGACGACCGGACATATCCCGGCGAGATGCGGCGGATGTGCAATCGCAGCTAGCATCTGGGTGGCTCCGACATACGAGCCTCCATACATTCCTACTCTGCCATCGGAATAAGGAAGGGCCGCCGCCCATTCGACAGTATCGTAGCCGTCGTTCGATTCGTACAGGAACGGATACCATTCGCCGTCCGATGTGTAGCGTCCGCGAACATCCTGGTTGACTACCACGTAACCGCGGGCCGCTCCCTTATGGCCGAAATCAACGTCGCCGTCGCTGTGTTTATCGTAGGGCGTTCGCGTAAGAAGAACGGGGAATCTTCCTGGCGCCACTGGCCGGTAAATATCGGCGCGAAGTACAGTGCCGTCGCGCATCGTCACCGCGACGCCGTGTTCCACAGTCACGGCATAGGTATCAGCCGCACGAGCAAATTGCGGAACGAGAATCGGAATGGCGGACGCGCTGAGCAAGACAGCCCTATTGATAGTCGACATATACAAGCGAATCACTCCTTCTCTGCGAGCTTTTCCACTAATCGGATCAAACCAAAACGTTCAGGAACGTGGAACGAATCGTTCAGAGGAGGCTGCCAAGTTACGGCTTGCTGATTCGAGGGCGGCCCCTGACTCCGAAACAGGTTGATGCGCATGGTGTTTCCGATGACTGGCGGACGCGCGTCGATCGCGGCCAAGGGGATGCGCATCGCTCCGTACCAGGTGTGCGTGCCTTTATCAATGCGCGCCTTCACTTCGAAGCCGGAGTTCCAGGTCCACCCATCTTCGTGGTGCGGCTGGCTCAGGTCGATCTCCAGATCGACCCATTCTCCTTGCGGGGAGAGTTCAAACTCCTTGTAGCGTTTGATATTCGTAAAATCGGAGCCGACAAAGACTTCGGCGACGTCCCAATTCCATAGTTCGTTGGTTTCTTTCTGAGTATTTGGCGCAGGCTTAAGGTGGAGTTCCTCGTAGGGGCAGACGAACAGAAAGTAGAGATTGCTCTTCGTCCAGCGTGTCCGGACCTCGGTGCGGTACCGAGGAATAATCTTCCCGAATTTATCATTCTCCATGTAGACGGGGCGTGAGGCACGCCAGAATTCTGACGTGGGATCAAGTTGCAGAGGAACATCCTCGGTTGCGCGGGCAATCTCGATCACGGCTTGGTCCGAAGCTCCGGCCACGCCTGAGACAAACAGCATTAGCAGCACAATATTAGCGAAGCCATTCATCAAGGTGCTCCTTTACGAATGCGTCATCCTGAAGATGCGGATAGGATTCGCACACGCGATCGAGTTCCGCGCTCTGACCAGGAGAGAGTTCCTCCTCAGGGTCAAGACACCAGCGTCCATCGAGCAGGCCCTGACGCCGCAATATCTCATGAATGCCCGGAATGCATCCCTTAAAATTGTGCGCGGAATCGAAGATGGCGCTATTGGCATCCGTGATTTGCTGAGCCAGAGTCAGCAGTGCGCCAGGAACGGGATCGGAGTGCTGCTTGGCGAGGGCAAGGTGAGAAACAGCAGTCTTGGTCCACACCGCCCAATGCCCCAGCAAGCCGCCGGCGATTCGGAGCGGCTGAGTGCCGAAGTCGAACTTCGTGAGCAGGTCGTTCAGAATGTTGTCATCATTTCCGGTGTACAGAGCGAGATCTTGGGCGCGGCCTGATTGCGCAAGGGCACGAACGACGTCGAGCGTTTGATAGCGGTTAAACGGTGCGATCTTGATCGCTACTGCTTTTTCAATCTCAACGAACTGACGCCAGAATTCGTAGGGCAACAGTCGTCCTCCAACGGCAGGCTGGAGGTAGAAACCGATAATCGGGACGACGGTGGCAATGGCGCGCGCGTGATCCAGAAGCTGAGGAATGGTTTCGTGTTTAAGATCGGCAAGACTCAACAGGACGGCATCGTAGCCCAACCTTGCAGCGAGTTCCGCTTCGGCTAGCGCCTGCTTGTTTCTGCCGCAGACGCCGGCAATCTTGACGATGTCATTGCCGCGACTCTCCTCGGCAGCTAATGCAAGCACCCTTTCAAGCAATCCAAACTTGGGATCGCGAATGGCAAACTGGGTAGTATGAACTCCCACAGCGAGGCCGCCTGCGCCTGCGGCCAGATAGTACCGAGTCAGAGCGCGCTGGCGGCGCTCGTCCAGCTGGCGCTGGGAATTCAGAGCCAGAGGATGGGCGGGAATTACCAGGCCCGAAAGCAGTTTCTCGCGCAACTGCATCAGAATTTCCCGTCCCGCGTCTGAAAATGCGTTGGCTTATTAAGCACTGCACCGCCGTCGCGAATCCAATTCGCAATCCATTCGATCATTTCCTTCGGTTGGACCGTAGGACTCCCGAAAAGGCCCTGGGCTTTGCTGGTGTCGCTCAACAGTGCGGTGGAGCCTTCCGTTGAGGAAACAAAAGTGGGTTCGACGCCAAAGTGTTGGCCAAATTCGAGTGCGATGTCCCGCACCGCAAGCGTTTCGGGGCCGGTGATGTTCAGGACCAGGGGCGGAGACTGGCAGTGGGCGAAGGACCGCAGGCACCACGAGTTAGCATCGCGCTGCCAGATCACATTCACACGCGGCATACACAGGTCGATGGGACGGCGTTCGAATACAGCCCGTCCAATATCCACGAGCACTCCGTAGCGTAGCTCGACTGCGTAGTTGAGGCGGAGGATGACGACCGGCGTGCGCCATCGCATCGATCCATATTCGAACATGCGCTCGCGGCCCAGAGCCGACTGCGCATACTCACCGACGGGACCCACCGATGTCGTCTCCACGGCTCCACCCTCCGCCAGTGGACGTAAGGGGTAAACATTTCCCGTTGAAAACGTCACGATTCTGGAGTTGCGGTAGCGCTCGGCGACCAGCCCAGGCAAATAGGTATTCATAGCCCACGTCAAATATTCTTCGCCAGAGGTGCCGAATTTTCGCGCAGCCATGAAGATGACGTTGGGGATATTGGGAAGCTTGTCGAGCGAAGTACGGTCGAGCAGATCACAGGCGATGGTTTCGATGCCGTTAGCAGTGAGTTCGGACGGGAGTTTGTCATTCGTGAACCGCGCTACCGCGAACACCCGTTTCTTGATGCCTGCCTGCTCAATCGCACGCCGCGCAAGACGGGCCAAGCTTGGACCCATCTTGCCACCGACGCCGAGGATGAGAAGATCGCCGTCCAGCGCCGCCATCGTCGATGCGGTTTGCGCGTCGGGGCGCGAGAGCAATTCTTCCAATTCTGACTCTGTTTTGATTTTCACGGTTAGCCGAGTTCAAATCCCGCGATCGCGTGAATCACATTTTC
>QIAL01000259.1 GCA_003225535.1 Acidobacteriota bacterium | reverse complement strand
ATCGGCAAATTCGTCGTTGGGAGAGAGGAAGGGATGGGTCTCGCCATCGCCCTTGGTCTGAGTCGCCTCATACAGTCGCTCCCAGTGCGCCCGCTTTTCAGCATACTCACGATCCACAGGTTTGCCAGTGAAGGATTCGATCAGCGGAAACATGCGACCATTCGAAAGGTTTCCATTGTGGGCGATTGCCAATACCCGCCCCCCGGTTTTCTCTTCATAAGTAGCCATCCACTTCCAGAGATCCCGCGGGTTATCGCTACCGAGAGGCTTCATGGTCGTGAAAGGCTCCATCAGGCTAGCCTTGGTTCCGTTGTCGCGGTAGATCACGTTGCGGTGCAGATTGTTGCCTGATGTGTTCGAGGTCCACTCATATCCGATAAAAGCGGTGAACCTCCCGGGATCATTCGCTTCGTCGGCGGCCTTGATCGTTTCCTCCCACGCCCCACGATAGGAGGAAGTGCCTGGAAAGGGAAAAATCGCTTTCGATATCTCCCAATATCAGCGGGAAAAACCCCATGCCATCGGAGTGATCAGAGACGACGAGGAAGTCGAGCGGCCGCGAGAGCTTCACGCGCTGCCCAGTGTTCGATGTCACTTGATTGCCCTTCGCGAAGGTATAAGCGTCACGAGGCCCCAAGCGCGCGCCGAAAGCCCCCGCATCCATCGAGAATGCAGTATGGAGGTGTGTATCACCAAAGAAGACGCGCGTTGGAAATGCCCGGTCGGCATACGGCGAGTACGGTCGCTTCGCCGGAAATGACTTTTCCAAGGATTCAGTTGTGGCTGAGCCCGTATCCTGCGCAAGAATCCTCGGCGCACTGGCTGCTACCAGCACAGTAATGAATGTGACAATGGACAAAAATCGCGTGCAACTCCGTCTCATCGGCGCTCCATCTCTTTTGAAAGTGGTGTTGCCCCGGAAGAATGCGCTTCAGTTCTCATTCAAGGCAAGGAGCTGGGACCTGTCACAAGTGTCAGTTCACAATTAAGGAGTGAAGGAGCGACGGAAATGCTCCTAATTTCGTTGTCACAGCCGGGATCGAAGTCGCTGGAGGGGTAAAAGAAATACTCAGAAAGAGCGGGCGCTCCTAGTCGGAGCTCAGGAGCGCCCCAATCGACGAGCTAGTTTCAGTCTGTTGGCAACGTGATCTTGACTACCTGTCCCATCCCAACTGGAGGAGGGCCGAAACCCCAGTTGGAGACATAGAGGTTGCCGTCGGGTCCGAACGTCATGGCGGTAGGCAAATTGAGGCCAGTTGCAATTTCGGTGTACTGGTGCTTGCCATCAATGCGGAGGACCTTTCCCGTGCCCGGCGTGGGGAAGGGGTTACCGGTCGTGTTCTCCAGCACGTAGAGGCGGTGCTTGCTGTCGATGGCTAATCCGAGGATGGTCGAGAAATCAATGGCCACCGTGGTGATGCTTCCGTCGGGTGTGATCTTCAAGACTTTCGATGTTTCGCCGTGGATGGGAAACCGCTCGAGGTTGCCGACGAAGAAGTTCGCGCCGCCCCAAACGATGGCAGTGGGTACGATGTGTCCCTCGATACGGGAAATATCTGCGACTCGGCGGATCTGTCCATCCGTCGTGATGGCATCGAGTTCGCCGTGGTTCGGTTCGACCGCATACAGGACGTTGCCGGTCGCAACCATGCCGTACCAGGTACCGTCCGGTTCGAAATCATCAGGCTCGGGATTGGCCACCGGATGAGTCTTCTGGAAGGCACTAAGATTGGCAACTTCGGACCAAGTGCCGTCAGAGTTGACGCGGATTATGGCGTTGTTCGTACCCCGCAGACCATGGGAGCATCCTGCTCCGGCGAGAATCGCGTATAGCTTGCCGTTAACGAAGGCCACGTCGGCCACGCCGCTCACCAAGTTGCCCAAACCGGGGTTGGTCTGGCTGGAGGGTAGCCCATCCACTACGGTTGAGACCGCCCCGTTGGGAGCGACTTTGGAGATGCGTGCCGTGAAGTCACCGGTATATGGACCAGCGCCGGGAACTTGTCTGCACACACCGGCCGTTGACTTGTTGCCGCCCGCACCCCCTTCGGCGACGTAAAGGTAACCGTCGGGGCCAAACTTCAAACCTCGAGGATTATTGAATCCCGAAGCAAACACTGTGACATTCGCGGACTGGGCCCAGAGGCCCTGCCCGAGACACACGAGAACTATTGCGAGCCAGATGCCGCTCATTTTCAATTTGCTGTCCATTGAGTTACTCCTCGTTGTGATCAATTGATCAGCGGCTGTTGTCGTCAGCCGTCAAGATGGTGGGAAATGCATCACGCATCGCCGGGTGTTGGTTTCTGGACCTGCGCAAGCAGCAACACCTGACGTGTTTCCGCGCGCGGGACCTAGGAGCTCAAGGAATTTCGAGATGATCCGGTGGGAGGAGAACGGCCGCAGGTTCGATTCGGCAATGCTGTCGCGGCGTTCTTTACATCACGAATAAGAACGCGCGCTATCGCGGAGCAATGAACGGGAGGCGGTCTTCGCGGAACAATGGCATTGTGAACGAGGTTAACTAGAGTAACGCGGACTCTGGGTATCGACTTCCAATTTCGGACAACATCTTGTCTGCTCTTACTGCCTTGAGCAAACTCTTGCTGAATTTCGTCGTCGTCCGGCGAGACGGCAGAGAAAATGAACGCTAGAACGCCCACAACACCGACTAACCCGAATACTGCACGACGCATAGACCCGGAATTGCGACGTCCCCGCAGCGGAGTGGCAACCGCACTGTGACCGAATTTGATCACTGGATCCATGGTTCCAGTTCAACAGAAGCGTTCGAGCCAGGGCCGAGGCCGCTTGCTCAGACGTCGCACACGACGTGTGCACTTGATGTTCTGTGGGGAGCTTCGCTTTCGAACTCCAAGCGGCTTTCTGAATGGGGCAACGCTATGCTCGCTCATTCCATTTGTCAAGAGTGCAAGAATTTGCAGAGGTCAGTCGCTGGATTACAGGCAACTCTGAAATAACTGATGTCACAACGACTGTCGTTAGAGATGTTGTAATCAAGTCCTCAGCACTTAAATCTCGACCTGTTTCGATCACTTCCACATCTGGGCGTTTGCCACTTGAGCATCGACTTACCCCTGGGTGGAAAATAGTCGCCCTCGTTCACGCTTTCGTTTTCTTCCGGCGGCTATTGAGCCTGTTCTTGTACCAACGGCATCTGCGATGCCACCTGCAGTTCCATCATCATCGCAATGCGACGGTCTAATTGGAAGAAGGTCGCTGTTTTCTTTCCATCCAGTACTTTGGACACGATCGGTACATATTTCTGCCGCAGTTGCGCCGTCTGAATGTCCATGTCCAGCCACTGCCGTGAAAACAACAAAGACTGCTCGTTAGTCATTCTTCCCCAATTATCCGCGTAGTCTTGAATCAGGCCAAATTTCTTGTCGTTGATCGCAATCTGCTCCGTTACATACTGGTCGTAGACTGGCCAGAACTTTGAAGCTTCCGTGTCCGTCAGTTTTAGGTTCGCTGCGATCAGCTGTTTTTTCTTCGACCGAAGATCTTTACGAAGCAGGTTCAAGTCCTGATCGCTAATAACGTGATTAGCGCCCTGCGCTGGTGCAGTCTGCGCACGCGCTATCGTTCCACTCAGCATCCACGATCCGATCAATACCACTGCCACTAATCTGCTCACTGGTCTGTTCCTCCTGGTTGCAGGAGATTTGATTTTCTTGGGGACTGGCGAGCAACTGTCATAAGTTGCAGGTGGTCCTGGCGGTGCGTGTAATCGGACCGTGCGCGCGGGAGACGTGCGTGAGAGAAACGAGCGCCCCCGCCTGGCGCATACCGACATCATGGGGTGGTCGAGAGGGCGATGCTACCCTACCAGTCGAAAATACGGCTAGGGGCACGATGAGTGTACGGCGATTTTTCGTCAGTCTTCCTCCTGCCATTGGCCTGTGCTCTGCTTTTCGAACTGCACAGCATCACCGGAATCGGAGTTTCCGAATCGAGTATGCATGATTCCGGCTCCGGACAAAAGATGATGAAGATTTGTTAGCACCACAATCGCAAAGAGTCTGCTCACCTCTACAGGGAAATGCTTACAGGGTTGAAAGTCCCAACTGGCGAGACCTGTCGAGCATCCAACGGTCCGCTTGTCTGATCGTCAATTCCCGGAATGGAATTCGAGGTCGTTGTATGATTCGCAGGATTGGAATGTTCTTGCTTGCCTCCGCAGTGGTCTGCGCCAGCACAGTTCTGGCATCCGCTCAGACCGCGTCTTCACCAACTGCAATTCAAGCCAGTTCGTCGCCTGTTGCTTATGTGTACGTGTCGAGGTACATCAGCAGCTCTGGAAACAATAAGGTGAATGCGTATGCAGCCGGTGCCAATGGGGCACTTACTCCGGTCTCAGGCTCGCCGTTTCCGGACAACGTAGGAGAATTGGCGCTGAACGGTGCATGGCTGTTCGGAGTCGAAGCCACAGGCTCAAGCGCCGGGCAGACGATCAATTCTTATTCCATCGCCTCGAACGGGACGCTAACACTGAAGAATCAGACTGTGGTCAATGATTCGGGCGGCGGAGTGACGAGCCTTCTTCTCGATCACACGGGGTCGTCTCTTTATGCCAATTATTACACCACTAACAATGACTGTCTGTCATACAGCATTGATCAATCCAACGGCGCACTCACCTATCTGAGCATTTATTACCAAGGTCCGGGGCATGGTTGCCCAATGAGTTTCATAGCGAACAACAAATTCGCTTACTCGTCGAGTTGCTATCACTTTACGCCAAGCATTTTTGGGGCGACGCGCAGTAGCCATGGGTCACTATCTCCTCTGAGCACCAATCCGGCGCTCCCCACGCCACCTCCGGGGACAGGCTTTTGTCCATATGTGGGGGCTGCCGCCGATCCGTTCAACCACGTGGCCGTGGCAGTTACACCAGCGCAGGGCGGCTTTGGGAATAACGACGGGGCGACGCAACTCGCGGTCTACACAGCGGACAGTTCGGGAAACCTCACCACCAAAAGCACGTATCAGAACATGCCCAAAACTGCTGTAGTGCAAACCAGCGGTGGGACATATTCCGTCAACGATTACAAGATGTCTCCCTCGGGCAACCTCTTGGCAGTGGCGGGACCCTTAGGACTGCAAGTGTTTCACTTCAACGGCGGGAATCCGATTACCCACTACACAGGACTGCTCACCAAAGACTATATAAACCAGCTGTTCTGGGATAAAGCGAACCACCTCTACGCGATCAGCACGAAGGCTGGCAAGCTGTTTGTGTTCACAGTAACGCCAACCAGTGTGACGCAAGCGCCAGGATCTCCGCACAACATTCCGGGCATCCGGAAAATCAAAAAAATCCACCCTGTCGCAAAATCCACGACGGGGTGGAGATCAACTGTTGCAATCAGATGAGATGAGAAGGCCGGTCTCCGACGGGATGCTGTACGCTCCCAAGGTATCGACGTGCTCGAAGCACAGATCAATCAAAGGAAACCGGCGTCCTTCCACAGGATGAACGTGAAATCCGAAACTGCTCAGATTTCGGAGCACAACTCCGGGAATCGGCAGCCGGAGCAACACGATGCCGCAAATTGCGAACCCGATTACTCCCAAGTAAATGAGAGTGATTCCGGCAGCTTTTCGCATGGACTGACATTGTAGTCATCGCCCAATCTGTTGCAAACAGATGAGATTACACTCCAAAATTCCTCAATGAGTAAAATTGCAAGGATTCTGCACCTTCTGCCCGTTGAGTTTCTGAAGTAAAGCTCATATTCTTCTTATAGCCTTCACGAACGGGAACGCTGTGATGGGTCCACCCTCCCAAGGAGTACCGATGAAGGACGTTTATGAAGTTCTGCAGCAGAAGGAAGCAGCCGTTGCCATTGTCCATCACGAAATCCAGAGCCTGAAATTAGTCTCCTCTCTGCTTTCTGACGAATTAGCCCTGACAGATGCGTGTGAACTTTTGCGGCAAAAAGAAGCAGACGTTGCTCGTGTCCGCCACGAAATTGAGAGCCTCAAAATTGTCGCCCCTCTACTTTCGGAAGAAGTAGCTTTCGATGAACTGACTAAAATGCCTGCGGATTCAGCAGCAGAGGAAGCACGCGACAGTGACGATCGTTCTAAGGCAACCGGAACAGACAGTCTGTTTGCCTCAGTGATCGCCAATCCGCGTCCGGCATTTTGGAAACTTCTAAAACGGAAAACGTAGGAGTCATCCATGCTTAAGGCTGCCTGTGCCCATTTCTGATTCGTTGAGTTTTCCCAACTGTTGAAATCAGGCCGTTACACAAGTGAGCCAAAGGAAAACTGTTTTCCTCACGGTAGATGAGTGAAATGGAGATTTTTCGCCAACGACACTCTCCTTTTCTCGGGATGATCCGTCATACAATCGACAACGGTGTACCCAGCCCGAGGGAATCCTGAGTTCGAATCGAGGCCGCAGTGAAGAAAACTCACGCACTAGCAGCACTAACGTTGGTGAATCTTGGAATGCTGATCTTCGTCCTGTTGCACCACGCCGCGCCAGTACGAGCAAGCGAACCCGCGCCGGTAGTTCGAGCACACGCGCTTGAGATCGTCGATTCCCAAGGGAAAGTGCGAGCGTCCATCTCGGTCATTCCCGAAGGTCCGGCGCGTAGGGCGGATGGTTCGATCACTGAGCACGGTCTAAAGGTTTTCCCCGAAGCGGTCGTACTTCGGCTGATTCGTCCCGATGGTCGGCCTTCCGTAAAGATTGCGACAACCGAGCAGGCCTCGGGGATTGACCTCAGCGGAGGAATCGATCCCACCTACATGGTGCTAAGCTCCGAGGCCGGAGAGACCTCGCTGACAATGACCAATAAAGACGGCCGTCGCCAAGTCATCAAACCGTAGGGTTAGGAAATCGACAATACGTACAATCGGTGGTTTTGAGCGTCCGTAATGATCTATCATTCGTCATCGGGCCGTCTTACGTAGACAATGAGCAGCGTCCGATGACTCACTCTTAGCAACTCCTTATTTCTCAATGTAATCAGTGTGAAATTTGCCATTGCCGTTCAGCTGAACGATCACGGTACCTTCCTTCGCAGCAACAAAATGAGGTACGCCAGCCGGGATGACGATGAAACTGCCCGCGGGGTACCCTTTCAGATTTGTGAGGTTGAATTTCGTTCCCTCGCCCAGATACCAGGTTCCTTCGATGACTGTGACCAGTTCGTCCTGGGGGTGCGTATGCGCCAGGACACGTTTGCCGGCGGGCATCTTGACACGATCGACCCACGCACCTCCCTGACTTGAATCCCCGAGCAACTGCGCTCGCTCGCGGCCATCGGTGTAGTACGACGGGGTGAACCATCGCACTTGTAGGGGGGTGAACGCGATGATCTCTTTCTTGTTCGTGTCGGCCAACGTCAACGTGATTGCCGCACAGACGAACACTGCAAACACTAGCCTTTTCATCACCTCTCCTCTCAGCGGGCATTATCTCAGCAGCGTCGACGATCTGGCTTTTGAAAAGGAACTGGATCCTGACTGGCAGCGGGATTATTGATGTCCTTTAACGTATTTATGCGCTCCACCTAAGTAACTCAACTGGCGAAAACCAGGCCTGTGGGCTCAGATTTCGACTCCTTTCGATTCACTTCCCATTGAATCGCGAGTGGCCGCTGTCGACTCGTTTGACCTCTACTTCCTCCTGATTACTTTCTCTTATTTCTCCTGGTTACTTTCTTTTAGGCATAAACATATCCTCTTCACGTAGCCCGCATCTCTGCGCCATCTGGTAGCAGTAATACAAATGCGCCGCATGTTCATTCCGCGAATCCGTCCCGAAGGTGAATTTCAAACCGGCCCGTTTAGCTCGCCCGATGAAATTCTCGTCGGGGACGTGCGCCACCTCGTTGATCTCGATGGCGATCTTGCGGGCGCGCGCCAGCTCGATGATGCGGTCGACACGCTGCGGGGTCCAGAGCTGCGCGTACTGCCGCGCGATGGGTACGGGCAGGAACGTGGGCCAGCCGAAGATGTCGATGGGCTCGGTGGTCAGCACCTGCTCGATGAACGGCATGTAGTGCGTCATGAATTCTTCGCCGTCGTCGACCACGGTGTCGATTTGCCAGATCGCGAGCCATCCGCCGCCGGGGCGCGGCAGCGTGAGCGCGTCCATCAGAACATAGTCTAGTTGGTCGAGAACGGGCTTCGAAAAACCCTTCGACCATCCGGTATACACAGGCTGCAGCCCGACGTGCACGGGATACTTGCGTAATCCATCGATGTATTTCTTGAGGTCGGCATCGCTGTTGATGGGGAATCCCGGCCCGGGGTGATCGACAACCCCGATCTGCACTCCCCGCTCCTTGCCGAGTTGCAGCGCCTGATCGATTGTGAGCGTATTGCTTAGATGAACGTGATAGTCGGTGACCGCGAAGGCGGGCTTAGGGGCAGCGCTGGCTGCGAGATTTGTCGAAGCAAGAGCGTGCGAGAGATGCGGCGCTTCTGTCGCGAAGAGATTGCGCGGCGTGGCAATCGCGGCTCCAGCAACCAGTGAGGCTTCCAGAAAACATCTGCGCGAGTGGGCATGACTCATGATTGAGTTCTCCGAGGATGCGGAAAGAAGAATGATGAACTGCAGAGGATAAGAGTAACGAAGCACAATGGCAGTGATGGGAATCACCACGAAACCGACCGCCCCAATCGTTCCCGCAGGGGGCCCAATCGTCCCGCAGGGACGACTGACAATAGCCCGCCAGTTTCACTGGCGGGTCAGCAACGAGAACAGAACAAGCATCCCGGAGGGATGCCTGAACCGTGTCCATTCAATAAGGATCCGGGGCCCCACTTCTGGCCGATGTTGCCAGAGATGGGGATTTCCCCCTGCCATCACGAGGGTTTTCCACAGCGCCGCAATGTTCACCCTTGACTGAGATTTTTGAATCTCTCATACTCGTATTGGGACACAAAAGATCGGAAGCGTGCCGGCTAAGTCATTGCGCCTCAAGATTTTACCCGCAAGTGATTGAGCCCCACAGATCTTCCCGGCATTCCCCGCTAACTCAATGATTCCAGTAGACCCGGGGGGAAGGGGGGATACCCACCGAAAGCCCACTCTCCCAAAAAAGGAAAACCAAAGCAGCCGCGGGCCGCTTCTGGTCAGGAGTGAAGGTCCAACGTAAAACCGCCGACGCGGAAATAAGCAGACCTTCCCGTTGTGCCAATGCGGACGACCACCTGACTCAGATAGCCCGTATGTCCCGGATTGTTGGTCGAGCATATCCGCGGGACAGCCCAGCCAGCTCCAGCCAGGGTCACGATCCATAACACGATTGCACTCACTCTGGCGGCGATGCCGAATGTTTCTTCGATTACGGCCGTACGCGCGCAAATGTCGCCGATTCGCTGCCGACCTTCCGAGCAGGCTGCGACGGCAGTTCCCACCAGATAGAAGGCCAGGCCGTCGACGATGCGCAGAAGATTCCGCAGAGCGCAGGCGGCCAACGCGCCGCGTTGCGTCGTTCGCACCACTCGAATTCCCACCAAAACTTTGCCGAGTGTGGCGCCGCACGCCGCCTCCATCAGCCAGCCATAGAGAAAAAGTATGGCGCTGTTGAGTGTTACAGCAATCACCAGCGAAGCAATTGTGAGCTGCAGTTCAGCCGCGTCGAACGCGCCCCAGCGCATAAAGGCCCACGCATCGACGATGGCGAACAATCCAAAGAGCAGGGCGATATCGAGCGCAAAGGCAATAAAGCGGTCGCCGAGCCGCGCGAAACGGTATCGGACGGCGGAGCCTCGGGCAGAAGCAGTAGTAGTGGTAGTCCGTGAAACAGCGGGTGCGGGCTCAGTCAATCCGCACTCCTCCAGCAGATGCTGCCCGGCAGGAATGGCCCCGCCACAGCGCTTGCAGTGTTTTGAGTGCGTGCTTATAGTGCTGTGGCAATGCGGACATTGCATACTTTGCGAAGGCCCTCACACCGTCAGTCCATCAAGAATACCCCTAATTGGACAGTCCCCTGTATGACCGAAGGACAGCGGTCAAGCGGCCACTGTCCGGTTGGGAATCGGATCCATTTCCTGCCTTTTCACGAACTTATCTGATGTAGCTGCAAAGAGACGGACTCACCACCGAGGACACTGGGAAAGTCAAAAACCCCGCCCTGTCTCGCCAAAGACCGGCGAGACCAGGACGGGGCACCCTCCCTTTCAAATTACTGCGCGGGCGTTTGCGCAGCAGCTGGAGTTGGGGCTTCGGCGGTCACTTCCGGAGTGATTGAGTTGATCTTCACCGTGGAGAGAATCTGTTCCAGGCGGTTGAAGACTTTGTCGCGATCGACGTGCTTGACCAGGCCTTCGGCCGAGGCATCAGTCGTGACGTTTAGGGCGAACTCGTAGCACGCTCCATTCTGGTAGACATGGAAGTACTTGGAGTCGCTCTGGCGCGTGCCTTCCCCGGTGACGGCTTCGGTGGCGCGGAGTTCCATGTCGCCGAGCATCAGCTTGGAGTTCGACGAGGCATCAGAAGCCGGCGTTGACGACTTCGCCTGCTCGGTGCTTGCTGTCGGCTGCGCGTCAGACTTCGTTACGGGCGCAGAATCCTGCTTCGCGCCTTCCGTCTTCGCAACTTCTGGCGACGCTACAGCGGTCTCAGACTTCGCTACCGGCTTCGACTGCGGCACCGCGAACTCGCTACATTGATCGGCGGTGATGGTCCTGTGGACGCTCACGTTGAAGAATGCGGACGAGAAATCGGTGTTGATGAATCCGGTCTCGGGAAGTTCGACTGCGGCCAGCGCGACTCC
>QIAL01001010.1 GCA_003225535.1 Acidobacteriota bacterium | reverse complement strand
TGTAAAACGCTCGGGGGCGGCTATCTGCTTGTCGCCAGCCGACCAAGTTCGGAGCGCGTCTGCATGACGCGGAGGATGGAATCGCGCGTGACAATGCCAACAATTTGCGGCGCGCCATCGTTTGCGCCGCTCACCACCGGCATTTGATTGACGTCCGCGCTCAGGAGCCGCTCCAGCAAACGCAGGAGTGGTTCCTCCGGCGACGTCCAGAGAATTCTCTCGCGCGGAATCATCGCGGCCTGGGCGGAGTTGTGGGCCCACTCGCTGCGCGGGACGGAGTTGAGCGTGTGAACGTTCATCATGCCGACGAGGCGGTCATCATTGGTTACGAGATGGCAGCGGCGGCCGGTGCGCAGAACTTCAGCGCCATATTCCTCAAGCGTAATGTGCCCGGGGACAGTTGGTACTTCCTTGCTCATGACGTCGGCGGCGCTGAGGCCGGACAGGGTCTGCCGGATGGCCACTTGAGCGACGCTCTCCTGTGCGGCGTTTAGAAGGAACCAACCGATAAAGGCAGTCCAAATACCGGAAGTAAAGCCGCCGTAAAAAATCGTGGAAGACCCGATAGTGAACGTGAAGTCAGGGTGAAAGGCCGCCCAGGCACCAATAAGAATGAATGCGTAGGCCACAAGCTTGCCGCTCGCGCCCGCTATGCGTGTCGCGCGCGCGTAGTTTTGGGTAGACCCCCAGACAATCGCCCTGAAAATACGGCCGCCATCTAGCGGAAATCCGGGAATGAGGTTGAACAGCGCAAGCCTAACGTTGATGTAGGCCAGCCACGCTGCGAGCGCCCCCAGCATCGCACTGTAGGGAAAAATCAGAGTCAGACTCTTGAACACGACAAATAGGAAGAAGCTTGCCAAAGGTCCGGCGATGGCAATATTGAATTCCTGAATGGCCTTGGAAGGTTCCCGCTCGATGCGTGCCACGCCGCCGAAAATAAATAGCGTGATTGAGACAACACGGATTTTGTAGTACTGAGCTACGACACTATGGGAAAGCTCATGGAAGAGCACGGATCCAAAAAACAGGAAACTGGTCAAGATTCCCACAGCCCAGTGTTGCCCTGTGCTCCAGTCGGGATGTTCTTGCGTGAATTGCATGGCGAGGGAAAACGTGATCAGGGCAAAAACAATTACCCAGCTGGCGTGCAAATAGATGGGAATTCCGAGAATTTTGCCGACGCGTAAGCCTGATCCGCTGTTCATGGTTTCCCACAGTTAGCCTAGCACAAGACCTGCAGGGGAGCCGTGAGTGCAAGCTGTTATAAGGACGATGAGGAAGAGACCAAGGCGTCTTCTACTCGGGCCAGTATTGATCACAGAAAGATCAAGCCGGGAATCGTCTGCAAGAGTGAACACGGCAGGCAGCACGCCGCCATTACGGCGTCTTTCTGCCGTTTGTGTTTAACGCGTTGCCAGGATCCCCATCAGGAATAACCCCACCATCTCGTAGAGCCCTTCTTTGTTCACGTCCTCAGCGTATTTGGAGGTTCATAGTAAGATGGGATACTTCCGCAAATCCTCTGCGATCGTCTGGCGATTTCTGTCGTAGATCTCAGCGGCATTCGGCGTCTGAGACGCACTCGCCAGGTTCTGACCTGGCTTCTCAGCACTTACCATGGTGGAGGCAGTCCCCGAAATGGCCTGCGTAAGATTTTGATTGGCGGCGATTATCTCGTAGACCCTAATCAAACTGGCATTTAGGGCGAGCACGACCAGGAAACTGAGAGCGATCACCCATTTCTTATTTTTGCTGGTGTACGACCTCTGAAAAGAAGCTCGAGCTGCCTCGTAGGCTCCAGCGATATTGTCTTTGCTTTGCTCAACCGTCGCTGTCGCCGAGGCAACGACGCCTTGCAACTGCGTTGGGTCAAATTCAATCCCG
>QIAL01000258.1 GCA_003225535.1 Acidobacteriota bacterium | reverse complement strand
CAACGCCGAGCAACACATGTTGCTTTCCCGTTGCCAGATCCGATGGGTTCAAGAAACTATGCCGGATTGATTTAGACCGGGTCAAACCTTGATTACTTCCTCACCAGCAGTGACCTGCTCCGAACATTTATCCAACGATCCGAAGCTCCGCCGCGTGCTGCGTTTGCCTGACCTTGTGCTCCTAATCATCGGCACAGTAATTGGCTCAGGAATATTTCTGGTGCCAGGCTTAGTCATCAAAGCCGTGGGAAATTCTCTGGTCGTCGCTCTGTCAGTATGGCTGGTTGGAGGAGTCCTGTCTTTGCTAGGCGCCCTCACCTACGGGGAATTGAGCGCCATGAACCCGGCAGCGGGCGGGTTGTATGTTTATATCCGCGATTGTTTCGGCCGATTCCCCGCATTCTTGTTTGGATGGATTCTGTTCTTCGTTGTCAGCACAGGCTCGATCGCGACTCTCGCCGTTGCCTTCAGCAATTACCTGGCAGAAGTTGTCGCTCTTGCGCCCTGGACCGGAAGACTTGTGTCGGTTTCAATGATCGGCGTCATCGCGGCGGTGAATGTGCTCGGAACTCGAAAGAGCGCGAACCTGCAGAACGTAGCCACCGCTCTGAAGGTGTCAGCGATTCTGGCGATTGCTGGCGTGTTGCTCTGGTCTGGCAACCGCATGCAGCTTCACTCCGCCGCACCCGTCATGTCGCTGTCGTCCCGACTCTCGGGCATCGGCTTGGCGCTCGTCAGCGTTCTTTGGGCTTATGAAGGCTGGCAGTACGCCACATTCGCCGCGGGAGAAACAGTCAACCCGCGCCGCGACTTTCCACTAGCCTTTCTGGCGGGCGTGTTCACCCTGATGGGCATTTATTTTCTGGCGAACCTCGGCTATGTGGCGGCACTTGGTATCGACGGCGCCGCCAATTCCAGCCGAGTGGCTGCGACTGCACTGGCCACGGCGGTCAGCCCCACAGTGGCCAGGGTTGTCGTGATTGTGATACTGATCTCGATTTTCAGCGCAGCCCATTCGATCGCTTTGACCGCTCCACGCGTTTATTACGCGATGGCCAAGGACGGTCTGTTTTTTCATTGGCTGGCGGAAGTTCATCCACGCTTCGGCACGCCAGCATTAGCGATCCTAGCAACGGCATTTTGGGCGTCGATCCTGGCTGTGACCGGAACATTCGAACAATTGCTGACCTACGTCGTCTTTGTTGGCTGGAGCTTCTACGCCCTGGCGGCAGCCAGTATTTTTGTTTATCGAAAACGCGAGAGTACGGCATCTGTACGTTACAGGGTTCCGGGCTATCCGTGGACTCCGCTGATCTTCATCGCGACGGTTGCTGCGTTCGTGCTGAACACAATTGCGGCGCAACCCGCCCGCGCGGCGCTCGGGATTGGAGTTGTCCTTACGGGTATTCCCGGCTACCTAATTTGGCGAAGAAAGTGAAGCAAAGATGAATGTATTAGAGGTATCAGTGAGCGACGAAAACACGGCCGAAGCTCACCAGCGACGTTCATCGCTACGGGCAGGGAAGAGAAGCTGGATTGCTCTTCTGCAGCTGGTGATCTTAGTTGTAATTAGTCTGCACGTTGCGGCGCAGATCACGCCAAGCCAGCACGCGGTGGAGCCCGAGGATCTGGAGCAGTTCATCCCGGCGCAGATGCGGAGTTGGAAAGTGCCGGGTCTGGCGATTGCAGTCGTACAGAACGGCCACCTGATCTATTCGCACGGCTTCGGTCTGCGGGACGTCAAAGGCAATCTTCCAGTCACAACCAAGACGATCTTTGCCATTGGCTCCATCTCCAAGTCTTTCACTACGCTTTCCATGGGAATGCTTAACGATGAAGGCAAGCTCGATTGGGACAAGCCCGTGCGGCAATACCTTCCCGAATTCCAGATGTACGATCCAGTGGCTAGCGAACGCATGACTCCGCGCGATCTGATCTCGCATCGTGTGGGAATGGCCAGCCATGACTTGCTTTGGTACAGCTCCGAGTTCAGCCGCGAAGACCTGCTGCGCCGGTTACGATTTCTGCAATCCGATCACGATTTCCGCAGTGGTTACCACTACAACAACATCCTGGTCATGACCGCCGGCTATTTGATCGGTAAAGTCTCGGGCGAGAATTGGGAAGATTTCGTGCGGCACCGCATTTTCGAGCCTTTGCAGATGAATTCCAGCAATTTTTCAGTGGTCGACAGCCAGAAGAGTCCTGATTTCGCCCATCCTTATCGCAAGGATGAACACAATGGCGAGGTGTCGGAAATACCTTTTCATGTAATGAGTGCCATTGGGCCGGCGGGCTCGATTAATTCCAATGTCGATGACATGGCGCGATACGCGATCTTCCAACTGGGAAACGGAAAAATAGGCGAGCACCAGCTGGTATCGGAAGCGAATCTGAATTTGAACCACAGTCCACAGGTGCCAATGCCGGGAGGCGCCCCTTCAAAGGAGATCGGCCCACGCAGTTACGCCATGGGCTGGGTGATTTCGTCTTACCGCGGCCATCCGCTCTGGTGGCACAACGGCGGCATCGATGGCTTCTATGCATTGCTATCGCTGCTCCCTGACCAGAATCTCGGCGTGGTGATTCTGACAAATCTGCTGGACGACGATCCTGTCCCGGAAATCGTCCAGTATCACATTTATGACCATCTGCTTGGCCTCGACTCGGTCGATTGGGTCAAACATTTCCAGGATCTGGAGGCTAAACAGAAGACTGCCGAAGAAGAAGAAAATAAGAAAGAGCTTTCCGAGCGCAAGCCCAACACACATCCATCGCACGAATTGAAGGACTACGCCGGACGTTTCGAGAATCCCGGCTATGGTGTTATCACGATCGAGCTATCCCGCGATGGGTTGAGTGCCGCTCTCAATCAGTTGTCGTTTCCGCTGCATCACTATGAGTATGACGTTTTCGAAGCTCCCCCCAACTCCACCGGCGCTGTCGATATCGGCAAGATGCGGTTTCTCACCAATATGAGTGGAGACATCGACGGCATTGCAGCGCCATTCGAGCCGGATGCGCCGGAAATTGTCTTTACCCGGATGCCTGAGAAAACACCGCAGGAAAAGAAGTAAATCATGATCAACCGGAAGCTCTGCATGCGAGGCATGAATCGACTCCGAAACATTCTGGTTAGCACCGCTGTCTCTGTGCTCTCCCTGGCAGCAGCTGTAAACGCGCAGATTCAGTCCAACATTCTGCCACAGAAGAATTACGCTCCAATCGCCAAGACACTCGAATCCTTAATCCGCCAGGAAATGGCGGATAAGGATCTACCCGCATTCTCGATTGCGCTGGTCGATGGGAACGAGGTGGTGTGGGCGCAGGGTTTCGGTTATCAGGATCCTGAACACAAAATTCCGGCCACCGCTCACACCGTCTATCGCGTCGGCTCCGTATCGAAATTGTTCACTGATATCGGAATCATGCAGATGGTGGAAGCGGGAAAGATCAACCTGGATGCGCCTGTAAGCCAATACATTCCGGATTTTCGTCCCCAGAATCCGTTCACCAACCCGATCACTTTAAGAGAATTGATGTCCCACCGTTCTGGATTGCTGCGCGAGCCGCCGGTGGGCAACTACTTTGATCCGACCGAGCCAACGCTCGAAGCTACGGTACGCAGCATGAACTCGACGGAACTGGTTTACGATCCCGGAACACATCTGAAGTATTCAAACGCAGGCATTGCCGTAGTCGGCTACACGCTCCAAGAACTGAATCACCAATCCTTCCTCAAATATCTGAAGCAAGCTGTGCTCGCTCCGCTCGGGATGCACGAGAGCTCCTTTGCTCCCGAACCTGACCTGACTCGCAAGCTTGCCAAAGCGTACATGTGGACCTACGACGGGTTAAAGTTTCCCGCCCCCACCTTCGAGTTGGGGTTGGCGCCCGCGGGTTGCATGTACTCGACCGTGACTGACCTGGCTCAGTTCCTCATGGTGCTTTTCGATGGCGGCCGTGGTCCGAAGGCGCAAATCCTCCAACGCGAAACCTTGGAGCAGATGTGGACGCCCCAGTTCGCGAAGCCAGGACAAAAGAGGGGCTATGGTCTGGGGTTCGCAGTATCGGAACTGGACGGCCATCGCGTGATCGGACACGGTGGCGCGATCTACGGCTTCGCAACAGAAGTGGTCGGTTTGCCGGAAGACAAGCTCGGCGTAGTGACGGTAACCACCATGGATGCCGCGAACGCGGTCACCAACGCGGTCGCCCGGCATGCTTTGCAACTGATGCTGGCCTTGCGATCCGGTAAGCCTCTTCCCACGTTCGAAACTGGCAGACCTGTACCCCCTGAACTCGCTCGCAAGCTTGCAGCCCGCTATGTGGAAGGGGATGATGCGGTTGATCTGATGGAGCGCGAGGGGACGCTGCACATGCTTACGGTTCGGGGCGGATTCGAGTCCGAGTTGCGGATGTTGGGAGATGGGCTGGTTGCCGATGGCCGACTCGATGAGGATTTTGAAACGAAAATTGTCCCCGTGGATGTCGGCATTCGCATCGGCGACAAGCTCCTCAAGCGAGTGGAACCACGGCAGCCTGCACCTGCCCCAGGGCAATTTGATGGATTGATCGGGCAGTACGGATGGGACCACGATGTGCTCTACGTCCTGGAGAAGGATGGAAAGCTCAACGTTCTGATTGAGTGGTTCGAACACGATCCGCTGCAACAGCAACCCGGGGATGTCTTC
>QIAL01000257.1 GCA_003225535.1 Acidobacteriota bacterium | reverse complement strand
CCTGGAACGACCCGCAGCTGAGGCGTTGGCAAGGGTTGCGCAAAAACTGCGGCCATTGGGATATGGATTGCTCATTCACGACGCCTACCGTCCCTGGTACGTCACCAAGATCTTTTGGGATGCGACCCCGCCGGACAAGAAAATCTTTGTAGCGGATCCTCAGCAAGGTTCGCGTCATAACCGAGGCTGCGCCGTCGATCTTACGCTCTACGACTTCAAGACCGGAACGCCTGTGGTTATGACTGGCGGCTACGATGAAATGTCGGAGCGGTCATATGCGTTTTACCCGGGCGGGACCTCG
>QIAL01000256.1 GCA_003225535.1 Acidobacteriota bacterium | reverse complement strand
CTCCTTTGTCTTCGAAGAGGGAAGCGGTCCATGCCATCTCATTGGAATTGATGTAAAGGATGTTGGTGTCAGGATCCACGGCGGGGCCTCCCCACTCCGCTCCGCCGTCGAAGCCGGGGAACACAGTCGTTTCGGCTCCCACTCGAAAGGGAACGAACTGGCCTTCGTGAATCGAAGCTTTGAACCGTTCTGCAGCCCACTGATGAGCCTCCGGAGTGCGAGTCGTCAGCATGTCCTCGGTGAGATTCTGCCGTGCGTAGGGCGCGGGCCATGTCGGCAGACCCTGCTCGGCGGAAGCAACTTCACCCGGAAGCACGCTTGCGGGGTACTTACGATACTCGATCGGGACCAGCGGCTTGCCCGTAGCCCGATCGAAGATAAATAAGAAGCCCTGCTTGCTTGTCTGAACGACAGCATCGACGGGCTTGCCATCGCGTCTCAATGTAATCAGTACTGGAGCGGAGGGGAAATCGCGATCCCACAAATCGTGCCGGACTGCCTGGAAGTGCCAGATTCGTTCTCCCGTTTCAGCATTCAAGGCGATCAGACAGTTTGCGAACAGGTCGTCGCCGACGCGATCGGCGCCATAAAAATCAGACGCGGCCGAGCCTGTGGGAACGTAGACAATTCCACGCATACCATCAAGCGCCATACCGGCCCAGTTGTTCGCGGCACCGCTCGTCTTCCAGGCATCTTTCGGCCAGCTGTCGTAACCGAATTCTCCTGGGTGTGGAATGGTGTGAAAAGACCAGCGCAGCTTGCCAGTGCGAACGTCGTAAGCGCGGATGTCCCCGGGCGGGGCAGGTAAGGTTTCGGGATTGCGGCCGCCGACGATGATCAGATCCTTGTAGACAATTCCGGGACTGGTTAGCGAGATCGACTGGAATCGAGGCTCGCGTCCTAGGTTTTCCTGCAGATCGACGCGGCCGTCGGATCCGAAAGATGGAATCGTTTTGCCTGTCTTCGCGTCGAGCGCGTAGAGGAAGTTCATGACGCCGACGAGGATCCGCTTGTCGTCCTTGTCAGCCCAGTAAGCGAGTCCCCGGTCTGGTTGCATGCCTTTGATCCCCGAGTCGAATTTCCAGAGTTCTTTCCCAGTGGCGGCATCAACCGCAAAGATCTTTTGTGTCGGGCTGATCCCATACAGTACTCCGTCGACCATGAGAGGACTGGCTTGCAGTCCACCTTGCTCGCCGGTGTCGTAGCTCCAGGCGACCTGAAGTTGTTTCACGTTGGAGAGATTGATCTGGGCGAGCGGCGAGTAGTGCTGGTATTCCTGGGATCCGCCGTACACAGACCAATCCCGCGCCACCGGCGAGGAACTGCTCTTGGGATATGCCCACGCCATGTGCAGAGCGAATCCTGAAGCGAGGATTAAGGTAGCGAGCACAGAAGAAGAGAGGACCCCGGGACTTCGCATGCGCCTCAATTTATATTGTTTGGCTTTGTAGTTCCACTCGGGCGTCGTTGAGAAGTGTTTTCGGCCACAGCGATGGGTGAATTGCGGGAGCGAAGAAGTGGCTTCTTGACTGCGGTCGCGGGTGATTTTAGTACAATCACTCGGACCTCAAGTCATGATTGAAACACTCTATAAAACGAAGATTCCTCAGACTACGGCCTGGCGACAGCAGTTCTACGAACTGAGATTGGGAGAGCAAAACGTCGACGGGCAACCTGGATACTTCGTCCGCGAAACGCAGTGCTGGTGGGACCCAAGGGCAAAGCGCATGGTCCGCGTGCAGTACACCCTGTCTCCACGCGAAGGCTTCTTGACCATCGAGGAGGCGCGGGAGCGCTACCAACTGCAAAGAATGAATCGGGCCCGGGGCGGATTTGTGCATTCGTTCAGCCCGTGTTACGAACCGACCAAGAAGAGTGTGTACGTCCTGATTGAAATAACCCGGGCTGTGGAAGCGTGAGAACCGGCCATTCGGAGTGCTGACTCTCAAGCATAACCGGTGCTGACCGCAGCTGTTGATTTGCGGATCACCAGTTCCGTCTCGATCACAATTTGGCGGGGATATCTGTCGTCCGGCCGGGCGACTCTGCGCAACACAGCTTCGACGGCAATCAATCCCATCTTCTGTAACTGAATGTTGCCGAGCCGCGGCCAAAGGTTGCCGTCCATTCTTTTCGCGAACAACTTTAACTTCTTGACAGTCTTTTTTTGTCGATGCTATAAGCCGAAATGGTCCACTAAATCAGTCTCCTACGGGTTACTTCTCGTCTTTAGGGGTTCACTCAGGCCTTTTCCATCGCCGTCTGCGCGGCGCCCACACGTTTTGAGTGTTACGGAGGTTTCCATGCGTCATTTCGGTCGCGTTCTGATCTTCGCCACAGTAGGGCTGTCGATTGGATTTCTGCTTGCCGTTCCGGCGGTCGCACAATTTGGAGCCGGGATCCAAGGTACGGTCGCTGATAAAACCGGCGCAGTTATCTCTGGCGCTGACGTTACGGTCACCAATCAAGCAACCGGTGTCGCTCATACGACCAAAACAAATGATTCTGGTTTTTATCGGATCTCTGCGCTAGAGCCGGGCACGTATACCGTCGATGTCGAGGCTGGCTCTTTTAAGAAGAGCACCACGCGTGACGTGACTGTCGGAGCCGAACTGGTGCGCGGACTGGACGTAACAGTCGAGGCAGGCGAGGCGAAGGAGACGGTTCTCGTGACGGGGCAAGCACCGGCGCTGGCAACCGAAGATGCCACGGTCAGCGGTACTCTGGGCGCGCGGCAGGTCCAGAGTCTGCCGGCAATTGACCGCGATCCATATGAGCTCTTGCGGCTCTCTCCGGGAATTTTCGGAGATGGTGCAAGGCTGGGTAATGGACAGTCGGCAGGATTCCCAAATGGCGCGGGCGGCAACGGCGGTTCAGCGGGACCGGGTGGTTCCAATACTGCAATTTTTCAGGTTGAGAACCAGCAACCGATCAGCGCGAATGGTATGCGGGTGACGTCGAATGACTATCTGGTGGACGGCGTCAGTGTAAACAGTCTGCAATGGGGCGGCGCAGCAGTCATCACGCCGAGCATCGAGTCCGTGCAGGAGATCACGACACTATCGAACGACTACGATGCCTCTGACGGGCGCAGTTCTGGCGCTCATATCAAGACCATCACGAAGGGTGGATCAAATTCCTTTCATGGCGGGGGAGTTTTCCTGTATCACGATCCGAATTTCAACGCTTTTAACAAATTTGGAGGCTACGATGTCGGCTCCGGCTTCACCCCCAGGGTGCGTGATGAGGATGCCTTCCGCCAGTTTGCCGGCACACTCGGAGGGCCGATCGTCCGGAACAAACTGTTCTTCTTCTTCAACTATGAAGGGTTGCGGGCCCGCAATACGACGTACGAGAACAACTGGGTGGAGACGCCGCAACTGGATGCGCTGATCGCGGGAGATCGATCGGGAACTCCTGTGGCTACGATCCTTTCGCAGGCAGGGCTTGCGCCACGCATTAAGCAGATTCTGCCAACGGACTGCACGCTGTGGGCAGGATCTACCCCGGCAATTTGCGCGGTAGTGCCGGGAGGTGTGGACATCGGTTCTCCATTCGCTTCCTATGGCACCTATAACCCGAGTTTTACCGGAGGGGATCCAGCACAAAATGTCGGAGGAGGTCTGGACGGCAGTCCCGATCTGCAATTTGCTCAGATTGCCCTCCCTGCCAGCACACAGGGAAATCAATACAACATTCGCATCGACTACAATTCGGGCAAGAACCTCTTTTCTGCGAACACCTTTCTAACGTATTACAACACTATCTCCGCCGACGGTGCGGCGCAGGGACGGCCTAGTGCGGATTTTGGAACAAAGGCTTTCAGCCCCAGCGGATTCCTTTCCTGGGTGCGAACAATCAGCCCAACTATGCTGAACGAAGCGCGCTTCAACTTCACCCGCTATGGCTACAACGGAATCACTTCTAATCCGCAGGTCAACTTTGCGATTCCGAGAATTGAAGTGCAAGGATTGCCGTTGCCCGGGGGGCAGCGAATTCGCTACGGGGCGTCGCAGGGAGACACTTCACCCGGCATCCTGGCGCAGAACACATACGCTTTTCGCGATGTTCTGGCGACGGTGATAGGCAATAAAGCTTTAAAGTTTGGTTTCGAGTTCAGCCGCGAACAAGACAATGACGCACTGATTGGAGGAGCCCGTCCTGATCAAGCGTTCCAAGGTTTCTGGAACTTTGCGAATGGGACGCCGATCTTTGAGGCAATTGAAGTGAACCCTCTTACCGGCGCGGCACCAACCACACGGGGACAGTACTACCGGTCATCCATCTACGGCGTGTTTGTGCAGAATGACTGGAAACTCCGGCCCAACCTGACCGTCAATATTGGTTTGCGATGGGAATATTATGCTCCGCCGACCGAAGCTAACAGACATCTGGCCAACTTCCAGCCGACGAACGACCCTGTGAATGGGTTGGCGAATGGAGTCGCCACCAATCCAAGCCAGCAGTGGAATCCGACCTGGCGCAATTTCGGACCACGTCTCGGTTTTGCCTGGAGCCCGATGAAGTTTGACAACAGGTTGGTCGTTCGCGGGGGATTCGGAATGGCCTATGACCGCTTTGACGACAATGTCTTCGACAACACTCGAAATAATCCACCTTACGTTGCGAACTATGGCATTTGTTGCGGCACAGAGGTCGGGCCCCCCGCATTCGGCAGTCCATTTGTGAATGGGCAAATTTCTTTCAATCTGGGTACCAGCAACAATCCACTGAGCTATCCGGCGAATCCAGCCCTGATTACACCGCTGAATCCCGCCAATGGTCTGCCCACAATTCTCCCCAATCAAAGCGCACCGAATATCTATTCAAACCCGACCTACATGCCGGTACCGTACACGTATCTTTACTCTTTTCAGGTGCAGCAAACGCTTCCGAAGGATTTCGTGTTCACGGTCGGCTACCAAGGAAGCGCAGGACACCATCTAACACGCATTAAGAACCTGGCGCTGTTCTATTCCGCCCCGAATACCAACGTCAACCAGGTTTTTACGTTCACCCCCGATACCAACTCCAACTTCAATGCTCTGAACTCCCGGCTGGAGCATCGCTTCCATCATGGGGTGACAGCCGATATCCAGTACACCTTCAGCAAGTCGATTGACCAGCTTTCCGCGGAAGGCCCGGGCTTTACGACGAACCAGACTTATCCCATCGATGGCAGGACCGAGCGTGGTCCTTCAGACTACGACTCTACGCACAATTTCAGAGCATTCGCAGTTTGGGATCTGCCGATATTCAGCGGACGCAAGGATCTGTTGGGCAAGATTGTCGGCGGTTGGCAGTTGAACGGAATTTATCAATTCGCCAGTCGCGAACAATGTTTGTCCGGTACTCGGCGCGACAAATCTCTGCCCGCTTCGGCCGATCGGGTATAGCGGAGGCGCGGGGCGAAATCTGGACACCTCGGCGTTCCTGCCTCCCACTTCCGGTGATTTTCCAGCCCTGGCTGGGGTCGGCGCCAACGGCGCTAATCCCTACTTCACGCTGCAGACGGCGGGCACGACGCCGGAGTTTCCAGGAATCGGGCGCAATGGATTCCGCGGCCCGCGGTATCAGGACATTGATCTCACCATCGCCAAGGAATTCGGCCTGCCGACAATGAAGTTTCTTGGAGAAGGAGCGAAGATTCAGCTTCGAATGACTGCCTACAACGCGATCAACAAGCTGAACCTGGCGCCATTCACCTTCGGCAGCACCTCGACCCTGGTCAGTTCTTTCAACTGCGGCCCGCCTGACTGCGCCACTGTCACACCAGTGGCGAATCCACTGTTCGGCACGGCAATCAATGGTTTGCAGGGTCGCGTGCTGTAACTGCAAGGCCGGATCAGCTTCTAAAGTGCTATCTTTACAGGGGCGGCGATGCTGCGACGTCGCCGCCCGAATCTTTTTGGAGCGCGGT
>QIAL01000255.1 GCA_003225535.1 Acidobacteriota bacterium | reverse complement strand
CACGCTGTCCCTGATCGGAGCTCCGCGACGCATCCGCTTCGCGTGCCACTTGCGCAAAAGTTTTGCTGGCCTGAGCTGCTGCTGGATTTGCCGTGAGGAGAAGCGCCAGGAAGGGTACAACGGCGACCATAGGGAGGAATATACATGGGGTGGCCTCTGAGAGGCCACCCCACATGAGTCATGCTAGAACGTGTACTTTGCGCCCACTTCGAGGATCCGATGCCCCACGTGAGAAGTAGCAACACCGAAATTCGAATTCGCTTGCCCCGTGGGACTGAGCACGAGTTTGAGGTTATTGTCGTTGTTAACGAAGGACAGCAAGTCGTGATTCATGAAGTTAAACGCTGCAAACCGGAACTGCAAGGCTTGATGTTCGGTGATTTTGAAGTTTTTTATCAGCGTCAGATCACTGTTCCAGAACATCGGACCCGGCAGGTACGGCATGCTGGCCGTGCCCAATTGGCCAGCAGGATTGGGTGCAAAACAGTTCGGGTTGATGAACTGGTTCTTTCCTGTCATGCCTTTTGCTGGATTGCACGTGATGAGCGGGTACAGGGCAATGTCATCCGTGCCCAACAAGTGGACGTTGTCCTGATTCGTGCCATTTTGATTCAAAGAGAAGTTCAAATTGGTGCCGGCCTGCGAGCTCAACTGGGCACCGCTTGAGACTTGCGTAATCCCAGAGATCTGCCAGCCGCTTGCCGCGCCGCGCAAGAAGGCATTGCCTTGGTGGAGAGTGGGCAGGTTAACAACGTATGCCAGACTGAGCGCGTGTGCGCGATTGTTCGGCAATACTCCCCACAACCAGTGTTCGGCTGCTGACTTCGACAGCGCTCCCGGCACACCTCCGTTGCTGAGCTGGGCACCATCGCCCACCGCTTTGGAGAAGGTGTAGTTCGCTTGCAGATTGAGGATACCGACGTTCCGACGCAAGCTCGCCTGGAGAGAATCGAACTGCGCCTTGCCGATTGTAATGCTCTCGTTGATGGTCGTGTAGTCCGGGAAGGCCCGGAAGTGTTGCTTGCACGCGGTATCGCCGAGGTGATCGGGCGAGGCCGTGGGTTGGCAGTCAGCAACAATTTTAGCCGTGGCCGACGCACTCGCCGGGTTAATAGCGCCTAACGGTATCGCATTGAAGAAGTTGGTATACCCCTGCTGGAAATCGGTATGGTTCCCGACGTACGAGAGTTCCATTCTGAACTTCGCAGGCAGTTGCTGATCGACCGTCAGACTGTAAGAGGTTACCAATGGCTGCTCGTCGTTATTGGGATTCATCACGAAGACTCCCTTGTTGGCGCCGGCGGGCAATCCAGACCCGTATACCGGAGGAGCAAGGGCGTGAGCATCAACTGATTCCCAGGTTGGACATGCAGCATCGTTCCAGCCGCACGACCAGCTCGACGAACCTGTTGCCGTCTGGGCAGGTTGGACGTAGCTGTTGCTCTGGACTGAATCATAGTAACGATATTTACCCCAACCGCCGCGAAAGATCGTCCTGCCATTGCCGAACACATCGAAAGCGGCGCCCACCCTGGGAGAGAAGAAGAACAGCCGACTGTCGGCACCCGAGATCGGAATATTGTGATTGAGCGAGTGCCACGAGATACCCGTCTGGGTGTTCTGATCAGCTGGAATGCTGGCGTCGTATTGGCTTGGATTGAAAACCGCCAATCCAAACGGGTCTGAATAAGGCTTGGCATAGTGTTCAAACCGCAAGCCATATTGCACCGAGATGCGGCGGGTCAGCTTCCAGTCGTCTTGCGCATAAAACGCAGCAATGTTCTGCGCCAGATTCGTTGGAGGCGGAAGAGCCTGCTCGAAGTATCCGGCATGGCCAACTCCCATCAATGCGTCGGCATATTCGTTGCCGGTTGTGCCGCCGCCCCATCCAGTAGCCCCGTATGCAATCGCACCCATGAACTGGCCCCAGTTGTCTTGCTTGTTATAGAGGTGCTCATAGTAAAAGCCGAACTTCATGGTGTGCGTCTTAATAACCTTCGTCAGGTTTTCCGAGACGCTCGGGATACCCTTAATGGCGATCATCGTCGGATGATAGTCGTGGCCTACGTCACCCAAGTTGGGCATTGTGCTGCCCCAACTGAGGACAGCTGGCGTGTTCGTACTGCCGAAGATGCCAGTGGAGTTGTAACCGACGCCGGCGCGGGTCTGCTTCGAGAGATTTGCCAGTGAGGTCGGGAAGTTGACTCTCGTATAGCCGAACCGTGTCTCACTCGTCATCGTCGGCGAGAACACGTGCAGCAAGCTTACGGTATAGGCATCTGAGCCGTTGGCCCCAATTGCATTACTAGGGGCCGGAACTGTCCAATCGCCAGTCTGGATCCACAGACCCATCGGCATATTGGCCGTTTCGCGCTGGCGGCTCCACGTGGCATAGACCTTGGTGTTGTCGCTGATGTTTACGTCTCCGCGGACAACGTTCTGCCACGAATTCTGCGCGACACTGAATGCCTGGACATAGTTGAAGCCGGTAAGACTCGGATCCGCGTTCGGCGCTGGCAAATCAGCCCGTAGCAGGTTCTGTGCATTCGGATCGATGCAGGCTGCCGACAAAACTCCACCCGTGATGGTGCATCCTGCGGCCGCCCTGATGTCAAAGCCGAGACGACTTCCGGCAGCCGGCGCGGTTGGAACTGCCCCTACAGCGCTGTGTTTGATGCTGGCGCCGTAAGAAGACAACCCGCTGAAGTCGCCGTTAAGCATATCGGGCGTCATGACGAACGACCGATCAAGGCCGCCGTCCAGATCCTGACGGTAGTACTCGAACCCCTCGAAGAAAAATACCTTTTGTTTGCTCTTATTGAAGCCGGTGCCTGGAATGTAGAGCGGACCGCCAATGTTGAATCCGGGATAGTAATAGGAACTCGGAATCTTCAGCGAGCCCGGAGCCTGCCCCTGCGACTTTTCGGTCCACTTGTTGAAAGCGTCTTCGGCGTTCATCGCCTGATTGCGAGCGTAGAAGTACGCTTCGCCGTGGAACGTGCTGCCGCCGGCCTTAGTCACTGTGTTGACTACGACGGGGCCCTTAGCATTCTCCGCAGAAAAGTTCGAGGTCAACACCTTCACTTCCGAAATCATGTTCGGATTGGGGTTGACCGGGGACGCAGTGCCAGAGCCAGGGTCAAAGCTGTGTTGCCCGTCATGGGTGATATCGATGCCCTGCCCATTGATCTGCACGGCACCGAGTCCGGCGGCCGAATTGCCGACGGCAAAACCATTGATGCCAACCACCTGCCCATCGTACGCAGGCTTATTGATGGCGCTGTTGGCGGTTAGTGTCGCTCCCGGCAGAAGTTTCAGGTACTCGGTAGCGTTGCGGCCGACCAGCGAGAGATCTTGCAGTTCCTTTGAGGAGATCAGCGCGGTTTTTTCACCCGAGTCGATCGTGGCGACTTCCTGCGACAGCGCGTTGATTTCGACTGTTTCGCTCGCACTCCCAACTTTCAGTTCGACGGTCATCGTCTTGCTATCGGAGCCATTCAGGATGATGCCCGATCCAACCCACTTCTGGAATCCTTTCATGTCGACCGTTACTTGATACGTCCCGGCGGGTAGCGTGGGCACGAAGAAGAACCCTTCCCGATTGGTTACAGTCTTGCGCGACTCTCCAGAAGCCACGTTTTTCACGACCACATTTGCTCCCGCGGACACGGCACCAGAAGCGTCGACCACCGTGCCATTCAAGGAGCCAAATTGCGATTGTCCGAAAGCCAAGGGCAACACGAACACCACTAAGCTTACAAGTGCCAGAATCCACTTTGACTGCGACATCTGAACCTCCTCAGGTCATCAGGCGTTCAACGGTGAAAGTCTGTTCTGAGACCGTAAACGTTTACGAACGCAGCCCTAAAAGAACTCCTAGAGCCCCACACTTCATGTGTGTGAGACCGCGCTTCGCGGCGAACTCTAGTACAAACCAGTTACCGCGGAGTATTTAGGCAAACATGGGCACACGCTGTCAAGAAGAAAATCGTTTTTTGTGAGCTTTGACACTGCCGTTTGCATTTGAAATCACAACCCGAGAAAGCCCTAGGCATGCAGCAGATAGCGAACTCGCTCGTTGTTTTCCTTACCTGCCCGGCCCACTTCGCCCTCTCTCGGTGGTAATTGCGCCGAAATCCTTACGCGGACAGATACACCGAGTCTTGCTGCAGAATCAACGCGAGCGCTCACAATCACACGCCGCCTTCACACGGCACCGGCTGCTCGAAAGCGGATGCTCGACCCGCGATGGGTCCGTCGAATTTGCGACGAAGGCATTCGATATCCACCCGGCGCGAGCCGTTGCACAAAAGCCCTCCAGGGCCTAGGAATAGATCCCAGGCGCCTCATGTCCAAGCTTCTGCACGTATTCAACGTACGACCCGGGATAAACAGTGGGATGACGGTCCGTCCCGCTCTCACCGCCCAGTTCCAACACACGTGAGCCGAGACCGCGAAGGAACATGCGGTCATGCGATACGAAGATCATGGTGCCTTCAAAATCCTTCAGGGCGTCCACCAGCATCTCCTTCGTCGCAAGATCCAGGTGATTAGTCGGTTCGTCGAGCACCAGGAAGTTCGGCGGGTTGTAGAGCATGCGTGCTATTGCCAGCCGCGATTTTTCTCCGCCGGAGAGTGCGCGGATCTTCTTGTCTACGTCTTCACCGGAGAACTGGAATGCTCCCGCCAGGTTCCGCAACGACCCGAGACCGTCTTGGGGAAAATCCTGTTGCAACTGTTCGATGACGGTGAGATCGGAATTGAGCACGTCCAGGGATTGTTGCGCGAAGTAGCCCATATACAGGCTGGCGCCGAGCCGCACGATTCCGGTATCTGGAGCACTGGCTCCGGCAATCATCTTGAGCAGCGTGGTCTTGCCCGCGCCGTTTCTTCCCATGACGGCCCAGCGTTCTCCGCGGCGGATTGTGAGATTGAACCCTTCGTAAATAACACGCGGGCCGAAACTCTTGTGCAGATTCTCAAGGACGGCTACCTGTTCGCCGGATCGCGGGGGGAGACGAAACTCAAACTTCACCACTTGGCGTTTCTTCGGCAGCTCGATCTTCTCGATCTTATCCAAGGCCTTGATCCGGCTCTGCACCTGGGCCGCTTTGGCGGCGTGGGTTCTGAAACGATCGATGAAGCGTTGTTCTTTGGCAAGCATGGACTGCTGCCGTGCGAACGCTGCCTGCTGGTTGGTCTCTCGGACCGCCCGCTCGCGCTCGTAAAAGTCATAATTGCCAGAGTAGGTGATGATCTCGCCGCCATCGATCTCCGCGATCTTGGAGACCAGACGGTTCATGAACTCGCGGTCGTGCGAAGTCATCAGCAACGCGCCGGGAAATGACTTGAGAAACTGCTCCAGCCAGATGATGGACTCGATGTCGAGATGGTTCGTCGGTTC
>QIAL01001007.1 GCA_003225535.1 Acidobacteriota bacterium | reverse complement strand
GTGCGCCGCTCGTTGCGCAGCTGCCTAAGGAAAGACACCCCCGTCGTGCCCGGGAGGATCCAGTCGAGCAGCATCAGATCCGGGAGCACTTCGCGGATCGCCGCCTCCGCTTGCGCTACGCTGGGCGCCTGGATCGCCTTGTATCCGGCGCGCTCCAGGCTTGCGGCAATCAGCCGCTGCGTGACCAGCTCGTCTTCAACGATGAGGATCGACCCGCCCATGAGCGCTGATCATATTGTGCCGTCGATCGATACACTGTCGGTGAAATTCGCTGCGCAGGTCGCTGGCGCTGCACATGCGTGTAGGGCTGGGCCTACAAGCGCGGTGCGACTGCGGGCTAAATGAGCCGGTACTTGACCGCATAGCGAACGAGCGCCGCATTGTTCGACAACCAGCAGCCACATCACCCGGTATTCGCGATCGGAGAGCAGGTTGTGTGGGGGCTTCTCTGCGCCATCGGCGAGCTCGATAACGAGCTTTTCCGCGAAGGCAGGGCTTACATACCTACCTCCACCGACTACCTTGCGGATGGCGTTGGTCAGGTCTTCGTTGGCGCTTCCCTTATTGATGTATCCGGCGCCGCCGGCCTTGAATACCTCGCCGGCGTGCATTTCCTCGGGCAGGATGCTCAGCACCAGGACCGGGCGGCCTGGATACTGCCGCTTGACTTCTCTCACCAGCTCGGCGCCGCTGCAGCCGGGCATGGCGTAGTCGAGCACGGCGACATCCCACTCGAGCCTCCTCGTCATGTCGAGTGCCTCGTCGCCACTCTTCGCCTCACCGACCACGACCATGTCGTGCTCAGAAGCGACGATCTCCCTGAGCCCCCTGCGAACGACGGGGTGATCGTCTGCGATCAGGATTCTCATGACGGCTCTCCCTAACACAATGCTCCACTCGCGTTGCGACCGCGGCGGCGTCCGCCGCCCCGGTGGCCGGTACGGCGCTCAGATCTTCGGCAGCGCAACTGTCACCCTGCTCCCCTCGCCGCGCACCCCTTTGATATCGACCCGGCCCCCGAACGGCAGCACGCGCTCGCGCACACCCATGAGGCCGAACGACTTGGGGCTGTGAGCCACCTCAGCGTCGATGCCGCGGCCGTTATCCTCGACGGTGAGCACCAGCTCGTCGGAGTCGGAGCGCACCGCCACATCGGTCCGGGTGGCGCCGGCGTGGCGCGCAACGTTGGTCAGCAATTCCTGAAATATCCGGAACACCGCTGTGGAGCGATCCCTGTCCAGCAGCAAGTCCTCTGCGGGAAGGGACACGTTGCAACGGATGCCGCTGCGACGCTGAAACTCGCCCGCCTGCCAGCCGATCGCTGCCGAGAGTCCGAGCCGGTCCAATACCTCCGGCCGCAGCTGGGTCATGATTTCGTGCACCGACTCCATGGTCGCATCGATCAGGCCGGACATCGAATGCGCCTTCTGGCGCAACGCCTTCGAGCCCTCGGGCAATCGACTCGTGATCCAGGCGACATCCATCTTCAGTCCGGTCAGCGCCTGAGCCAACTGGTCGTGGATCTCCCGGGCGATGCGCGTCCATTCCTCCTCGCGCACCGACTGAAGGTGAGCTGCGAGGGCGCGCAGACTCTGCTGTGAGGCCCGCAGGTGCTCCTCGGCGATGCGGCGCTCCTTGATCTGCTGCGACAGCATCGCATTGTTGCGGTACAGGTCAACGAACACGGAGATCTTGGACTTCAGGATCTCCGGCATGAGCGGCTTTACGATGTAGTCCACGGCACCCGCCTCATACCCGCGGGCCACTGAAGGCGCGTCTTCGTAGGCGCTGGTGAGAAGCCGCGCAGCTTCGAAGCCGTCCACTCCGGGCATGCGAGCGTCCATCAGGATGACGGCAAAGTCCTGCTTCAGTACGCAGCGCAGCGCCTCGTCGCCCGATTTCGCCGTCACCACGTTCAGGGGCATGTCGCGCAACAGTCCCTGCAGCGCCATCAAGCTTCTGCTGTCGTCATCGACGGCAAGAATGCTCGCCTGCTGTTGAGTCGAGTCCATCACCCCTCCTTGGGTGAGGCTGATTATCAATCAACCAAGCACTACAAGAGAATCCGCAACATCCTGTAGTCGCACGCCTACCCGTGGTGCGGTCCCGCAGTCAGTCGGCGAGAGTCAGGGGCTCCGCAAGCGCCCCCGGCTACGGCCAGGCTTGTGGTCCGCAGGGCGAATCACGCCGGAAGCACCAATAAGATCAATGGATTGGTCCGATACTCGCTCGCGCCGACGCCCAATCATCGCTGGGGCTGGAGCAGCAGTCGATCGATAGTGTTTTCCTCGACGGCTTTGCGCGAATAGATCAGCGGGAAATAGCGGCCAGCATCCCAGAGCGGCATCAGATCGGCATAGTGGCGACTACCCGGCTGCCCGCTTTGACCAGGCGTATTGATGGCGACCGATTGATCCCAGTTACTGGTGTCTAGAATTTCTCGATAGCTCGCGCCTTCGACCTGTTCCCACGAAGCCCGCGATTCGTCGAAGCCGGCGGCATTCACCGTGTACTCATCGCCCGGCCTGGACAGCGGCCCGAGGTCGAACAGCTCGCTCGCCCCGGGTTGCTGATCCAGGGGGTGACGGAAGCGGATCGAGTGGAGATTGCCCCAGGACCACTGCGAAGGGTCGGGGCCTTGACGTTGCTCGAGTTCCTTGCGCGCGGCCCGAATCGCGTCGACCAACAGCGTGTCGCGAGCAACGACTGGATCCTCTCCGAACAGACTCTTGTCGGGGTTTGCAAGCAAAGCCATGACCGCGTCGGGCTTCAGCCTCTCGTAACGCTCGGGGTGTTTTTCAGAAAACCGCTTTGCGAGCGCCCCGCAGATCTGCCTGAGCCAGACCTCGTACAGAGCAGCGTCGGGGGATTCTCGCGCCAGCTCGCCGTCCCAGCGCAGGAATTCCGTCAGCGCTGGATTGTCTCGCAGGGCGCTCGATCGCACGAGGGACTGCAGCGCGAGAGCAGGTAACGAAACGACGTCATTCTGCAGCGCCTCGAGGTCGGCGATTGTGAGTTTGTGTCGCACCTGACGGGCGCTTTCAATCACAGAGCGGATGCGTTCAAAGCGATAGGGCGGCGCCCACTCGAAGCCGACCCTGTAGGGATAATGCTCGGGAATCATTCTGTGGTTTGCCGTCGCCACGAAACCTGCAGCCGGGTTAAAGGAGTGCGGCAGCTCTGATGCCGACAGAAACCGGGCCCAGGAGTAGTTGCCGGCACCGGGCACCGGCAGCAGCCCCGTCCAACTTCGTACCGGCGCGAGGCCGACGGAGT
>QIAL01000997.1 GCA_003225535.1 Acidobacteriota bacterium | reverse complement strand
AGTCCGAAGAAGAGACCAAGGCCGTAGCCGATGCCGAAGACAACGGAGTACGTTACCGCGCGGGTGAGCAGCCGCAACGGACCGTGTTGTCCAGCCAATAAGTCGTAGGCCAGATAAAGACTACCAAGCACATCAAGACAGGTACGCGTAATGCTGACGAGCGCGAGGGTATGGTGGTCCACGCAACGATTGTAGCCCTAAAGTTTTGGAAACCATGACCGGTCGGACTTTGGCGAACATCCGAACCACCAGCAGCGAGTTTGGTGTAGGCTTTCCACCGGAGAGAATCATGTTCAACTTCAGATTTTTACAGTTGCCGCTTCTTCTTATGGCATGCACTTCCCAAGCGAGCGCGCAGTTCGCTCACACCGACCACAAACAGATCGTCGATGCTGCCGGTAAACCGCTCCTTCTTCGCGCAACAAATCTGGGCAATTGGCTGGTGCCGGAAGGTTACATGTGGCTGTTCCAAGGCGGTCCGCAATCTCCTGGCGAGATCCGCGCGTTGGTGTTCGAGCTGCTTGGACCTGAAGGGTCAGCCGCATTCTGGCAAAAGTACCGAGAGAACTACGTCACGCGTGAGGACCTCGAGCTGCTGCATCGGGCCGGGTTCAACGCCATTCGAGTTCCTTTGCATTACAGCCTGTTTGAGAGCGATGACGCGGAAGGTTTCAGGCTGCTGGACCGGTTGCTCGTCTGGAGCCGTTCGGAAAACCTGTATATGATCCTTGATCTGCATGCCGCACCGGGCGGACAGACAGGCGCGAACATCGATGACAGCGCCGGATATCCCTGGCTGTACGAGAGTCCACAAGAGCAAGAACACTTGATCGCCATTTGGCGGCGGCTAGCGACGCATTATCGCGATGAGCCGACGGTACTCGGTTATGACCTGCTGAATGAGCCGATCCCGCATTTTGCCCAGCTAAGACTTTTGGATGCTTCGCTTGAACCGCTCTACAAGAAGTTGTCCGGCGAGATACGAAAGGTTGACGCTCACCATATTCTCTTTCTCGGTGGCGCGCAATGGGACACGAACTTTTCGGTGTTCGGCAAACCATTCGATGCCAACGTGGCCTACACGTTCCACAAATATTGGACGGCGCCGGATGAAAGCGTAATACGGCAATACATTGATTTTCGCGAACGTAATGATGTGCCGATCTGGATGGGCGAGTCCGGGGAAAACACCGATGAGTGGATCGCGCAATTCGCAAAAGCGCTTGAAAAAAATAACATCGGATGGGCTTTCTGGCCGTACAAGAAGATGGCAAAGCCGTCGGCGATCCTCACTGCGCACGTGGAAGAACGGCTGAAGGCCCGGCCTGAACAGGAGACGATCAACCGTGCTTTCGCCGACTTGCTGGAGAGTGTCCGCCTGCAAAAATGCCGCGTGAATGAGGGATATTTAAAAGCGCTCGGGATGAAGTCTGATATTGCGGCGGTCAGTGCCGGAGAATCGGCGAACTGAACGATTCTTCAATCATTGATTTGCTCGGGGCGTGGGCCAGTTGATCTCAAACTCGGCCTGGCGATGACTCACCAGCTTCCCGAAATTGAGATGTTTGGATGTTCCGGCGCGGGCACGGTACACTGCCGGGCTGATTTTGCGAGGAGGGCGCATGCGGGCGGTGGTGACGGGCGGAGCGGGGTTTCTCGGTTCACACCTGTGCGAACGTCTGCTCGCGGAAGGGTGGGACGTGCTGGCGCTGGATAATCTGATCACCGGCGTCGACTCGAACGTCTCGCATCTGATGAAGCATCCAAAGTTCCGCGTGGCG
>QIAL01000994.1:458-1947 GCA_003225535.1 Acidobacteriota bacterium | reverse complement strand
ACGGAGAACGACGCGGGGCGCCATTTCCTTTGCTATGCGGAAGATCTCTTCCGGAGCGTAATAGAAGAGGTCCGGATTGCGAAAATCGACGTAGGTCGACAGCATGTCTATCGCGACCGACACGCGCGAATGCGCAAAGCTGAGTTCCAGGGCCCGCCGCATGACTTGCATGTTGTCGGACCTTTGATAGCGATTGTTGAGAACCTGCGACATCACGATGGTGTCGTAGGTTCCATCGATTCCTTCCATAAAGATGTTGCGCAGAGCAACCTGTGCCTCGGGGAAGATCTGCCGGCACTCGGCGATGTATTCCGGAACGATGTCGTATCCGTGATATGAGCAGTCATGCTTATGATCGAGCAGAAACTTGTAGAAATCCGCCAGACCGCAACCGACTTCAAGAATAGAAGGGTTGGGTCCTCGGAGAGCGGATGCCAAGACTCCATGCCGCAGGGCCTGTTTCTGCTCATTGCCCGAATTCAGCGACGCGAACGTCGGGCCATGCTCTGCGATTCGCTGTTGATATCGGCTCAGCACATACGAGACATCGTCAGGATGAAGCACCGGCTGTGTCATGAATGCGCCAACTCCCCGAACTCCACTAACTCAGCGGCATGACGCACGGCGCCGTCCGCATAACGGATCATAATCTCGCGGCAGCCACGGTCGGCCCGTGCGACGGCTTCCTCAAGGGTTTTACCCAAGGTGATCAGAAATCCAACTCGTTCTGAGGTACTGCGCAATGGGTGAATCTCGTCGCCCGGTTGTACAGTGACGCCCACGTCCAGAACGCTGCCGTCTGGGACGAGTGTTGGCTGAATTATTGCTTGAACGATCCCCGGCGGAAAAACCAGGAAACGGTAATCGGCGCCCCGACGAGTAGTTGGAGCGAACTGGTTGGGCGGCATTCCGCAAGCCATGCGGCAGGCTTCCACAAATTCATTGACGCCGCTTACATGATGCGCGATCTGCGGAGTATGCCCGCCTCCGCACCGTGCGCCCAATTCAAAGAGCACAGGACCCTCGTCGGTATATGCGAATTCGATGTGTGCGACACCCTGTGTCAACCCCAACGCATGCACTGCCTGACGACACATGTCGGCGACGGCGGTCTCCTGCGCTGGGCTGAGCCGGGCGGGGTATTGCACACTGACGTCCACTCGATACGGGGGCAAAGACTTGATCTTCTGCCCGATGGCAAGAACGGAAGTCTTGCCCCGCCAAATCAGTACCTCACAACTGTGCTCGCTCCCCCCGACCCAATGCTCAATAACAACACTTGAATTCGTTAACCCCCCAGCCTTTGCTGCCTGGAATGCGTCCACGATCTGACTGGGTTTTTCTACGCGCGTGACTCCGCGGGAGCCGCCAAAGCTCCGGTCCGGTTTAAAGATCAGAGGGAACCGGCCGAGTTTTTGGACCGCCTGATCTGCTTCGGTCAACGAATCCGCTAATTCGAAGGGAGGAGAATACTTCTCCATTTTCCGCC
>QIAL01000994.1:0-431 GCA_003225535.1 Acidobacteriota bacterium | reverse complement strand
CGAGATGCTCGCCGCAGCGCGGACCCCAACCTCTGCCATGCTGACCACACCGTCCACCCCACCTCTATTGCTGACGGCATTAATGAGGGCGCTGCAATCATTCAGGTCGATGGGAAGAGCGACATCGGCGGCAGTAAATCCCGGAGCTTCGGGATTCCGGTCTGCGACAATCGTAAAGAAACCGGCTTCCCGTGCGCTCTGGATCGATGGCACGTTGTAGCGACCGCCGCCGAGGATGAGAATTCTCTGGGAACCCATAGAACAGAGTCGGATCGAGTGCGCTAATTTGTGGTGGTGCCGGCCAGTTGAGGCGCCACCAGCCGCCGGTTGATTTCAGCCTGAACTTTTCGGACGCGTTCCGCATCGGTATCGTTAAACTTGAATCGCACTCCTCCATGGCCGTCACATACGCCAATGACGCGCGTCGGATG
>QIAL01000993.1:1127-1726 GCA_003225535.1 Acidobacteriota bacterium | reverse complement strand
TAATTCTCGCTTGCGCTCATGGTAGCAGACAAGCGGCAGAGGGACGTTCGGTCGAATGTTATGATCGCGAAATAATGCGCGTGAGAGCCTGGCAGTTGCGCAAATTCAGTTTCGGTCAGATTCTTATTTTTTCCGGCCTCCTACTCCTTGCCGTCGGCAGCAATCATCCCGCGCACGCGCAGGGTGTAGCAACCGGCGGTACGGCAGTTCCGGCGCGACCACTTCCTGCAGGAATGAAAGCCCCGGCAGTTGAATATCGGGATATCGCGAACCAGGCAGGGCTTGCTGGCGTGAACGTCTCCGGTTCAGAGACCTCAAAGCAGTACATTGTGGAAACCACCGGCAACGGCGTCGCGATTTTCGATTTCGATAACGACGGCCTGCCCGACATTTTTCTGGTCAACTCAGGGGCACTCGGGACAGGCGCCGTCCAACCGAAGCATTTCCTTTACCACAATCTGGGTGGACTGAAATTCGAAGACGTCACCGACAAAGCGGGAATCAAGTCCACCGGGTGGGGACAGGGAGTCTGCGTTGGAGACATAGACAATCATGGATATCCTGACTTGTTCATCACCCAGTGGGGACGGAACGTTCTC
>QIAL01000993.1:0-1121 GCA_003225535.1 Acidobacteriota bacterium | reverse complement strand
CAAAACCGCGCTGGAGTACAGGCTGCGCGTTCCTCGATTTCAACCGAGACGGGTTTCTGGATCTTGTCGTAGTTCACTATGTGGATTTCGACCTGGCCCATACGCCTCACCCTGGCCAGACCAGCCAATGCCAGTGGAAGGGCAAACCGGTCATGTGCGGCCCGCGCGGTCTGCCGCCCGAAACGCTCTCGTTCTACCAAAATGACGGGCACGGGAACTTCATGGATGTTTCGGATCAGGTTTATATTTCAGGTCCCAAGAACTATTACGGATTCACTGCGTTAACTGGAGACTTCGACAATGATGGTTGGCCGGACATCTTTGTGGCATGCGACTCGACTGCGAGCCTGTACTACCACAATGTTGGCGGAAAGAAGTTCGAAGAGATCGGAGTCCGCGCCGGCCTTGCATACAACGAAGATGGACGCGAACAGGCTGGCATGGGCGCTGCTGCCGCGGATTTCGACGGTGATGGTCTACTCGACATTTTCAAGACGAACTTCGCCGACGATACTCACACCATGTACAAGAATCAGGGCAGGGATAATTTCGAGGACGATACCATCGACTCGGGTCTTGCGGTGAACACAAAATATCTGGGGTGGGGGACGGCATTTCTCGACTTCGATAATGACGGATGGAAAGACCTGATCGTTGCCAACGGTCACGTTTATCCCGAAGTAGATACCGGTCGTACCGGCGAAAAGTACAAACAGCCGCGACTTCTCTACTGGAACCGCGGCGACGGGCAATTTCTGGATCTGTCTTCGCAAGGCGGGCCGGGTGTATCCGACGTTCACTCGTCCCGTGGCCTCGCCACAGGGGATCTGGATAACGATGGCAATGAAGAAATCGTTATCGTCAATATGGCTGAAGCACCGTCGCTGTTGAAGAATCTAGCACACACCGGGAATTCGCTATTGGTGCGCGCTCTCACCTCAGGGCGAGATGCTATCGGTGCGCGCATTACGGTTACTGCTGGCGGACATAAGCAAATTGACGAATTGCGCAGCGGCGGGTCCTACATGTCACAAAATGACTTTCGCCTCCACTTCGGCCTGGGCAGCGCCAACACAGCGGACATCTCAATCCGCTGGCTCGACGGCAAAGTGGAAAACCTC
>QIAL01001004.1 GCA_003225535.1 Acidobacteriota bacterium | reverse complement strand
GGTGCTTGATGAGCTTTAAGTTGCTACAGTTTCCCCCTCAAGCGACCACCCGTGAAATGCGAGTTCCGGTGCGCTGGATGTGTCTGGACAGCGGTCTGGGAGGAAGTGAATTTCTTAGTTCATGGCTGGGCGATGACAACGATTCGGATCAAAGGCGCCGGCGTATTAATTGGGGTGCAATCGCGGGGCTGGCGCTGTCATTCGCGATCAGCGGCGGATTCTGGGCAGGAGTGGGACTCCTGATTGCACGAAATGTGAAGTAGAGCGGATTTTCCTCGATCGAATACGAAACGGGGCTAAGCGTCAACCAGCGCTGGCCCCGTTTTGGTATTTTCAAATGTTTATTGGTCGTAACGAAGCAGCGACATCACGTCGTAGTTCTTCAGCTTGTCGCGGCCGTTTAGGAATGAAAGTTCGACGACGAATCCTAAGCCGGCGATCTTTGCGCCGAGGGATTCGGCCAGCTTCGCGGTAGCGTCGGCGGTGCCGCCGGTCGCGAGCAAGTCGTCGACGATGAGCACGCGCTGGCCTTTCTGGATCGCATCCTTGTGAATCTGCAGCGTGTTCGAGCCGTACTCCAGAGCATAGTCGTAGCTCACGCATTCGGCCGGAAGCTTGCCGGGTTTGCGCACGGGAACGAATCCCGCGTTTAAACGATAGGCCAACGCCGGAGCGAAGATGAAACCGCGCGCTTCCATGCCCAGCACCAGATCGATGTCCCGGGCAATGTAGTGCTCCGAGAGTTTGTCGATGAGCATGGCGAGTCCTGTCTTGTCTTTCAGGAGCGTCGTGATGTCGTAGAAGAGAATCCCCTTCTTGGGAAAATCCGGAACCTCGCGAATGAGCTTCTTCAGATGATCGACTTCGACCGCGGAAACAGGGGACATTACCACGCTCCTTCAATGCGGAATGAACTGAGGCCGGCAGCGGGATTCTCTTCTGAAACTTCCACGGCATCGACGCGGGCCGCGCGCGGACCTTCACGCAAACGCGAATGCA
>QIAL01000428.1 GCA_003225535.1 Acidobacteriota bacterium | reverse complement strand
GTCGAGCCAGGAATCAAACATCCGGCAAAATGCCATTGAGCACTTGCGCTCGATCCAGGTCGATGAAGATGTGACCAACCTTCAGAACACCGTCACCCGGTTTGTAGAGGCCAATGGACGCATCCCCACCAGCCTCTGGGAAGTCGTCAATGCCGAGCATCTAAGTGGCATCCCGGTTGACCCGGACGGCAACCCGTATGAACTGTCACTGGACGGCCAGGTGCTGGTGGCGAACCCCGACGATTTTCTCTTCATCACAAAAGGTATGCCCGAGGGCTACAAACGCGGCGCCCCACGGTTCCACGCAAAGGGCTGATCACCCACGAGCATCGTGTAGGAGCGGACGCATTCGTCCACTCCGCGAGCACAGCGAGCGTAGCCGCCATTGGAAATTTTTTGACTGGAAATCGCGAATTGTACTCCGAGTTTTCTGGGACAATGTTTTCCGATGCCTTCGACAAAACGACCTGCAATCCTCCTTAACGCCCGCAGGTATTGGAGTGATTGTGTTGGCCGTTCCGGTGTCTTTCGCGGTTCGTGGGAATTTGTCGCCGCGCTCTGGGAATTCCTTCGCGATTCCACGCCCTCCCGATTGCGCTCACGCTTTGGCGATGCCGACTATGACTGGGATTACCGGGTGAATACGACCAGCGGGGCAGTTGGCTGGCGTGACCGCCTGCTCGGCGTTTTCCACTCGCCCTATCAACCCACGGAACGTGAGCTGTTCTACGAGATGATGGACGCTCTCGCGCAACACACAAAGATCAATTTCAACGACTTCACATTCATCGATCTTGGCTCCGGCAAGGGACGAACTCTGCTGATGGCCTCGGACTATCCCTTTCGGCGCATTGTGGGAGTGGAACTCCTTCCATCTCTGAACGAGATCGCCCAGCAAAATCTGGCTCAGTATCACAGCGATTCGCAGAAATGTTTCGCGATAGAGTCCGTCTGCGCCGACGCAACCACGTTCCCGCTACCGGACGGCGCCCTCGTAATCTTCCTGTTCAACCCATTTCCAGAATCAGGTCTGCGGCGCACTATCGCAAACCTGGAAAACTCTGTGGATGCACATCCTCGACCGGTGATTGTGATCTACCACAATCCTCAACTGGAGGCCGTCTTGAACGAGACTGGACGCCTGAAGCGGATTGTGGGAACGCACCAGTACACCATCTCGCGCTCGTGATGCCGTGGCGCGCGCGAGAGAAGCGGCGGTTGTCGTCAGCGACGGGCAGCGCTGCACTCCGTGCGGACGCGGCAGAATCCATGTTGTGCGCTTACCTGTCAATCATCGCCCTGCTCGGATTGGTAGGACACGCATTCTTCGGAATCGACTGGGCAGACCCGGTCGCCGCGATGGCAATCACTCCGTTCATTGTTTGGGAAGCATGGGGAGCCCTGCGGGGCAAGCAATGTTTATGCCCGTGACATCCGAGGATAGGTTGTAAGATTACCTTATGGTCCACCGGCGCCTCGTGTTCGCGCTCTTCTCGGCCGCAATCTTGGTTTCGATGGTTCGGGAATGGAATGCGCCGGTCTCTTGCGCGCTCCGACAAATAGAACTGGACTGCGCCCAGCGAACAGCCGAGGCGGCCGTCCCCACAAAAGGACCCTGCCAGAAAAGGCCTTGCCACAAGAGATCTTCCATGGAAATCGCGCAAACTACCCTTGCACGCGCTCGTTAAGCGCTGACCCTGATCCTGCGCACGCTCTCCCCTTCCCGCTCCATTGCAATCTCCACGTCACGCTCGCGGATCAAACGCGGAAACTTCTCTCCCCACTCGATCAGTAGAATGCTGTTTTCGCTGCGTAAGTCGTCCAGGGCAAGCGTGTCCAATTCACGCGGAGTGTCGATCCGATAGAGATCGATGTGAAAGAGATTCGCGCGGGCCCCGCGATATTCGTGAATCAGGGTAAAGGTCGGGCTGGTGACATCGTCTTCGGAAGCTGCTTCGAATGCCGCGGCAATTCCCTTCACCAGCGTAGTCTTGCCTGCGCCCAGGTCGCCGCGCAACAAGACCAGCTTGGGTGGCGAGAGAAGCTCGGACAGAGTCCGCCCGAAGGCGATCGTCTCCTCCGGGGAATGCGTGTTGATCTCACGCAGCACTCTGCTTGTATTGATTTCACTGTCCACCCGAGCAGTATAAGTGGAAGAGCGGCCGTTCAGAGCCGCGTTGAGGCGGACAAATAGATTGGGGCTTCAGCCTTGCGGGCTCGCTCCGCGTCGCCGGACGGCCGAAGGCGGCCATCCCCACATAATGCCCGTCCCCACATAACCTCAGTACGTGGAGAACGCGCTTGACTTCATCCCCAGCGAACTTCGCTCCACTACGTGATCGAGCGAGGTGCGCAGGCGGCGATGGTCGTCATCCTCGATCGCCACAAAGCGGAACGGCTGCAGCACGCTGTCATCGAGCTTGCGGGTCGGACTGAGAACTTCGGCCATCCCGTGCACCGGGCCGGCCTGCGTCTGGAAGGCAACTTCGACGAAGTCACCTTCGCCCAGTGATTGCGGCAGGCGCAATAAGCCTCCGGTTACCGAGATGGTTTGGAGTTTGGCTTTCGTACGACGGCCGTCTTCAAGGCGAATCGCAGCCAGAACTGAATCTCCTAGCTGGACCCGGGCGGCGCGCCGCGAGGGATGCGGTTGGGGGAAGTGGGTCATAGGCCTGATGCACTATCGCACTATGCGATATCGCATAACAGATTACGGAGGCCCCTTGTCCGAATTCCACGCGGGAAACGGGAATTGGCTCATGAAATCTCCAATATGCGAAGGACTTAGAGCGCGTTTACTCTCTAGTAAATGTCCTAAAGGACAATAGTCATGGCGCGCCGAATTCCGTGGGTCGTTGGGGTCTTTTGTGGGGACGGCCGCCTCCGGCCGTCCGCCGGGCGAAGCCCGGCTTTCCCCAAGAATGCCCGAGACCCGCCAATTCGATTATCTTGTAAACCAGTTTCGGAGGAAGCATGTCGCGACTCTTTCAAATCTTCTTACTCGGTTCTTTGTCGCTCGCTACTGCCGCGTTCGCCCAAACGTCGCTCTCTCGGCCCCCGCTTCGTGTCGCCATCGTCGGCCTGGTTCATGGCCACGTACACGGATTCCTCGGTCAATACCAGCACCGCGTTGAGATCGAAATTGTCGGCGTTGTGGAGCCCGACTCGAAACTTCGCGCTGCCGCTGCTACCCGATACGGTTTCCAAGCGGCGCAAATGTTCGCCGACCTCGACGAGATGATCTCCAAGGTGCGCCCCCAGGCTGTGCTCGTCTACACAAATACCTACGACCATCGGCGCGTGGTCGAAACCTGCGCGCGTCACGGCGTTCACGTCATGATGGAGAAGCCGCTGGCCGTCAGCCTCGATGACGCACTCGCTATGCAGAAGGCGGCGCTGGCCGGAAAGATTCATGTGCTAGTGAATTACGAAACTTCCTGGTACCGCAGCAATCACGCGGCTTTCGATCTCGTGCACGATGGAAGCTTGGGTGAGATCCGCAAAGTAGTCGTACACGACGGTCACAAAGGGCCCAAGGAAATCGGCGTCGAACCTGAGTTCCTCTCCTGGCTCACCGATCCCAAACTCAACGGGGGCGGCGCTCTGTTTGACTTCGGCTGCTACGGCGCGGATTTAATGACCTGGCTCATGGACGGCCAGCGACCGCAAACCGTCACCGCTGTTACCCAACGGATCAAACCGGAAATTTATTCGCGAGTTGACGACGAGGCCACCATCGTCCTGACATATCCGAAGGCGCAGGCGATCATCCAGGCTTCATGGAACTGGCCTATCGATCGTAAGGATATGGAAGTGTACGGACAGACGGGGCAGTTGATTACGGTAAAGCGCGATGACCTCCGCGTGCATCGCGCAGGAGAAGACCGGGAACAACAGGTAGCCGCCAAGCCGATTCCCGGGCCCTATGATGACGAACTCTCGTACTTGCGAGCGGTAATTCTCGACGGCGCGAAGGAAGATGCGCTCTCCTCGCTGGTCACGAATGTGACGGTCACGGAAATTCTTGACGCCGCGCGACGCTCGGCGGCTGAGGGAAGGACAGTCCGGCTACCACCATCGAGATGAATCCCAAAGCCCAGTCATCATGAGCGGAATCGAAGGACCCTGTGCCCCTATGGATTATCACGCACCTTTCGGCATTGTCACTAGACGGCCATGCAGCGCGGATCCGCTGAACGCTTAGGAGCGGGCAAGAGGGTAGGGATCCGTCGACTCCGTGCGGACCGCGCTCGCGCGTTCCGCACTCCGCTCAGGATGACAACCTAAGACTCTCCCCAGCCGACCGGCCTGCGGGCGCGCTCTGGCGCGCCCGCTCGAACGCGGTCGGCAGTCCTCGCAGCAGATCGGTGGCCACCAGCGAATGCTCGCCCACGGTTTCGCGCATCACGTCTCCTGCTAGCCCGTGCAGATGCACAGCGGCGCAGACTGCGAGCATAGCGCTCTGCGGATTCTGCGCTCTTTTCTCCTGCCCAAGCATGCCCGCAACCATGCCCGTCAAAATGTCGCCCGTGCCTCCGGTCGCCATGCCCGGATTCCCAGTGGTATTGACCCAAGCCTCGCCATCGGGCTGAACGACCAGCGTGCGATGTCCCTTGAGCACGACGATCAATTCGTGCTCCCGGGCAAATTGTCGCGCAACTCCGAGCCGATCTTTCTGAACCTCAGCGACCGAACGCCCCACCAAACGCACCATCTCGCCAGGGTGCGGAGTGATCACGAGTAATCGATCTTTCCCGTTCAGGTCGTTCGTGTGTCCTTCAAACGCGTTAAGACCGTCCGCATCCACGACCATGGGAATCTTCTGATGCGCGACCAGCGAACGCACAAGCGTCGCCGTGTGCGGATCACGTGAGATTCCCGGACCGATTGCTGCTACGGTGATGACTTTGAGAAGCTCTTCGATACGCACGCCGGCGCTGGTAGCGATCGTGCCCGCATCGGTTTCCGGCAGAGGCTCCGTCATCAGTTCCGGATAGAATCCCGCGACGGTCGGGAGCGCGGACTTGGCTGTGGCCACGGTCGACAACCCCGCCCCGGCACGCAATGCCGCCATGCCAGCCATCGCAACCGATCCCGCCTTGCCGACCGATCCACCCACGAGGAGAACATGCCCGTAGCTTCCCTTGTTCGACTCTGCCGGACGCGGCCCGATCATGGCGGCAAAATCGTGGGGATGAATCACGTTCAGATGCAGCGATGAGACGATCGCTTCTTCCGGCGACCCGATTCCTGCAACATACGTGGGACCCCGTGTCAGCATGCTGAACACATGCGCGGGCCGTCGACGGCAATCACCTTTCCCTGGCTTGCATTCAACAATGAAATAGCTTCGGCATACAGGCCACTGACGGGCGGTTTGAATCCGGTGCCGAGGATCGCGTCTACGTACAAATCTGCCGACAACGCCTGCTGCACGCGCTCACTTTTCCACTCTTCCAACGACCGCACGACGGTTGGCGGCTCCGGCAGCTTGCCGTACATCACCGCGGCATCGCCCTTCAATTCTGCGGGATCCGTGAGCAGGACGACCTTCACGGGCTTCTTTCTTTCGGCCAACAGCCGCGCCACAACAAAACCATCTCCGCCGTTGTTGCCCTTGCCGCAGATCACAAGCGCTCTCAGCCCCGGCTCCCAGAGGCGCAGAACCTGTTCTGCAACGGCGGACCCGGCGTTCTCCATGAGTGTGAGCGATGGCACCCCGAACTTCTCGGTGCTGACGCGATCGATCACGCGCATTTCCGCCGCAGTCACGATTTTCATGGGAGTTCGACTTTCATGAAGAGGCTACAGACCGTTCCAGTTGCCGCAGTTGCGAAGGCTCGCCCATCGCGATCAGGCAGTCATCGGGCTCGATGCGCTCATCGGGCGCGGGATTGAAGCGCATGGCATCGAGGCGCTTGATGGCCAGCACAATCACTCCG
>QIAL01001003.1 GCA_003225535.1 Acidobacteriota bacterium | reverse complement strand
TCTCCGAAGGTGAAGCCCGAAAACTGTGTGCTCGTCGGCGTGCGTGACATTGACGCAGTCGAGAAAGAAAATGTCCGCAAGACCGGGATCGGCGTCTTCACTATGCGTGACATCGACGAGCGAGGCATGCGCACCGTGATGGAAGAGGCTCTCCGGATAGCGGGCCGCGGCACCGCCGGATATCACATCTCGCTCGACATGGATTGGGTCGACCCCGAAGACGCACCCGGCGTGGGCACTCCCGTGCGTGGTGGCGCGACGTATCGCGAAGCTCACCTTGCAATGGAGATCATCGCCGATCACGGCCGAATGCTCAGCTTTGAAATCGTGGAAGTGAATCCCGTAATCGACGAACACAACCAGACCGCAGACCTCGCGGTGGAGTTGGCCCTCTCCGCATTCGGAAAAAAGATTCTGTAGGGACGGACGCCGCAGCCTGCCCTGAGCCCAGTCGAAGGGTCCTTCCCGCAAGCGAAGCGAGCGTGGTCCGTCTCGGGTGTATCAAACAGACACGCGGCGGCGGACTCGATGAGGCTTCGGAAAATGCATCACAATTTCCCGGGTGATTTTCACCGGCTCCTGCTTCAACACCTCAGCGCGGTTCTTCGGCATCTCGCCCAGAATCCGGCAAATATTGACCAGTGAACGGCTGCCGCAAACCATGCAGATATCATGCGGGCTGTCGCTGACAACGTCGCACTCAGCGCACAATACGGCATACTGCAGCGCTACAGCATTGAGAGGTCGATCAACCCGAGACAGGTCACCAGCATTCGATTGGTTCATCACAAGCCCCTGGGAAGAGGTACTTCGTGAGAACATTTTGTCGGAAATTGGCAGGTGTGAGAATGGCCCATCTGGGTCATTCGGCGTGTACTTTACAATACGGGAATTTCTGATCGAAGGCCCTCCAAA
>QIAL01000427.1 GCA_003225535.1 Acidobacteriota bacterium | reverse complement strand
AGGAAGGCGATGCTCAATCCCACCATGACAACCAAAGTCATTCCGGTCGCAGGATGCTGTTCGACTCTTGCTCGGGCCATATGCTGGCTTCCTTTCCTTATCTTTTCTGCTTCAAACTCCCAGACTCACCTTCCGGCGGTCGTAGTTTTCGGGAGCGATGCGGCTGGCTTTTCCGCAGCCTCCTGAAATTTCGGTTTCAGTTCTTTCTCAACCTGTTCAACAAATCGTTTGAAAGTTTGCTCGAAGGCGTCGCGGTTGCGGTTTGCGGATCCTCCGATCCAGAGCGCTAAGTTGCCGCTGGCATCTTGGACGGGAACCACCCAGAAGCGCACGTGGACTACGTAGAACACGAACGTCAGACCGATCGCCATCAGAATGACGCCAGCCCACACTGCCCACTGGCCGGGCTCGTGCGAAACTTCCAGTCCGGTGAAGACACCTGTCTTCAATTCCTTGGGTTCGAAGTTGTAGGGGGAGGATGCGTTCTCGGCGACGCCGGGAATTTCGGGCAGCCAGAAGTTCACGACTTTGTCGGTTTTCTCCGAGGTGACGATCAAGTGCACTGCGGGATTGACCACGTCATTGCTGCGCGCGTAGACGTGTCCGTCCTGCACGACGAAATCGGGGATGAACTCAGCGACCTGAACCTTCGTGTCGGCGTCCAGGGAGACAACCTGATTCTGGGCTAAGGAAATTTCCTGTGCCTGGCCTGCGCCGCTCCTCGGAACCGCGTTGAGCAAGAGGCGATCGAGCTTGCCCGTACGACCAAAGCTGGCCTGATAGAAACGGACGCCGTGATAGACCATCGGATCATTGACGACGATCTCCTTGCGGGAGACTTCCTGACCGTTGTCGACAACTGCCAGCTTCGACCACTTCATTTCGACCTGGTTGCTCGCCATGCCGGGGCTTAGCATCAGGAATCCTCGCCATCCGTAGAAGGCGTCGACGATGAAGTAGCCCAGAAAAAACAGCAGCAGGCTGGCGTGCACGATGTAGACGGCCATCTCGGAGATGCGATTGCGTTCGGCGAATAGGGAGAAGCGGTCGGGGCGGACAATTCGCTCCGATTTCAGATGCATGTGCCGGAAGGCGCGTTCGGCTGCCCCCAGTCCTTGTTCTTCGTCGGTGATGGCAAGGTGCGCCTGGATTGGAAGGACTCTGCGAAAGCCCTCGTCAGGACTCTTATAGGGGCGGGCGAAGTAACGCCAGGCGTTGGGGAAGCGCTGAACAGAGGCTGCGATGATGCTCAGGCTCACCAGCAGCATGAGGGAGACGAACCAGTGCGCGTGATAGACGTCAGTCAGGCCGGTCAAATCGAGGAAGCGCAGCATGGCGGGCGAGTAGGCTCTCGCTATTTCATCCGGATCGGTCAGAGGACGCTGCAGAATGATGGTGCCGGCGATGGAGAAGATGACGACCAGAATGATCAGTACGACGCCGGTCTTGATCGAACTTAAAGTTTTCCAAGTGTTGCGGATCGCGGGGTGAAGTGACAAAGCCATGACGTTCGTCTGCCTCACTTCGTTGCAATGCACGTACCCCGCCAACCTGGGGAAATCTCTCAAGCGATTGCGTGTCAAGGGGTTGAAGCGAAACGGGCCGATTCGTCGATTGCGGGGATTGAGGCATAACACACATCCATCGCCGGAAGGGTTGCGATTTCACCCACCGTGCAAACCGTGTGATTTCAATCACAAAACGCAGATACGAGCGTGCGCGATTTCACCAGTCCCAGTGTGGGAGAAAGCCCATTTCTGTTGGTGCATTGGTTCTGTCGAAAATTGCAACATTCGAGTCGTATAGCCGAACTCGTTCTGTTCTAGATAGTTGCAGTTCTAATCATTTTTCCTCGTTACTGGCAGAAATACGGGCACGGTCGTGCAAAAGACAGGGTGGCATGCTCCCCGAGCTACCAAGTCGAAGCCCAATGACAGCGGCGAGTAGAAATCGAGCCCTCCCCAACATATTTCAGATCGTGTGCCTGCTCGTTCTGGCGGTTTCCCCCGCTCTCGCGAAAACTCACCCGGTTCCCCTCGAAAAGAACGTGGACTCGGCGAAATGCCTGGAGTGCCACGAAGACAAGAGCAAAGGAAAGGCGGTTCACTCGGCGATCGCGACCGGTTGCCTGAGCTGCCACGAAGTCAGAGTCAACAGGGATGTAACGCGGATCAAGCTGATTACCACGACGACCCAGGCCCTGTGCCTCAGTTGCCACGACGAGAAGAAGGTGCAGGCTGGGCAGACCATCCATCCTCCAGCAGTGCGCGACTGCGTGAAGTGCCACGATCCGCACCAGTCGGACAACCCCGTGCAACTTGTGAAAGCGACATCCGGTGCAACGCGAGAAGAGAATCTTTGCCTGCGCTGCCACAACATCGGGGTCAATGTCCCGAAGGACGGCAGCCGTCACGCCGCCCTCGACATGGGTTGCGATACCTGCCACCTGACGCACAAGAACGGAGCGCGAGGAAAGATCGAATTCGAAGCGCACTTAAAGAAAGATGTCCCGGCGCTGTGCGTGGAGTGCCATGACACGAAGGATGCCGGCCTGCAGAAGGCGCATCAGGATCAGCCGTTCGCGACCGCCAACTGCCTGCAGTGCCACAATCCGCACGAGTCGGCGAAACCGAAGCTGCTGCAGACGTTTCTGCACGTTCCGTTCGAAAGCAAGATGTGCGAGAGCTGCCATCAGCCTTCGACGGATGGAAAGGTCGTGCTAACCAACAGCGACTCGCGGGCTCTCTGCCTGACGTGCCACGAGGAGCAGGGAAAGAAGATCGAAGCGGCGAAGGTGCAACACCCCGGTGCGCAAGGCGATTGCGTCGCCTGCCATAACCCCCACGGCGGAAAGTCGCCGGGATTCCTGCAACCCGATCCCGTGAAGGCTTGCCTGACCTGCCATGCGGATCAAGCCGAGCAGATGAAGAAAGCCGTAGTGCATCAACCGGCGTTCGTTCAGGGTTGCGCGACCTGCCATGAACCGCATGGCGGAGACAACGCGCACCTGCTGCGGGCCGCGAGTCCGAACAAGCTTTGCCTCGAGTGCCACGGGCCGGAAGCCAGCCCGCAGAAACTGGAGAGCGAGCACATGGTCACGATCTTCGAGGGCAAGGTGAGATTGCCGGAGGATTATTTCAAGAAAGTGATCGAACTGCCGCTGCAGTACGGGCACGGTCATCCGGTCGACAAGCATCCGGTGATCGATATCGTCGATCCGACAAACATGAACCACGTGCTAAAAGCGATTAACTGCCTGACCTGCCATCAGCCGCATTCGGGCGGTAAGCCAGGAATGCTGGTGAAGGATCAAACGAACGATATGGCGTTCTGCATGACCTGCCATGCCGAACTGACTCAAGGCGGCAAAGGAACGCAGGCAGCGCAACCGCAGAGCACGCAACCGCAAGCCGGGAGAACAAAATGAAGCCGCCGTTGACACCAATCCGGTTTATGGCGGTCCTGATCGGGCTGCTGTTCTGCCTGAGTCTGGCGACGTCGCCCGTCTACGCGGACAAGAAAAAGAAGCAGCAGCCGGCGGCGCCGCCGAAGACCGTTCTAGACAGGATCGACTTCTCCAAGCTGGTGTGGCCGAATCCGCCGGCTCCGACGCGCGTGAAGTATCTGAATTACTTCTGCTGCGACAAGTACACTCCCGAGGCGGCCAACAAGAAGAGTTCGTGGATGGACCGCATGGCGGGCGCCGAGACGCAGTCGCAGAAGATGGACGATAAGCCGCTGTTCGCGCTGTGGACGCCATACGGTCTGGCAGTGGATTCCAAGGGGAATCTCTACATCGCCGACGGGAAAGTCGGCGCGATTTTTGTGTTCAACACGGAAACCAAAGACCTGCAGATGATCAAGAACGGAGTGAATGCGCGCTTCGGCGACATCATCGGGCTGGCGATGGATGACTCTGACCGTCTTTTCGTATCGGACTCGAAACTGCATCACGTCATAGTTTTCGGTAAGGATCGCAAGATCGAAGGCTCCATCAGTGAAGGCCTGGCAGATCCAGGCGGCATGGCGATCGATAACGAGAATCGCTTCCTCTATGTAGCGGATCCGGCGCTCGACCAGGTGCTGGTCTATGACGCGGACAAGTTCAATCTGATTCGCAAGATTGGCACCGCGGGCAAGAAGCACACGCTGACCGAGCCGGGGCAGTTCTCGGTACCGACGAATGTGGCCGTCGATGCTGACGCGAACTTGTACGTGACGGATATGTACAACAACCGCGTTGAGGTATTTGACGCGGATGGGAACTTTATCCGGCAGTGGGGGAAGGCTGGAGATCGTCCAGGAACATTTACGCGGCCGAAAGGAATTGCAATCGACGCCGACGGTCACGTATGGGTCGCCGACGCGGTGCAGGACATTCTGCAGTGCTACACGGCCGACGGTCATTTTTTGATGTGGATGGGCGGGCATGGATTGTTCCCCGGGCAGTTCCGGGCATTGGCCGGGCTTTACATCGACAAGAACAATCGCATCTTCGCTTCGGAGCAGTACCCGGGACGAGTGCAGATGTTCCGCTACTTCACCGACGACGAGGCGCGAGCGCAGATCAAGCAGCGCCAGGCGGAGATGGATCAGAAGAAACCACAAGGGGCGGCGAACACGGGAGCAGCAGAGAATGCTGGGCCAGTGCTCCCCGCGAATTCTGCGGCGCAGAAGCCGCAATAGAGTTTGGCTATTCCGGATAGCCAAGCCGGGGCCGGTGAAAATCGGCTCCGGGCAGCAAAAGCAATAGTGGATAGCAGTAGAGGTAGCTGTAACAGCTGTTACAAAACAGGAGGTTGTTAGACCTTATGAAAAAGCTATTCTTCGTCGTGTTCGTGGTCGTGATCGCAGCCGGGATGGCCGCGGCGCAGACCTACACACAGGGCTCCGGTTTGACAGGATATGACATTCTCGGTGCCCACCAGAACGGCGGCCGCGGTTGCGCAGGCTGCCATGCCCCGCACAGCGGCGCGGCGGGCGGTGGCGGCAACGCAGCCACCAATGCAGTAGCGTTCAACGATCCTCTGAGCGGTAGCAATGCATTGTTCGGGCAAGACGTAACTCCTCTGTTGGGATACCAAATCACGTTTGGCGGCGGCTTTGTCGAAGCTCTACCTGGCGAAGCGGCGGCTTACTCAACGCAGGAGGACGAGCTCCGCCAGATCACCATGTGCCTGGCCTGCCACGACGGCGTGGTAGCCAAGGGGCAGATGATGAACGGCGACTCGTGGGAGCGGAGAATGGGACTTCTGCCTGGTAGTGCGTACGGCACCCGTCCGATCCCGACGCTGCTCGGCAACGACAGCGGTAACGGCAACGCCTCCGGGTACGGCAACGACCACCCGGTGGGAACGCAAGCCACGTTGGGCGCAGCCCGTGTGTGGACGAACAGCGCCACCACCAGCCCTACGACCATCACGGTTGACGCGACGAACGGCATCACCAGCATTCTGCCGAACTCGGCAGCCTATACGAGCTTCGTGGCCAACTACGGCTATCCGTCGCTCGCAGGCAGCCCGTGGGGTTGGGGCGTTTCCATTCCCAAGGGCTCCACGAACCCAGGCGATGCGTTCCTCACCTGCACCACGTGCCACAACCAGCACGCGATGTATGTGTACGTAGCGCCTCGCGGCAAGCAAGCCGGCGCGGCAATCGTCGCCAGCGGAACGTATCCGACGTATTTCTTCATCAACGCTCCTTATAACCCGGGCGCCGGCAACGGCAACCCGCAGATGGCAGCTTCGGCCACGCAGTTCTGCCGTCAATGCCACTTTGGTGAGGCCAACGAAGCGTTTGGCATCACCACTGTGAAAACGCAGTTCTAATTTGCTTCATCCGGGGGAGAGGAAGTCTCTCTCCCCCACTTTTTGAACGTTTGAGCGGAGGGGACGAAATGAGGTTCCAAGTGGGGTTGGGAAAAGCGATCGGCGTAGCGGTGATGGTCTCAGCGGTTGGTTGCAGTGCGCAGGTTGTGGCCTCGCACGCTCCCACGCTGGTGGCGCCGAAGGCAGCGAATGCAGCTGTGACAACGTCGCCGACGCCTGCTCCAGCATCGTCGGGAAATCCAGTCGCCCGCGTGAATGGCGCTGTGCTGACGGACCGGGATCTGATGCGCGAGATCGAAGCGATCTTTCCTTACGCGAAGATTCATAACGGCGTTCCAAAAGACATGGAGCCGGAGATGCGCAAGGGCGCACTCGAAATGATCATTTTTGAAGAACTGCTGTACCAGCAAGCTTTGCGCGAGAAGCGGACCGTGGCTTCGGAGCGCTTACAACGCTCGG
>QIAL01001002.1:1485-2574 GCA_003225535.1 Acidobacteriota bacterium | reverse complement strand
CATCCATCTGGTTGCTGGTGGAATATTGCTGATGCTCCGTGGACATTCGCACATACGCGGCTGCGCGGTTCCGCAAATTTTCTTTGTCATTCTTGTCCATGCTAAACGTCAGTGTGCCTTTTGTGCGTTGGCCAGCATTGAATGTTGGCCCTGATTTCCTCCGCCCGAATACACCTTCACGATTTTCAGACCCCGACGTTTGGCAAATCTGCGAATGGCTCTCATTTGGTCACCGATGGACTGATTCGCGGACATTCTGGTATAAGCAGCCGCGCCGGTGGGTGAAGGTTTCCTCTTCATACAAAAAAAGTCATTCGCCGCTCATGGTGAAATTAAAATCGCGGCTTGTTGCCCTCTGATTTTGAAAGGCGACCCCCGGGAATGCGTCGTTTGGCGCTAGAAAATGGTTCAGATACATTTTTCAGTTACGCAGAAAGCTTTCCAGTCGTCGTGTTTCACGGAAACAAATAAGTTGTGTGGGAAGGTCATATGACAATTGACCCGGGCGAATGGCAGCGATAGCGACCAAACAGCGTAACACCGAAACGGCTTACGAGGGTTGAGGTGATTCTTTCAAGGCCGTCGAATGTCTTGACGATTACCTCCCACCACCCAGCGGCGTCTGGCTGTGGGGGCGACCGTTCCACCACGGAGTTTACAATGCCACGAATCTTCGGAAGCCACTTTGCAAAGCGATTCCAGTATTGTTTCAGCAGCGGAAGCCACGAAAGCGCGTTGGAGCTGATTGTGCCACCGAAGAACTCACTTATCGTGGCGTTCAATACCAATCGGTACGGTTGAGCAAATGAAGGAAGGATGCTGACCGTTCTGTGGCAAACGTCGCAGCAGAACCGACGCACGCGAATGCGAACAACGCCGCGTTCGGCACTGGTTACATTCCGGGAGTAATAACCGAGCGCCGACAGGGTGTCGTGAGTACCGCAATTCGGACACTCAGTTGGGGGTTCGACGTTTTGATGAAATCCCTCATCCGCGTAGCGATCAGGACCGACTGGCACGACGCGAATGATCTGCATGTTCGGAGTTCATTCGCACCTTCAAACGCGTATCGCTCGCACGCCGATTCCT
>QIAL01001002.1:0-1348 GCA_003225535.1 Acidobacteriota bacterium | reverse complement strand
TACGGAATGTTGAACTCCAGCCGGTCGTTGCGGGCGTAGCACACGACATGCGGGGACTTTTCCAGTTGGAACATCGCCGCCTGCTCCCAGCTCTTCGTATCGCACGCCACGGAGTTGATGTGGCTTTTCACCGCGGCCTGCACCGGCTTCACGGTCTTGAAGTGAACGGCTGCGGTCGAGCAAATCGGCTTATAGCGGTTCAGGCGCGGGACAAGTGGAGCTTCACCGCGCGCGTCGTCCGGCTCGATGGCGTCGAGCAGCAGCGACACAATGCGTTGCGCATAACTTTGCAGACCGATTTCGCACGGATGGACGGGATTCTCAACACGGGTCGCCACGTAGTCGCCCACGAGCCTAAGAACCTGCGGAAACAATATCGCCCGTGATTGTTGCTTCAGCTTTTCCTTCCTGGATTGTGAGGCGTCAGTTAATCCACGAACGATTTCCCGCGCGATCTCACACAGGATTGTTTGGGGATGAACCGACCGGTAGTACTCCTCGCGGTCCACTGGCTCGAAACCAAACCCACCATACGCCCCAGGATGTCCGATTTGATAACCGACCTGCGGTCGCAAAAAAGCCGCCGTCGGAATATCCCACGGATTCACCCGCGTTCCCTCGACGCCAACCACGTCGCACTTGATCAAATTGTGTTGGAGCGCGACGGCGTAGCCCTCGACCACTGGAAAGCGAATCTCGAATTGCTTCCGCTCCGGCAACGCCATCACTTCGTTCTTCGGTCTGTCCTCCGGCGGCGGGCCTTTCTTCGGCTCCCGACCTTTGAATGGAATCAGCGAGAACGGCACGCCGAAGATGTCCACGTATTCGGGTGACAGCATGAGCTTGCCGTCCTTGTCCGGCATCGCCACGTAGTCCATTCGCCGCAAACCGCGGCCGACGACCTGCTCGCAAAGCAATTGACTGCCGAACGCGCGTAATCCGAGAATGTGCGTCACGTTATTCGCATCCCAACCCTCACTGAGCATGTTCACGCTTACCACGCACCGGATGCGCTCACCCGCTTCGCCGGGTTTCCCCACGGTCGCGACGATCTTCCGCAATTCTTCCGCCGCTTCCTTCTTCGTCGCCTTTGGATCTTCGCTTTCGGCCTGCGCGAGCAATTCCGTATCAATCCGCAACGTGACTTCTGAGCCTTGCTGATTCCACAACTCAGCAAACCCCTTTAATCCCGTTCCGTAACTCTTTCTCGGTTTGAGTTTCTTGCGCCCCTTCGGTTTATCTTCGTCTTCGTTCTCATCCTCGACTTCGATCAATTCCTCGCCGGAAATCATGCGGTGGAAATGATCCGCGATGGACGTGTTGTCGCAGACGAGAATCATTACGGGTG
>QIAL01000220.1:19686-36023 GCA_003225535.1 Acidobacteriota bacterium | reverse complement strand
CGGCCGCTGGCCAGCATGACCGAACTTACGGTAAATCCTTCGGGGATTTTGTGCAGGAAGATCGCGAGGAAAATCAACCAGCCGAGCACGTTCGAAACCAGAAATCCGGACGCGATCGCGATACCGTCGAAAAATGTATGAATGATGAGCCCCAGCAGGACGGAGTAGCTTTTGTGCGAGTGAACGAACTCGTCGTGATGTGTCTCCTCCCCGAAGTGAAAGTGCGGTGTAACCGTATGCTCGAAGAAGTGGATGATCAGATAGCCAAGCAGAACAAGTAAGGCAGCCCCTCTTCCGCGCAGTTCGAGACTCTCGGGAATCATCTCCACCAGCGCGGTGGCGAGCATGAATCCTGCACCCAAGGCGACGAAGTAGCGAAGATAACGGCGCTCCCAGTGCCGCTGCACAATGATCGCTCCGCCGAAAACGTTGGCGGCGGCAGCAGTGAGACCTAGAAGGATGCTGGTGACGATAGGGTTCATTCGCGGGCAGCGCGATGATATCAGTTCTCAGTTCTCAGTTCTCAGTTCTCAGTTCTCAGTTCTCAGTTCTCAGTTCTCAGACGGGATGTCAGTTAGCGCTCTTGAGGTGCAGGTTTTTTGAAAGGGCCCCTGGCGAGTTTGTCGCTGCTTGCGTTGTTTGATGGGCGGCTTGTATTTACTGAGAACTGAGAACTGGCAACTGAGAACTATTATCCCGAACTCGACGCTCACCCCGAATGCCGGATGTGCATCACATCGCCGTCCTGCACGATGTAATCCTTGCCTTCAAGCCGCAGCGTACCCTTGGCCCGGGCATTCGCTTCCGAGCCCGCTTCCAGGAGTTGGTCCCAGCGGATCGTTTCGGCGCGGATGAAGTGCTTTTCCAGATCGGAGTGGATGGCTCCTGCCGCTTCCTGTGCGCGGGTGTGGGCGGGAATCTGCCAGGCACGGCACTCATCTTCGCCGGCGGTGAAGAAAGAGATCAGGCCTAGCAGTTGGTATGTGGTGCGGATCAGGCGAACGAGTCCGCTTTCTTTCAATTCGTAGCTGGAGAGAAATTCCGCAGCGTCCGCGTCGCTCATCTCCGAGAGTTCGGCTTCAACCTTGCCGCAGATCGCTGTCGCGCCGGCATTCGGGCGGGCCGCGATATCGGTCAGCTTGTACTTGCCGACCGCCTCTTCGAGTTGTTTTCCCAGTTCACTCGATTCGCCGATGTTGAGCACGTAGAGAATCGGCTTCTCACTCAGGAACATGAAGCCGCGTAGGCGCTTTTTATCCTCGGGTGTCATCTGCATTTCACGCAGAGGTTTCTCGGACCCGAGATGCGCGTTGGCGCGCTTCAGCAGTTCGAATTCCTTCTCCAGATCGGGAGTCTTCATCTTCTTCAGATCTTTTTCCAAACGCTCGAGCCTCTTCTCGATCTGACCCAGATCACTGACCATTAGGTCGAACTCGACATTCTTGATGTCGCGCAGGGGATCGATTTCGCCCACGTGAGGAATCGCCGGATCTTCAAACACCCGGATGACGTGGGCCAGCGCATCGACCTGGCGAAGGTGGCCGATGTAGGCGGTTTCCTTCAGTGCGTCCTGACCGATTGCGCCCACGTCCACGTATTCGACCGAGGTGTGCGTGAGTTTCTTCGGGTTGTAGAGCGCGGCCAGGCGATCGAGGCGGTCGTCTGGAACCTTCGCGACGCCGATATGGGCCTCGCGAGGATTGGCCTGGGCAGAGAGATGAGCCTTGGTGAGAATTTGAAACAGAGATGTCTTGCCTACCTGAGGCAGGCCGATGATTCCAGTTTTCATAAGAAAGCTTCTAGCTACTAGCTCCTAGCTTGCAACTGTTCTGTTGTAGGAACGGGGATTCTGAGACGAGCCATACGGGCCGGCCAGCATTGGGCAACCTTTCAGAATAAACCAAACCAGCCGGATAGCGGGCGAAACTAGTCAGGTGTGGCGCTGCCCGGCATCTTCTCGCAACAACTCCCTCCGTGGCGGAACGTGCCAAGGATGGTCGGCTTGGTATGTGATCCAAATCACGTATAGATGTGACATGCGGAACGGATGCCCACTGCGGGCCGAAATAAGCTCTCGACAAGTGGCAGTTCTACCGAGCTGTGCGGCCAAGCCGGGGAATTTATGAAATTCAATGTTTTGGAGGTGCGTGCATGTTCGCCAATCCCTCGGCCAGTTGGTATCACAGCAACCAGTACAGCGCCCAAGCGGCTTGCGAGCACTGTGGAGGGATCGTGCGTCACGAGAAGTGGTGCATTACACGCGACGCCCTGGTTCAGTACGCGTACAGCGTGGTGCTGGAGCCGGAGAACTTGACGCTGTGCGATCGCCTCATTCTCCACGCTCTCGGTGTTTCGTGGGAAAAGAATCCTTGCACGGGTGCGTGCCGGCAGTCGGACGAAAGTTAGTGTGCGGCGGCTACTGCCGCGGCTGTGGGGGTAGCAATCTTCACGGAATCAGGCTGGGTCCATACTGCTTTTCCAGTTGTCAGATCTAACCGATTCATGGTGACCGTGACCTGCTGATGATCGACCTGAACCAGCAGGTAGTGATAATTTACTTGCTTGCTTTGAAAGGGATCGTCTGCAGCTCTCGCGATCGGGTAAGCGTGCGCCGCCCCGCCTCCGGTGACAAAATATGTGACGCCGCCATGCTCGTGGCGCTCGTAGTTGTGGACGTGCCCGCTGAACACCACCATGCGGAAATGTGCGTGAGGCTGTCGTTCCTCCAGGATTCTTGCTAGTGCCTGTTCCGGGACGCGAGCCGAGTGTCCGCCACCGAATTTCTTGTCATCGGACGAACTGGTGTAGGGCGGATGATGGAACATCAGAAAAACGAAATCCACATCGGCAGGAATGTGATCCAGTTTGTCTGCGAGCCACTGGCCCTGAGGACCGGCGAGTTCGTCCTGGGAACTGTCGAGCACCAGGATAAGAGTATTGGCGGCGCGCACCGAGTAGTAGCGGCTTTTCTTCAGCTCGGGGAAGCGCTGGAAGTAGTTGCCCAAGGCGACCTTTGGATCTCCATGTAAATCGTGATTGCCCAGCGCAGGATAGACGTTGATCTTCTTCTCGCGTAAAACGCTGGTTTCGTGGTCCCACACCTTCCAGTCATTTTCGTCGTAACCGTTGTAGACGATATCCCCGGTGAAGCAGAGGAACGCGGGATTCGCTTCGGCAATCGCGTTCACCAGGGCCAGCCGCACCGGCGGGTTAGCGGCTTCCGTGTCTTTGGGATCGTGAAAGCGGGTATCACCGTAGGCAACGAAGCGGAACGGCGTCTTTATGTCCTGATGCAAATCAACGGGAGCAGAAGTCTTGACGGTCGAATTCTTCGTGCAGGAGGGGAGAAGGACCAGAGTCACGGTCGCCACAAGAGCGACCACGACGAATGGCACAGGCTTAAGTCTGAAGTTCATAGGAAGGTTTTTCCAGAAGGACCTATTGTCCCACGACCAGCACTTCGAACTGGCTGCCGTTTTTCAGCGGTGGAGAGAAACGACTTAGAACTTGACGCGAACCATGAACTGAATTTGCCGCGGCAAGCCTGTACCGGTATTCGGAGAGGCCGCGTTGTCGTTATTGTTGTTGAAATTCACAGTGGAGCTGATCACCCCGAAGGTTGAGTCAGCCGATAAGTTGCTCGGGGTTTGTCCAGGTGTATAGACGAGGGTGAAGTTGCCCGGGTCGCCCAGTTGCACGTGATTGAAGATGTTGAAAGCCTGCACGCCAAACTCCATCTCGACCCGCTCGGTCAGTTTCGTTTGCTTGCTGAGCGCCATATCGAACTGCCAGTAATTCAAAGCCCGAATCAGCCCGTTTCCGGCATTTCCATAGCGAGTAAAATTTCCGTTCGCATCCAGCGGCGGAGCCTGGAAAGCAGCGGCGTTGATCAGGGGAGCGCCTGGCGCGAAGGGAGTGGCCGGCCGCGGATTGGGCAAGGTCAGCGGTACTCCCGGAATGACATCGGGTCGCTGGTCGGTCTGATCGTTGCCATCGGGAAGGAGATAGCTGTAAGGAAGTCCGTCAAAGGGCCCTCCGCTTATGTTGCCGCTGAGGTCCATCTTCACAGTTAGCGGATGGCCGGTGTGCCAAAGGCCGACGCTGCTGAGGCTCCAGCCGCCGACGATTTTCCCAATCACGCCAGGACTGCTCAAATAAGGCTTGCCCGGGCCGAAGGGGAGCTCGTAGACCGCATTTACGGCCACATTGTTGCGCACATCGAAGACACTCGGGCCTTTGTCGCAGGGCAGGCAATTCACGTTCTCCGGTCCGTTGGACTCGCCGCCTCCGACGGAACCATCGTTGATGGAATGCGACCAGGTGTAGCGTGACTGAAACGCGAGGCCTTTGCTGAAGCGGCGCTCCAAGGATAGACCAAGGGCGTTGTAGGTGCTGGAGCCTGCATCATGCTTGAAGTCCACGGAACCAAATGGATCGGGATTGTTGGCGTCAGGATAATACTGATCCAGTGGCCGGACGCAATCGCCATCGACCGCGTTGAAGGTAACGGGAGTCGTGCACAGATTCACCGCGCCGCGAGAGAACAGCCGCACACCACGGCTCCCAAGATACTGGGCGGAGGCCAAGAAATTGGAGGGTAACTCGTGTTCGACGGTCAGTCCCCAAGTCTCGGCATACAAGTCCCGACGGTCTTGCCGCTGGAGCGCACGTGGGTGTGAGGCCTGCTTTTGAATGGTCACTCCGGAAAGATCAGGAGTCGTTTGTTCGAACGCAGGATCTAAGGGGATCTGCTGGTTGACTTTTACGCGAAACGTGTCGCTCTCCAATCCCGCGTTCAAATCGTCATTCTGCGCTGCGCCGTGGTAGATGCCAAAGCCTGCGCGAACCACAGTTTTTCCGTGAAGGGCGCCCGGTGCCCAGGCCACGGCAATCCTAGGATCGATGTTCTTGTAATTCGGGTTGTACAGGGCGGGGTTGGTAGGGCAGGGCGGAGTGTTGATCGGACCCGAACCTGTTGGCACTGGGGAGGTGTTGAATGACCCTGACCCCAGGCAGACTCCGTGAAACTGATTAAGGTCAAACACCGTAGTGCGGTTCGTCGCTTCGTGCGCAACTCCGTAATATTCCCAGCGCAGACCTGCCGTCAGGGTGAGAGTCGGAGTTACTTTCCATTCATCCTGGAAGTAAGGCATGTAGAACATACGGCGCAGGCCATGGCAACACCACGGCGCAATGTAGGTAATGTTGGAAAGGAGTGCATTCGCCATGTCATCAGGGGTGGAGAAACTGAGTACATTATCTGCGGTCTGCCCTTGATTAAGCCGGACACGGCGGATCTCTATGCCGGTTTTGAAGGCATGCCGGCCATGGGTCCAGATCACGTTATCGACCAGTCCGAAGGTTGTGCCGACTTCAATGTCGGCCGTGTTGTCGTTGAGCCCGACGAAGTTAGCGGTGCTTACCGCGAAAGTCAGCGCGCTTGCCTGCGGGTTATGATAGGGCGCGCGATTGATGTACCCCTTAGTCTCATTGAAGAGTTGCGGAGTAAACGTGTGCTGCAGCGCCACCAAGTAATTCGCCGGGTGATTGATGGTCTGCAGTTTGTCTTCCGGCAGGCTGCTGCCATTGGGCGCATCCACCAGACTGATGTCGCGTTGCGCCCGACCGTAAAGGGAAGTACTCAGGTTGATCTTATAGTCGGCCCGTACGAGCCATGTGTCTTCATGAATGGTAGTGGGCGTGGCGGCAGTGATCAGGTCGGCATTCGGATCGGAAGTCGCCGCGAACGCGGTGTCGGGATAAGTAAAACGAGGCGCACAAGTCCCGATTGGTTTCACCGAGGCGCGCCATGGGTACGCTTGCATGATGGTGCACATTTGCGGCGAGTTCGTCAGTACGTATTGCTGGTAAGGAACGGTGAGGTTGCCCGACGACAGTTGGCCACAACAAATACCGGAAGGAACGGCAAATTGTTGTGTGGTCGACTGTAACTGGCGGAGTCCCTCGTAGTTGATGAAGAAGAAGAGCTTATCCTTCTTGATCGGCCCACCGAAGGTCATGCCATACTGCCCCATGCGAAACGGAGGTACAGCAGGGTTGCCCGCGAGGTTGTAGTCATTGAAGTTTCGAGCGTCGAATACGGAGTTTCTGAGGTAGCCGAACGCTGTGCCGTGCCAGTCGTTGGTCCCGGACTTGGTAACGACATCGATCTGTCCACCCGCCTGGGTGCCGTACTCTGCGTCGTACAGACCGCTGTTGACGCGATACTCTTCGATCGCATCCTGAGAAATCTGCAGACGGGTTTGTGATTTCTGCGCTTGCTCCTGAATGCCGCCCGCATCCACACCATCGAAGGAGAAGTTATTGTCGTCGCGGGCTCGGCCTGCGAAACGGATGGTGCGCTGATCGCCGCCTCCGTCGTCCTGGGCAAAAGGGGCAAGGAGGGTAAAGCTGGCCCAGTCGCGTCCGTTGTTGGGAAGTTCGGAGATTTGAGTTGTATCAATGACCGTCGCAGCTTCGGCCGATACGCGGTCCGCGGGTGCTGTGGTGGCCTTGACCTCGATTTTCTCGTTAATCGCACCGACTGCCAGCTCTACATCCAACGTGCGAGTCTGGCCCACGCGGACAATTACATCCTCGACGATCTTGGTCTTAAAGCCGTTAGCCGTAGTCGTTACGGCGTAGTTTCCGACTGCCAGTCCCGGAAAACGGTAATATCCCTTCGAGTTCGTGTGCTGATCTTCGCTGATGCCAGTGTCAATCGCGAGCACCTTCACTGTGGCTGCGACAATCACGCTTCCTGAAGCATCGCTGACCGTGCCTTCGAGGACGGCTCGATCCACCTGGGCAGAGGCTGTGGGCGCGCCAATGAATAATGGAACGGCGACCAGGAGTGCTAGTGAGAGTCGGACGGCAAGGGTGGCGTTTTCGAGTGGGCGAGAGTGCATGGCTTGAGCTCCTTCAGGTATCGGAGACGTCGAATCGAGAAGCGTTCTCGTAACGATGAGGCGGCGCCGTTCGAGATTTGCATCTCTGGGCACATCAGCTGAGGTTTGCTAGAAGAAGGATCCTAGAGCCGGAGTGTGACGCGGGTATGAACGTCAAGTTAATATTTCTTCAGATTCAGAAGCGCCATTTTTGCCCCCGAACTACACTAGGGGAAGAAAAATCTGATCTTTTTTCGGTCAGGCGTAAGCGAGTGCGATGAAACTGCTCATTGTGGAAGACGAAGTGCGCATGGCCGATCTTCTTCGGAAAGGATTGACCGAGGAGGGCCATACGGTGACGTGCGCCGCCGATGGAGCGGAAGGGCTTGCGTTGGGCAGGGACTTCGAGTTCGACGTGATCATTTTGGATGTGATGATGCCGAAACTCAGCGGATATGATCTGGCCAAGCGCTTGCGGTCGCAGCGAGTTCAGACTCCGATCTTGATGCTGACCGCGAAGGATTCGGTGCCTGACATCATCCACGGCCTGGATCTGGGTGCCGACGATTACATGACGAAGCCGTTTTCCTTTGCCGAACTCGTGGCGCGGCTTCGGGCGGTGAAACGCCGGGCCGTGGCGGTGCACGATCCGCAGTTGAGGATTGCGGACTTGGTCCTGAATCCCGCCAGCAGGGAAGTGTTTCGCGGGGAAGAACGCGTCTCGTTAACCCGCACCGAGTACAGCCTCCTCGAGCGGCTGATGTATCGTTCGGGAAAGATCGTGTCGCGGCGATCGCTCATTGAGGCAGTCTGGGGTTTCGAAAAGGAGATTGAGGGGAATACTCTTGACGCATTTATGCATCTGCTGCGCAACAAGGTGGATGGGCCCGGCCGGTCAAAACTGATACACACAGTGCGCGGCGTTGGTTACATGATTCGCTCGGATGAGAAGGCATGAGAAAACTCTCCATTGGAATGCGGCTCACGCTCTGGTACGTGGCCATCTTTGCCGTTGGAGAGTTGGTCTTCGGCGCAAGCATGTTCCTCATCCTGCGACACAATCTCTACGATCTGGTAGATGACGGCCTGGAGAGCCAAATCGAAGACTTACGAAACTTTCTCGGAGCACAGCAAAAAGATGCCAGCACCGCAAAGCTCCGGGAGGAGATGGCTGCAATCTACGAACATGAACACGCGGGCGATTTTCTTGCGGTCCTCGACCAGAACGGCGAACTGATTTACCGTTCCATGTTCCTGCAGACGCATGAGTCGGCACCCTCGCAGCCCGGGCAGGTGAACCGTCCCCTGATCCGAACTCGGCGCATTAATGGAGAACATTTCCGCTTTGCTTTCGAGAAGCTCAATGTCGACGGACGCGTTTACACCCTCGAAATGGGCGCTCCGGCCGATGATGCCTTCGAGACTCTTCAGCTGTTTCGTTCGTACCTGCTGATCTTCGCTCCACTCTTGCTCGTGGTGTCCACCGGGGTAGGTTACTGGATGAGCCGCAAGGCCCTGGCGCCCATGGATGCGCTGGTGCGAACGGCGCGGGATATCAGCGGAACCAATCTCAATCGGCGGTTGCAAACTCTGAAGACCGGAGATGAATTGCAGCGGCTTACGGACACGTTGAACGAAATGCTCGATCGTATCGAGTCGGCGTTTCAGAAAATTACCCAGTTCACCGCCGACGCTTCCCATGAGCTGCGCACGCCCGTGTCTCTCATTCGCACCGAAGCGGAGCTGGCGCTGAGACGGGCGCGCACGGAAACTGAGTATGAGGAATCGCTGCGCCAGATTCTGAAGGAGGCCGAACGAACCACACTGTTGATCGAGCAATTGCTGGAGTTGGCTCGCGCCGATTCCGGCCGCGGATCTTTGATCATGCAGGCGGTCGATCTACCGGAAGTCTTGCGCAGTGTCGTCAGCAGTTGGCAGCAGGTTGCCGAAGCGCGCAGTCTCCAATTTTCAACCGACATACACAAACAGGACGCTTCCGTCATGGGTGACGCGACCCTTCTTCGTCGGCTGGCAGACATCCTTCTCGACAACGCCTTCAAGTACACGCCGTCGCCGGGCTCGGTGCGCCTGGTGCTCGAAGTTCGACAGGAAACGGCTGTCATCACGGTGCAAGATTCCGGAGCGGGCATCGCCCAAGAGGACCAGGAGAAAATCTTCGAACGCTTCTACCGCGTCGACAAAGCTCGCAGCCGAGGCCAAGGAGGAGTTGGACTTGGCCTGGCTATTGCGGAGTGGATCGTGTTGCAACATCGCGGAGCAATCTCTGTTGTAAGCCGGCCGGGCGAGGGCGCCACTTTTCGCGCAGAACTTCCGTTAATTGCCGTCGAGGTGCCGAGTCCGTTGCTGACGAAGTAAAACTCCAACCCTCTCCCCGTAAATTGGGGAGAGGGCGGTTGCAGTCGGAACGTGTTTCAGTCGTCCGCGTCTTCACCAGCGGGTGCTGGGTTGTTGAAGTCGCTCGGAGGGCGAACCTTGCTCTCGCCGGGATAGGGCCGCTTAAACCCGGTGGAGAGGTACCAGTTCAGATGGTTGACGGTGTCGGGGTCCTCGGAATCGGGCCTGGTGAGTTTGCCGGCGAAGATCTCCGTCTTCTTCTGGAGCCAAGCCTTCCTCAAGGCCTGGACTGCAGGGCTGCTCGTTGGGTCGGCTGCGCTTGCTGTGACACCCTGGTCCAGCGGAACCTGGTTTTTCACGTGCGCCCACGGCTTGAAGTTATCCTCAGACGGCTGTCCCGTGACGAAAGCAGTCCTCATCGGGCTAGCCACTAGGTCGAACTGGTTCATGGGCGGCAGCCCGAGGATTTGCTCGATCGTCCGAGTCATGTTGACCTGCGTGTAGTAGGTGTGGTCGGTGGGTCCGTGCTGCACCGCGTATGGGCTGACGATGTAGCCTGGGCTGCGATGACCGTCGACGTGGTCGACGCCGTTCTGCGCGTCGTCTTCTTCGATGAAGATCGCCGACGTGGACCACACATTACTGTGGCTGATGTAGTCGATAATGCGCCCAATGGCCAAATCGTTATCGGCCTGCTCGGCGTCCGGGGTCGGCGGGCCGCCGGTGTGGTCGTCGATTATCCACAGGATGCTCAACGCGGGAACCGTACCCGCCTTGACGTCATTCTTGAAGTCCTGCACCCACAGATCGACGCGGAACTGGTCGGGAATGCCGAGATCGAACTGTGGAAAGTTCTTGACGAGGTGGTTAGACACGGCCGGGACAGAGGCCTCTGCCTGAACCGTGTTCTGATAGTACAGCGTCGGCTCGAGCCCAGCCTCGAACTTCTTCGCATCGGCGTAGAAGTCGCTCCAACTCGGCTCGCTGGTCGCCCCGTTCGGTTGCAGGAACGTGTCGTTCTCGACGTATTCGCCGTAGATCTTCACTGGCAGACCGGCGGCCGCCGCTTCGGAGAACAGGAAGCCCTTCTTCTGATAGGCAAGTGCATCGCCGGCGTTCCCGCCTGGATAGCTGCGGTTCCAGTCTGGGGACTGGATATCGTCGGCGTAGGGCGCCATGGCTTCGGCGATCCACTGGTGACCGTCAGCCGACTGCCGGCTCGGGTTGTAGAAATTGTCGAGGAGAGGGAAGCGCTTCACCAGTTTGTGTGCGTTGGGCGTGTCCTTGCCGCCGAACACTGCCAACGAGGGGTCGCCGTTGCCGGCGGCCACGTCACCCAGGATCTGATCGTATGTCCGGTTTTCACGAATGATCAGGAACACGTGCTTGATCAGCGACGGATCGCCGATCTTCGCCGGGATCGGAACTGGCTTGGTATGCGGGCTGCCACCGGAGGCAGACTGGATATTTTGCGTCAGATCCCAGTGGTTGTTCTCGAAAACCTGCTTCGTCATCACCTGCAAGGTCCCGCGATCCGGCACGGGGACAATGCTGACGGTGCCATTGTCTTGATGAGTGTTGTAGCTGGAGACGCCGTAGTCGGTCTCGAACGAATAGCGCGTGCCGATGCCCTTGTCGTTGGCAACGATGAGCACGTTTGCGTCCTCGTCGAGCACGACGGAACTCGGGGCATAGGCAACCGGGATCATGCCGAGGACGGCATGCCTCGCGCGTCTGCTGAGGTCGACCACCCCAATCGCGTTGGCGTTGTAAAGCGCGACGTAAGCGATTCCTCTCTTGCCATCGACGGCGATCGAGTTCGGTGCCGCGCCATAAGCTGGTTGGTTTTCGCCGGGCACTCCGATCGGCAACCCAAGGTCGATCGTCCGGAGCACCTCATTGGTGCCCATGTCGATGACCGAGATGCTGTCGCTATAGGTATTGGCGACCAACAGCGATCGTCCGTAGACCGCCATCCCGGTAGGATGCAGACCGGTGGAGATAGTATCGGTGACTTTCATCGACGGCAGATCAACCACAGAGACGGTGCCTGTGATCGCGGCGCCAACCACCGGGTCGGCGACGATTTCAGTGCCGGCGGAGTAGATCTGGAAGTCCGCCTCTGTTGCGGCGCGGCCACCCTCGTTGCTGACGTAGGCGGTCGTGCCGTCGATTACGATGCTGTGCGGCGCGTTGCCGACGCGGATCTCCTCAACCATCTTCGGCGGCTTCGCGGTCAGGTCAATCCTGGCGAGCGTATTGTTCTGGTTCAGCAGGGCGTAGGCGCTCTTCCCATCCGCTGAGATCGCGACACCGCCGGGATAAGAAGTCCACGGAGAATAGAATGTGGCGCAGGGTCTGGCATAAGGGCCGATCGGGCTGTTCGGAAAGCAGTTGATGAAGGAACTGTTAGGCGGCACGCTGACCTGCGCGTCGTCTTCCAGCAATCCCTCATCAGAGACTTTGGCGATGGCGACATTGCTACTGTCCTGGCTGAACACCAGGTACTTGCCGTCCGCCGAATAGGCGATGCCGCTATAGCTGCCGCTCGAATCCCGTCCGAGTGCGGTGTAGTTCTGCAGGACAACGCCGGTGTTGGTGTCGAACACCTCGACGGCCTCCGACGCGCCCAAGGTGAGGACGGCGGCGGTGTGACTGCGGAGGTTGGGGTTCAGCGCGATAGCCTTCGCGCGGACCCGGATGCCGAGGTCGACTTGCATGCCGGCCGGGTTGATGACCTGGCCATCGCCGACCACCCACGAGCCGTTCGGCTGTGGGCCGGTGACGTAGGTCGGATACGGCACGGACTGAGCACCGGCGAGCGCCGGAAGACCCAGCCCCGCCGCCAGCAGGCCAGTGAGCGGACGCAGACGATTGATGCGAGATTTATTTCGAGACCTATTTCGAAACGTTTTTTGCGACGCTTTTCTAGACATGTACCGTTTCTCCTCCTTGGAATTTCTTCATCACGCAACCGGGATCGGCCGTGCGACAGGTGTGCAAGATACGACCGGCGCCCTCGGGACTTCGCAGTCGTGGTACCGATCGTCGTTGTGATTGTGGAGGCGGATCTTAACAGCCGACTGTAACGGGTTGATGACGATTAGGTGAACCTTCTGTTACAGGCGCCTGAACGTTCTTTGGCCGGTGTGACGGCTTTACGTCAAGCTGGGACAGCCGCCTCGGCTGTCCAGCGGCCCAGGTGTTTTGGGCCGCTGGATTTGACTGGAAAAGCTATGTCACCCTTAAATACGTCGAATACGGCTCATTCTCGGGAATAGCCGTCCACGAAACCATCTTCAAGACCCGATCGCCACCGGGCGAGACGTGCCACACTCCCGGCGCCATTCTCTTCGCCGCCAACAACTCTGATCGCGAAAGTCCCGGTGCCTGATTCCCAAACAGCACGAGCGGCCCCACCAACACCGCAACTGTGTCAGGATGCTGCGCATCAACCGCTTCAAGCCGCGTTTTCATCGGAAGTTCCAAGTCAATCCGATCTTCGGACTTCCACTCCTGCTGTACGCGCGCACAGGTTCCGGCGGCTACGGTCTCCCGCTTCCCATTCACCGAAACGCTCGCCCCCTCCGCCCAAGAAGGAATCCTCAGATTCACTGCGAAGGACGCCGTCTTCGATGTCTTCACTTCAAGCGCTACATGCGAGTCGTACGGATATTCACTCCTTTGGGTCAACGAAACCTGTGCGCTATCCTGCGTCCACCGCGCGGTCGAAGGTATATACAAATTCACGAAAACATCCCGCCCATCTCGGAAATACGCATTGATCCGATAATCCGCCGCGACCTGGGGCATGGTCCCCGAGCAGCAAGGCCAGCGATGGTCCGAATAGATTTTCTTGCCTTGTAAGTTGTAATCCGAATAATAAAATGTTCGCCCGTCGGATTGAAGCGGGAGAGCACCAAGAATCGTGTTGTACATCATCCGCTCCATGCTGTCGCCATAGCGCGGGTCGCGCGTCACCCGTAGCAGATATCGAGTCAGCTTGAAATGCGCATACGATCCGCACGGGGTTTCAAAACTGCTGTGCGTCTTCGTCAGGCTGTCGAAGACATCGGCGCTGTCGGTCTTTCGCAATTGCTCATCCGGTCCCCAAGCGCCGGTCGCGTAACTCTGCGCCAGCACCATATCGAATCCATTCTTTGCGGCGCGCAGATACGTCTCATTGCCTAGAGTCAAGTACGCCTGCATCGCCGAGCACAGACAATTGACGTGGCTGTAAGCATGGCGGCCGGCAAGATCGTTCTGCCCCTGGGCCAGTCGATCGTAAAACGGCACATTCAAGTACTGAACAGCCACCTGGCGATACCGTTCGCCTGCGCCGCGCTGATAAGCGAGGAAGAGATTCTCCGGCATCGTGTATGGCTCGTCCCATGTCCACGATTCATCTTTGCCTGGACGCCAGCTTGTCCCGTGCTCCACCGCGTGATCAGGCAAATGCGGCAAGGCCGCATCGGTGGTCTTCGCCAGAATCTCCCACGCCAAGGGATCACCCACATACTTATGCGAATCAATCAGCCCGCATACCAGCTTGTCGTAGCAATAAGCAGGAAAGCGGTTATTCTCATAGAACTTCCCGTCGATTTCCTGGGCATAAAGCCGATTCAGTCGCAGGACTTTCTCCCGCGCTGTCTGTGAGCCTGTGACTGCATATACCCGCGACAATGCTGACACCCATTGTCCGAACGTGGCCGAAGGTGCGAAGCCCGCATCAAAGGTGTGCCAGTCATAATTCGGATCGTAGCGATACCATCCTCCAAGATCCTGACCAGGCGCCGGTTTCCCGATCATCGCGCGAAACGGTTTCATCAATGCGTCATCATCGAGCCCCATCAGCACCGCATGTGTCTGCCGCAACTGTTCTTCATGGAGTGGGCTATCGAGCGAGACATCCCCATAGCCGAACTCTTCAAGCACACCGGAGGCAGTCGTTGCAGAAGAAGACGCGAGCGAATATCGGGGAGTCGGGAGAAAACTCGTAGCCGAAGCTACGGCCATCGATTGAAGAAATCTTCGGCGAGAGATCGAAGACAGAGAAACCAAGCGTCCCTCCGGGCGTTCTGCGAGATAGTCTACGCCGTGGGACCCAGAAAGTTGAGGGAATGGAAAGCTATACTGAGGAGGGGAACAAAGAGGGAATTACCTGCTTGAAACTTCTTACTTTTGATTCTCCCCTTCTTTAAACATGTACTTAATGGCCGGCTTGTAAATCATCAAGTTCGGTTCGCCGTCTTCTCGATTGACCTTGATGCAATTCCGGTCGTACCACTCAATGATCCCGTGTACTTCCTCACCATCGCGAAGCACGATCACCATAGGCGTTCGTGACTGCATCTGCTTCTGATAGTAAAAATTCTCCGCGTTGGTTTGCTCCGGAGGAGTCAGCTTCTTGCCGCCTTGCGCTCCCATAGGACGCTCGCTACGCTCCATCCGCTCAGGCCGGTCATGCCGCTCCGGGCGTTCGCGCCGTTCCTGCGGAGGCATCGGCGAAGCATTGTGATTGCCGTGATTTTCAACTCGGGGCAGGGTCGGCCGAATCAGCTTACGATTCGCGAAGTTTTCCCTTTCCGCGGATTCGCCGGGCGGTACGGGACTCATAACAGTATCCTTCATCGTGGCGCTAACCTCGGGTACACGCTATCGTGCAAGCTTCTTGGGACCCTGATTGATCAACGAAGGCGTGAGCTTTTGATTACCGTACCATAGGAACCGGTCTGTGACAATCCTCCGTTGGTGCCATATCGTCGCTGCGCATATTTCTTGAAGTACCTAAGAATATCGATTCTTTTGCTTACGATGTATTCGACAAGTCCGCTCCTCGCCGCTCCGGGCCGCTCATTGTGGTGATCGCTACCAGGCTGGCCACGATCACCACGGTCCAGGCCAAGACGGGCGTGAAACTCCCCCCATAGCGGACTTCCGCAAGCTTCGCCTGCAACACCGCATTTCGTGACGCGACAAAGTTTCCCAGTTGGTATGCAAATCCGGGCAGCGTCCCCCGCACCGCCGGGGGTGAAAGTTCGTTCAGGTGTGCGGGAATCACTCCCCAGGCTCCCTGTACCATGAACTGCATCAGAAACCCGCCCAGGGCTAACACAGGCACAGTATGCGAATATGCCCACAGCGGGACGATCGGAATCGCAAGGAGAGCCGCAATTACAATCGCACGTCGCCGCCCGATCCTCTCTGACAGCGTGCCGAACAGGATTCCACCGACCAATGCGCCCACGTTATAGACGATCGCAATCAGGCTCACCGTCTTTGGCGACAGCAGCAGATTCTTTTGCAGGAATGTCGGATACAGGTCCTGTGTCCCGTGGCTGAAGGAATTGAAGGTGAACATCAGAATCACGAGGAAGACAAAGATCCCCGCGTGTGACGCAATGTCTTTTCCCAGCCGGCGCTCCGCTTTGCGCTCCACCTGGCCTTGCAGCCACGCGGGAGATTCATCCACCTTGCTGCGAATGTAGATCACCAGGAACGCCGGCAGCGCGCCGATCACAAACATTCCCCGCCAGCCAAGGATCGGAAACAGCGTCCCGTAAACGATAGCCGCCATCAAGTACCCAACCACGTAACCCTCTTGCAGCAGTCCGGAAAAAAAGCCGCGTCCTTCCGCGGGAAGCGTCTCGAAAGCCAGCGCCGCGCCCACTCCCCACTCTCCGCCCATCGCGATTCCAAACAGCGCCCGCGTAATCAGAAAAATTTTCAACGTCGGCGCGAATGCTGATGCCAGTTCAAACAGGGAATAGGCGATGATGTCGACCATCAACGTGGGCCGCCTACCAAATCGATCGGCCATCATGCCAAACAGAAACGCACCCACCGGCCGCATCGCGAGCGTCCAGAAGATTCCTTCCGAGACATCCGAAACCTTGGCATGAAACTGCGTAGCCAGCGCGCTCACGCAGAACACAAGAATAAAAAAATCAAACGCGTCCAGCGACCATCCCAGAAAGCACGCAATAAACGTATTCCGCTGCGCCGCCGTCAACCGCCGAAAGCGTCCAATGATCTCCATGCCAGTTTGCCTCTGCGCTCCTCTGTGGTGCAGTCGTTTCTTCGCTCACGCCAAGT
>QIAL01000220.1:0-19623 GCA_003225535.1 Acidobacteriota bacterium | reverse complement strand
CACCGACACGTTGATGCTCACCGGTTTCTGGTACCGCGCCTTGCCAGCCGACCGCGTGCATCGCAACCAACTCCACAAAGCCACGCTGTTGGAAATTCCACTGGTGATCGGCCGCGATCGCGAGGGACGTCCCTTTGCTGTTCGCGATACCTGCCCTCACCGTGGCATGCCGCTTAACTCCGGACGCTTCGACGGCGAGAATCTCGAATGTCCCTATCATGGCTGGCAATTCGACGTTCACAACGGCCAATGCCAACTGATTCCCTCGCTGACCTCAGACCAAACGATGAAGGTGGATCGCATTTACGCCGGAAGTTATCCGTGCGAAGAGCAGGATCATTTCATATGGGTCTACGTCTCCGATTTCGGCCCGCAGGGCGCCGGGTTCGCGAAGCCAGCCGAAGCACCTGAGTTCGCCCCGCAAATCGAAAAGTTCAGTGACAAGTACAAACTGGCTTACCTGCAAGCCGAAATGCCGGTCAGCATCGACCACGGCATCATCGGCCTGATGGACCCAGCGCACGGCCCATTTGTCCACCAAGCGTGGTGGTGGCGTACCCGTCACAGCATTCACGAAAAGAAGAAGCACTTTGAGCCGATTCCCAATGGATTCCGGATGGCGGCCCACACTCCCAGCTCAAACTCCGCGCCCTACAAGCTGTTGCGCCTCTACGCCGATGCCGATTCGATCTCAACGACAATCGATTTCGTATTGCCTAACATGCGCACTGAGACGATTCGCGCCGGCAAGTATTGGTTCTCAAGTCTCACGACAGTTACTCCGATCACGCGCACTCAGTGTCGCATCGATGTCGTTGCCGCCTGGAATTTGTTTCGCTGGGTTCCATTCGTACCTGGTCTGTTGAAATTCGTCTTCGCGAAGTTTGTCGAACAAGACCGCCGCACGATGGAAATGCAGGCGGAAGGATTGAAGCACAATCCACACCTCATGCTGATCGACGACGCCGACCGTCCCGCGAAGTGGTATTTCCAACTGAAAGCCGCGCACCTCGAATCCAAGCGCACCGGCAGGGAAATGAAGCATCCGATGGATGGCCCGGTGACCTTGAAGTGGAGAAGTTGAGATTACGTTGCGGAGACCAGGCAATTTTGGACCGATGGATTAACGCCTGAGACTTCCTATTCACTGAGCCGCAACAGCTCCACAGTGCGCGTCGTTGTTTCCTCAAAGATCAATCTTCTCTCGAGATCAATCGTGTTCTTCCCCAGGTAGTGAGGAATGTACCAAGCCACTCCAGCAACCGGCAGGAGGAAAAGCATCCGAATCGGCTGTGAAAGGGCCGACGATTCGAACTCTGCGGTCGAGCCCGCATAAATCAGGAAGCCGAAACAAAGCGAAATCAAAATCACAATCGAATGCTGTTTGAACACGGGCAAACTGCAAGTGAATGGCAACTTGCGAAAACGAACAAGTACGACGTTCGTGAGCAAGCACGACCACGCCGCAACCACCAGTGTATGGAGCACAGCCACCACAGGGCCTTTGAGATAGAGATAAGCTGCGAACGTAATGACGAGAAGCCAGGGCAGAATCGACACAAAGATGACTTTTCTGGCCAGAGGCTCGCATTCCTGGTCCGGGTCGAGCATGAGTTGAAAGATCCAGTTGGCGCGTAAGTCCGAAGGAATCTCGAACACAACCCTCAATCCTATGATCAGCAGAAACGAAACAACGAATGGAATCGAGAGGGCCTCTGAAGTCATGGCCGCTTGTTGCGGCGATTTTATGCCTTCAAAGGCACGCATCAAGGCTTGCGAAGCGAGGACCAGCGCCAATCCTGCCACGCCAGTCAGTACAAGACGGTGCGCCTCACTGCGCAGCAATGTTTTTCCTACGAAACGGAAACATCCACTCTGGAACGGCGTGCGTAGAATTAATCGCTCAAGAGCGCTCCAGTGCCATGGCAACGGAACATGTTGAACGCTGGTGCCTTCCGCAATTTCCGAGATCTGCACGAAGTGCCGACGGTAGCCGATTGCGTAGACGCAAAACGCAAAAAGCGCCAGCAGCGTGATCCCCGGCACGCAGAGCTTGGCCAGTTCCGCCATTGCGGGATTCGCACGCTGTCTTAGCAGTTGGCACAAACTCACAAACCAACAGGAGGGGAACAGCAAGGTCCATGAAGGCGCCGGTCCTTTTACTCGCCGCAATAGTTCAGGAATGACGAAGCTGGTGCATAGCAGTGTGACCAGATAGACCACGATCAAGCCCCTCGCATAAGCCGACACGCGCCGAAGAAAACGAGGAGGCAATATCGCCATCAGCAGTCCCAGGATCGCGAATACTGCGAGAAACGAGAAAACGCTGGAAAGCAATACCCCAACCGCATGTACCAGGCCGAATTTAATAAAGAACAGGAGGCTTCCCTGTGAGGCTGATACGACCATAGGAAACAGCACGCATGACGCCGCATTACCATCGAACGCCACCAGTCCCACCAGGAACACGACAGCCAGCAAATTGGCGAAGAAGATGGTTCGAGTCGCGACCGGGAGGTGTGCCAGATTCATGTGGTCGCGGCGATCGGGGAAGATCGCATCCCACCGCCAGACCGCGATTGCCCCGGTCACAGTCATCGAAAGCACGATGAAAAAATATTCGTCAGAAAAAGCCATCAGGAGAGTGTCGACATTCGTCTGCCCGCGCAGCCATTGCAGCAGCGACCCGTACTTGTCGAACAAGAAGATTGAAACGAACCCGCCAGGCAGCGCCAACAAGGTGAGAACCAGGCCCACGCCGAGATCAAGTCCTTCTGCGTCTGTATCTCCACCGCCGCGAAAGATTCGCGCGACAAAAAGTTGTACCAGCCTGCCGAACGGGCGGTCGCGCTGGTAGTCCCATTCCTGGCGTGCGATCTCACGAATCATCTCAGGCAGCCTTCATGACCTCGACGATGTCACGCGCCACATTCATCGTGTCGACGTCATCGACCAGGTGCAGAAACGTGTTCTCGAGCGACTCTCCGAGAATCTTTCCCATATTTGTCACAGAATCGTGCGCGATGACCACTCCCTTCCGCAAGATCAGGACATCGGTGCAGACTTTCTCCACGACCTCCAACACGTGCGAACAATAGAAGACAAATTTCCCGGAGCGTCCGAGCACTTGCACGAGATTCTTGAAGATCAGCGCTGAAGTCACGTCCAGTCCCGACAGCGGCTCGTCAAAAATGAAGATATCCGGATCGTGCATGAGGGCCGCGATCAGGAGAATGCGCTGCCGCATTCCTTTCGAATATGTGCCGATGCTCGCGTGCCGCGCCACATGCAGGGAAAAAAGCTGCAGCAGAGAGTCGATCTTCAAATACATTCGGTTGCGACCCATCCCGCGCAATGTGCCCACCATCTCCAGGTATTCCCATCCGGTCAGATAGGGATAAAGGTGAGCCTCCTCCGGCACGTAGCCGAGATGCATCCGGTATGACGCCAGATCCTCTTGAATCGCGCGTCCGTTGAACCGGACCACACCTCGTGAGGGCTCGAGCAATCCGGTAAGCATCTTGACAGTTGTACTTTTGCCAGAGCCGTTAGGGCCCAGGCAGCCGAGCACCTGTCCAGGCTGCAAGCGGAATGACAGATCCTGAACCGCGGGCAAAGACGAGTATCGCTTCGTGAGTTGTACGGCTTCGAGCATGGCCGACCTCGAGTGAAAAACGAGCGAAGTGATGCAAGAACCCAAGAAGCGCAGAGAACCCGAAGAGTCAGACACCGCGGAGGCGCAGCAGGTTCCTTTTTTATTGTATGCGGATAACGCGATTCAGCTAGCATTACGGTTACAACTGTCTATGATTTGTGCGTGAATTGGCGGCTCCGGCTTCGCGTTTTTCTGGCAGTGGTTGTCCTCGCGGGAATGTCAGCTGCAGTCGATCCCAAATCCAAACAGGGAACTTCCACTCCCGAAACCACTCTTGCCCGACTGATCGAGCAACTCCATCACCGGGCGAAGAAGCTGGAAAACAGTTCTGGCATGCGCTCGAGCTTCGAGTCGTTCACATCTGCCTACAAAATCTCTCCCCACAGCATCAGCTATTCCGATTTCGTGATCGTCCGACTCCTCTATGAAGCGACGCGGGATGCAGGTTTTTGGAATATGCACTGGACGATCACGAATATGCCGCCGAACTCTGACCAGGTCTGGCGCCAGTGGAAGACGGTGCAGAGTGTGTCGCCACAAGCTCCAACTGCGTCGGCCGAGTGCGACGAACTCTCGGCGCTTTACGCCTTTCTCGTTGAGCGGGCCGGAGTCCGCACGGTTGGTCTCTTCTGGCCCTACCCTAACCACACGGTTGCAGTGTGGGTTCTACACCCAGCTGGTGGCGGGGAAGTGCGGGTGGTTGTCCCGACATCTCAGGTCTTCCTCACCGTGAACGATTCTTTCGCGACCAAAAAGTTCAATCCATGGCATCAGAAAACGATCTACGAATACAGGCGGCACGACGCTCCCGACACCTTCGAACTGCCCAGACCCTTGTTTGATTTCTTCCTTCAGCAAATCGACAAATACGCTGGGGCTTCGGATTCGACACTGCAGCAGATTCGGTATCTTCGCGAAGGAGTATTTTTGAAAGACTGGAGCGCGGAAACCGCTGCCTTAAACTCCCTCGTCAGAAAGAAGAGTCTCGAATCAGGTCCAGCAGATGACGCCGCAGCCTTTCAGAATTTCGCGAACGATATGCGAGTGCAACACTAATTGCGCCGGACGCCGATTTCTCGCGCATTCTATCGCTACGAGGAACCTTCTAGGGCATCTTCAATCCCAGCGCGCTAAGGGTTTTGGGATCCAACGTCGCTTTCCCATCTTTCTTGATCGCTACTCCGAAGCTGTCGGAGTAATCCCACATTGCCCAGCCGATATTGTGCTTTTCAAGTGAAACGCGAGTGTCCCGGATCCATGCGTTCCTGTCTTGCGGTTGTGCGTGGCGAAAGACGCCGAACTCGTTACACACGACGGGCACACCATTCTGCTTCGCCCAATCCGCAACCGCATTGATTTCGGCTTCGATCCTCGACGCGTCCCAATGATCCTGGCCGTAGCGGATCACATCCAACCGGTGCACCGCCTCAGGAATCGCGGCCGAGACTTCCGCGGCGTTTTTCGGATCGGATGGATAGTGGAGGTCCTTTAACCAGTGCCAATAGAATGCACCCCAGGTCGCGCCCTGATGAGTGAAAATGTGCGGCTCGTAAAAGTGAAAGACGTAGATCACGTTGGCATCGCGCAGCGGCTCGAGAAAGAGCAAGTCGTTGTCGTCATCCCAACTTGCGCCCGGAGCAAGAATAGTATTTGCTGGTGCTGCTTGCCGGATCGCCGCCGCCAGCTTGGTCCCCACACCGTACCAACGGTAAGGGTCGTTCATCTCCGGCTCGTTGAGGATTTCGAAGAACACGCGCTCAGGGTCGTAGGATGAGTAACGTTTCGCGATTGTGCGCCAGAAGTCAGCAAAGCGCTCGACGAAATCGTTCTGTTTGAGACGTTCCTTGAAATCGGAGTCGGGATGCATGTCGAGCTCCACTGCCAGGCCCGCATCCAGAATCATCTTCATTGCGGCATCAAGAGAATCAAAATACCGTTCGCTCTCACCGCGACGGCTCGCGTCCATGATCGGCTGAGGATTCACGCTCAACCGCACGTGATCAAATCCTGCGGATCTGATCAGCGCGATATCAGCCGATGTGGTCCAGGTCTCGAAGTGCTCTTTCGTGTAACCCTTGGGATCGTAAACCTGTGCGAACCACGCGCTCAGATTCACGCCATGTTGCAGATGCGCCAAACGAGAAGAGGGAACTGACGAGGATTGCGCGTGCATCGCCGAAACGAAGGTCATCAAAAAAGCGAAAAGAAAGATAGTCCCTTGACGAATCACTGCGCCTCCTCAGATGTAAGTCGAGATACTCATGTGGGGACGGCCGCCTTCGGCCGTCCGCCGGGCGCAAGCCCGGTTGCTTTCGAGTGAAAGGGTCACATCAGCTCAGAATCGGCAGCGCCCGAATCCGCTTTTTTGTCGCCGCATAAATCGCGTTGCACAGCGCCGGGGCGATTGGCGGCACTGACGGTTCGCCGATTCCCGTTGGTGCCTCCGGGCTCGGGACCGCATACACCTCCACGGCCGGCGTTTCGTCCATGCGCAGTGGAGCGTAGTCGTCGAAATTCCCCTGCACCACGCGCCCCTTCTCGATTGTGATCTTCGCCCGTAACGCATTCGACAGCCCGTAGACAATCCCGCCCTGAATCTGCTGCTCGAGAATGCTGGGATTCACGACCTGCCCGCAATCGACGGCCGCAACAACGCGATGCACGCGCGGCTGTTCGTTTTCCATCGTGATCTCGACGACTTCCGCCATGTAGGACGCAAAGCAGCCGAAGCATGCCACGCCGCGGTAGCGTCCGGCCGGGAGCGGCTTGTCCCATCCCGCTTTTTCCGCAGCGAGCTGCAAGACGCCCCGCATGCGTGTGGTGTGCCAGGTCGTCGTGAAGTAAGTTAAATCCTGGTCTTTGGCGAGAAGTTGTAGCCGATACTTCAGCGGATCTTTTCCCGCCGCAACGGCGAGTTCATCAATGAAGCTCTCCAGCGCGAATGCCGCTTGCAAAGCGTAAACCGACCGCATCCACCCAAGCGGGACAGGCGTTTCCGCCAGTACATACTCAATCAGGTAATTGGGAATGCCGTACACCGGCCCGGCCTCGTCGGGAAGGTCAGGGTCAACGCCATTTGGAACCGGCTGCCCCTTCTGCCCACTGATAGAAGGCGCAATGATGCGGTGCGACAGGCCGACAGGCAGGCCCGAACCATCCAAGGTCGCGCTGAGTTGGTGCAGGCTTGTCGGACGGTACGTCGAAGATCGCATGTCGTCTTCGCGCGTCCAAAGCACCTTCACCGGACCATTAATCGCTTTCGACACCAGGGCCGCCTCCACCGCATAATCATGTTCCAGACGCCGCCCAAAGCCGCCACCCATCAGAGTCACATTGACTTTGACTTGATCCGGATCGAGTCCAGTCGCCGTCGCCACCGAGTCGCGGCAATCCTGCGGAACTTGCGTCGGAGCCCACAACTCGCACTTGGTGCCCTCGAAGTAGGCTGTGCAATTTCCCGGCTCCATGGGTGCATGTGCCATAAAGGGCAGGGAATACTCAGCGGAGATATGGCGTCCCGAAACCTTAGCCGGTTCGCCTGCCGAATATAAGTTCACGCCCTTTTTCGTGGCAGCTTGCTTCAGCGATGCCATCACCCCTGCGGTGTTAAGGTCCTTGTTCGCTCCTTCGTCCCAACTGACGTTCAACGTGCGGCGGCCTTCCATGGCACTCCAAACACTGTCGGCCACAACTGCTACAGCCGAATCGCCGATCTTCCCCACGTAACCCACGCCGGAAATCTTCTTCGACTCCTTGTCGTCGAAGCCGGAAACTTTTCCGCCAATCACGGGACAGCGGGACAGCACCGCATATTTCATTCCTGGAATGCGGAGGTCGATTCCAAAAACAGCTTCACCTTTGACCTTCGCGGGAGAATCCACGCGCGCGAGCCGCTGCCCGACAATCTTGTAGTCCTTGCTCTGCTTGAGCGTCACATCACTCGGGATCGGCAAGGCTGCCGCCTTGTCAACCAGATCCCCATAGCTTAGGCTCCGGTTTGAAGCCGCATGTTTAATGTGGCCGCTCTCGGCCACGCACGCCGACCGCGGAACACTCCAAGTCAACGCCGCGGCGGATATCAGCATTTCGCGCGCGATCGCGCCGGCTTTCCGCATCGGATCCCACGTCGAGCGGATGCTCGCGCTTCCGCCCGTGGTCTGATCGCCAAACAGCGTGCTGGCTCCTGCCTGCTCAATCTCAATCTGCTTCCAATCGGCTTCGAGCTCCTCGGCGAGGATCATCGGCAGCGCGGTGCGTATGCCTTGTCCCATCTCCGATCGCGCTACGACAATCGTGACCTTGTTGTCCGGGGCAATCCGCAAATAGGCGTTAGGAGAAAAAGATTCTTTGCGGAACCTGTTTCCATGCGGCAGGTAAAAGCCAATCACCAGTCCAGCACCGGCGGCGATTCCGGCGCCCACGAATTCGCGGCGGGAAAGTGGGCTCATCGCGCACCCCCATTGCCCGCAGCCCGGTGAATCGCCTTGCGGATCCGTTCATAGGTTCCGCAGCGGCACAGGTTCCCGTTCATCGCCTGAGTAATCTGGTCGTCAGTCGGGTTCGGCGTTTTCGCCAGCAGCGCGGCCGCTGACATGATCTGCCCGGTCTGGCAGTAGCCGCACTGGGGGACTTCTTCCGCGATCCAGGCCTGTTGCAGCAAGTGCAGACCGTTGGCGCCAAGGCCCTCAATCGTGGTTACGCTCTTTCCTGCGACTTGCGAGACCGGAGTCGAGCAAGAACGGATCGGGTTCCCATCTACGTGCACGGTGCAGGCGCCGCACAATCCGGCGCCGCATCCAAATTTGGTTCCGGGGAGTTCGAGTGTGTCGCGTAAGACCCAGAGGAGAGGTGTTTCAGGAGAGACTGATACTTTCTTTTCACTTCCGTTAACGCGGAGTGTGATATCGGCCATGTTGGTCCAGTGTCTGCGATTGGAAACAGAACATGGTATCAGGGAGCAGGGCTTGGGGGTTAGGGAAGCAGGGCTTAGGGGCTAGGGATCAGAGATCAGGGCTGGGCGTTCAGTGTGAGGATCGGCACGAAAAGAGTTCCTGGACCGTGAGGTCTAGGGGGACGACTTCAAGACCGTGTCGTCGCTAGCCTCTAACCCCTAATCCCTAGCCCCTTATTTCAGTTGCTCCAACTTTTGCGTGGCAATCTCGCCCGCTTCATTTCCCGGGTTTTCTTTCTTGATCTGCTCGTAGATACGCTTGGCATCGAGCGGCTGGTTGGAATTCTGGTAGAGCTCCGCCAACTGCAACTGTGCAGTCACTTTGCTGACCGAGGTGGTCGGTTTGTTGATCAGTTCCTGATAGAGAGTAACAGCATCTTTGGTGCGATTCGACTGCCCATACAGCGCTGCCAGGGCATTTTTGGCGACGGACGCCAAGTCGCGATTGCCAACGGATGCCACCTCTTTGAAGTTACGCTCGGCTGTAGCATTGTCAGACAAGGTCTGAGAGGTTACGCCCAGAAAGTAGTGAGCCATGTCGGCAGATCGGGTGTGCGGATATTTGTCGACGATCGCCTGAAACTGTTTTCGAGCCGCATCGGCGCGCTCCTTGGCCGAAGTGAATGTCGGAAAATCCGGTTGCTCCGGAGTTCCCGCCGGCCGCAGTTGCGTATCCATAGTCCGAACGGCGATGGAGAGGTCCAGACTGGCCTTCTGGTCTTGCGCGTTGAGGTAGTACCAGCCGCCGATCACGCCCCCGACGAGGAGCACTGCGACAACGGTGGCAATAATGAGAGTAGACCGGTGCTCGACCGTCCAATCGGCGGTTTTTTCAGCAGCGCCGATGGTGACACGGCTAAATGCATCCTGTTTCAGTTGATGGCGGGTTTCTGCGCGCACGGACTTCCCTTCTGATGATAGCGATGGCTGGACAAACTCAGAGTTTAACAGGGGTAAAACAGCGACGTCAAAGAATGAGAAACGGTTGAAAACCGCGGCAGCTCGCTGCACAGGGCAGGGAAGTGTATTCGATTACCCGTACCTGTGCGCCTTTGGACATCAAATACCATCCTGATGGCTGTTTTGCCCGTTTCATCGCTGGTGCCGTAACTTGCTTACCCACTACGAACCCCCCTATACTCTGAACGTTTGCCCACTTTTGCCCAGCAACGAACCTGGCCGTGCAGGGCAGCATCTCACCTGCAATTATTCCGGAGACTATTTCAATGACGACGATGACCACTGCTCCGCACGTGGACAAGGAAGCCAACCCGTGGGAGTCGCAACGCGCCCGCTTCGACCTGGCCGCCCAGAAGCTGAACCTCGATGAAGGCCTGTGGCGCGTGTTGCGATACCCCAACCGCGAGCTTACGGTCTACATCCCGGTGCAGATGGATGATGGCCACCTCGAAGTGTTTACTGGGTTCCGCGTGCAGCACTCCATCGCGCGCGGCCCCGCCAAAGGCGGCATCCGCTACGCACCTGACGTCACCCTCGACGAAGTGCGCGCGCTTGCCAGTTGGATGACCTGGAAGTGCGCTGTGGTCAACATTCCTTTTGGCGGCGCCAAAGGAGGCGTGATCTGCGATCCGCACAAAATGTCGATGGGTGAGGTCGAGCGCATGACCCGCCGCTACACCTCCGAACTCATCGAATTCATTGGCCCCGAGAAAGACGTTCCTGCCCCCGACGTGAATACCAACGAACAGATCATGGCCTGGATGATGGACACTTACTCCATGCACATGCGCCAAACCGTGACGGCAGTCGTCACCGGCAAGCCCATCAACATCGGCGGATCCCGCGGACGCCGCGAAGCCACTGGCCGCGGCGTGATGGTCGTGTGCGACGAAGCCTGCCAGAAGCTGGGCCTGGCCCGCGAAAAGAGCCGCGTCATCGTGCAGGGCTTCGGTAACGTGGGTTCCAATGCCGCTTTGCTCATGTACCAAGCCGGCTACAAAGTCATCGGTATCGCGGAAGTTGGCGGGGGTCTGCACAACAAGAACGGTCTTGACCTTAAAGCCTTGGTCGATTTCCGGCAGAAAAATGGCACCATCCACGGGTTCCCCGGCGCGGAAAAAGCCGATGCCGCAGAACTGCTCACGACTGAGTGTGAAATCCTCATTCCGGCGGCAACCGAAAATGTCATCACCAGCCGCAACGCCGACCGCGTGAAGTGCCGCATCCTAGCCGAAGGCGCAAACGGCCCAACGACGTCCGCAGCGGACGACATACTGGCCGACAAGGGCGTCTTCGTGATCCCCGACATTCTCGCCAATGCCGGCGGCGTCACGACCTCGTATTTCGAATGGGTGCAGGACCGTCAGGGATACTTCTGGAAAGAATCGGTGGTGAACGAGCAGCTCGAGACGATTATGAAGTCGTCGTTTGAAGATGTCGTCCGCTACGCGGAAACGCACCACGTCAACAATCGCATCGCCGCTTACATGCTGGCGATCGACCGTGTTGCGTACACGATTCGCCAGCGTGGAATTTACGCATAACTATTCCGAAAGGAGAATTTCATGAAACTCGTCGAAAGAAAGTTAATGGCGCAAATCGCGGTTCTCGTCTTTGCGCTTTCTCTGGTCGGCGGCATGGCGTCCGCCCAGGCAGCGCCTGCCGCCTCAGCTCCCGCGGCCGCCGCGAAGTCGGCCGCTGACAAGCTCGACATCAACACGGCCACCAAAGATCAGCTCAAGGAACTCCCGGGCATCGGTGATGCGTATTCGCAAAAGATCATGGACGGGCGTCCCTACCGCGCCAAGAATGAACTGGTGCAGAAGAAGATCATTCCCCAAGCCACCTATGACAAAGTCAAGGACATGATCATCGCCAAACAGCCCAAGAGCGCCACAAAGACGGACAAAACGGCCCCCAGCCCGAAATAGATCTCAACCACTAGTCGCAGAGGAACGCAGGAATTTTCCTCTGTGTTCCTCCGTGTCCTCTGTGGTGAGATCTTTTCTTGCTCACGACTCCATGCCCGCAAACCCCGCATTGCGTTCCCTTCCCCTGTGGAGCATAATCAAATTTGGTTGCCGGCTGGCCACTGGAACCCCCCAAGTGTGAACCTACCTAATTCCATCACGCTTTCCCGGATCTGCAGTATTCCTCTGCTCGTGTGGATTCTGGCCAGTCCTCACTTCAGCAGCGAACACGGGACAAAGGAGCTTCTAGCCTCCGCCTTGTTCATCGCCGCCGCGATGACCGATGGAATTGACGGCTACCTTGCTCGCAGACGCGATCAGATCACGACCATGGGAATTCTGCTCGATCCGATCGCGGACAAGCTCTTAATTGCGGCAGCATTCATTGTGCTCGTTCAGATCAATCCGAGCCTGGTGCCCGCCTGGGTCGCAATCATCGTGATCGGCCGAGAGTTCCTGGTTAGCGGATTGCGCTCAATTGCGGCTTCTGAGGGCTTCACCATTGAGGCCAGCGAACTCGGCAAGTTCAAGATGGTGGTGCAGATCGTCTCAGTGGTAGCGGTGATTCTAGACCATCACTGGAAAGAGTGGCCCATCTACGGCCATTATTTCTTTCCGGTCCACTGGATCGCTTCCGTCGCCATCTGGTTTATGGTGTGCGTGTCGCTGGTCTCAGGAATTGACTACTTTGTCGCGTTCTGGTCGAAAATCGACCGGCGTGTGGTGAAGCGCCGCCGCCGCGCATTCATTCTCAGTCGCCGGAGAAAACCAGTAACGCCCGCGCAGGCCGACCGTGATGTCGCTGCCTCGACCTAGTCCGATTGCTGTGGGACAGAGTGAGTTTTCGCACGAAGAGAGAACCCTGCTGCTGCAATTGGCTCACGATTCGATTCTCTCCGCGCTCGAAAATCACGAAGTTTCCTTGGATCCGCCCAGCCCGCACCTTGCCGAACCTCGCGGTGCATTCACATCTCTGTATTTGAATGGAGAGTTACGCGGTTGCGTCGGTTACGTGCTTCCCGTCAGCTCTGTATATCGTGCGGTGATCGACACCGCCCGCGCCGCCGCGTTCGAAGATGCACGTTTCTATCCTGTGACCATAGAAGAAGCGCGCCAGTTGAAGATTGAGCTCAGTATCCTGTCTCCTCCGTTGCCAATCTCCGCGGAAGAAGTAGAAGTCGGCCGTCATGGACTGCTGATCAGCCTGGCCGGGCAACGCGGCCTTCTCCTGCCGCAAGTGCCTGCCGAGCGGAATTGGGACCGCATCACCTTCCTCCAGCAAACCTGCCGCAAAGCAGGATTGCCGCCTGATGCGTGGCAAAGGGGCGCTCTGATCGAGGCCTTCACGGCTGAAGTATTCGGTGAAAAATAGCTAAGGAGCGAAGCAGTACAGGTCACCGGTCACCGAGTAAATAGGTTAATTTTTAGGATAGTCCGATAATGCACGAAGTCTCGGTCGGCGGTAAGAATCTCCCAACGATGCCGCACTGCAACAGCGCACATCAGCATGTCTGCCGGAGAAGCCGCAATTCCGGCACTGCGGCATTGATTGCTCGCGCGAGCGGCTTCCTCGTAATCCTCAGTTTCAACAGATACGTCTGGGAAATCGCGTAGGTAATCGCGAAGGCGTCGAAACTGCGATTCCTCTCTTAGTCCGGAAAGTAACTCTTGGCGCACAGCCCCTAGCAGTTGCACTCTCCCCGCGTCTACGAGCGTATACAGCAACTGGGTGAGATGACGCTCTTGGACAGCCAGATCCGCGGCCTTGCGACGAAGCGCCAATGACCAAACTGGCGTGTCTACCAGAATCATCCTAGCCGCTTTCTCCGGCGCTCGGCCTTGTAGTCATAACTAGGGTCGAAGTCGAACGTACCAAACGCCTCGAGAATACGGCGCTGCCGATGCCGCTGGATGTACTCCCGCAGTGCAGTCGTAACAGCCTCTTTCTTGGTCTTGTGCTTTCCGCTCTTTCGCGCCTCTTCAATTAGCCGATCATCAATCGCGAGATTGGTCGCCATGTGTAAAGTATTACACATCGATATGTGTAAATCAATATCTGACAATAAAACCGGGGACGGTTTCCCGTCCCCGGTCTGGGACTTAACTGACTGGAGAGCCTAGTTCACCTGATCGAGTTCGATGCCATCGCCCGCATGCACATCTTCCATCGCGAAGACGATCATGCCGGTCGCTGTCGTATCGGTAACGCCGATGATCACGATCTCACCGATGGCGCGCCGCGGCAGATCCCGCACGTGGATCACCGGGCCATTCTCTTTCTCGAACAGTTGCGGATCGAAAGAAGGCATTTTCTTCTGGGTATCTTCGGCCATTGCCGCCCGGAATGAGAGAGAATCCACGGGATCCTTCAAATCCGTCTCGTAACTGCGGACCGCACGGAAGAAGTCGCCGATCTTCACGCCCTGGTTCGCGCCCACATTCATATAAACCTTGTGTCCCGTGCCCATCTGCGAGTCGAAGTCCTTGCCCATGACGATTCGCCCCGAAACCTTGTTGCTGGCTGGCAGGTACCGATCAAAACGCACGGGGCCGTGGAAGGGAAGCACCTGCTTCTCTGCAAACGGAATCGTCGTGTCCCCAGGGTTGACACCGTCGCAGGCGTACTCGATCTGCGCGATCGCCGCCTTACTCCGCGTATCAATCACTTTGACGCGCCCAACTTCTTCGTACGGTTGCCCGGTCTGCTTCAGCAACTTTGCTTGGCCCGGGTAAACTTCGTACTCATCCATGTCGCGCAGAGCACGCACAATCTCGTACTCCGCCCCGTTCGTATATCCCGCTCCGCGCAAATACACCATATCGCCGCGGGTGAAATGGGTCGTCGTCGGCGTATGAATGCCGCCGATGATGTAGTTGGCATCGGGCAGGATGTGTTTGCTGATGAACCCCGCGCAATAAAGGTCGGCGTAGGTGGGCGTCGGAATTCGCTCGATAGGAAAGCTGTTTGTCGTCGGTGATGTTCCCTCTGGGGCCTGAAACGTGGCCGGATCGGTGGTCTGAGCCCATGCCGCCGTCGCCAATAACAACACCAACAGTCCTGTTTTCTTCATGTTACCTCCGGAAAAGACCGCTCTTGGCGACCCCTTCACCAGTTAAATGCCAGAAAAGAAAGGCTTCAGCCGGAAGGTAACAAGCAGGTAAGGCAGGGTCAAGGTTACGAGGGTGATGGGAACCCCGGGGCGCGGAAGTTTTTCGCACCGATTGTTAATCCCTTGTTGCATAAATAATTAGCTGCCTGTAATAATTCGCCGTTCATTCCGATGCACCATAAAGGCAGGTCTCGATCCTAGCGAAGATGAATTCTGGTTTCCCCGTCGCGCCCCGTTTGTTACCCCACAGGCTGCCTCGCGTATGCGTGGCAGTGACCGGCTCCGACCCCAATGAGATGGGCGAACGGGCCGAGGCCTTGGCGCGCGATAACTCCTTGCTGGAGTTCAGGTTGGACTACCTTTCCAAGCCTGGCATGGCTCTCCCGAAAATCAAGCGTTTTCTCGAATCCCATCACGGCACGATAGCGATCGCAACTTGCCGGAGGGTTGCCAGCGGAGGGAAGTTTCGCGGTTCCATCGCCTCGCAGCTCGATATCCTTAACAAAGCCGCCTCCGTCGGCTGCCAACTGGTTGATGTTGAAGTACAAACTGCCACGAAGTGCAAACCAGAACAGCTTCAAAAGCTGCGCACCCGGGCAGGATTGATTCTTTCCCAGCATGACTTCCGCGCAACCAAGAAACTCGATGAAACCCTCGAGAAGATGCTGGCATTCCCGGCTGACTTTTACAAGCTCGTAGGCACCGCCACAACCCTCGCCGACAACGTCACCATGATCAAGTTCTTGTCTCGCAAGGGCGACCTGCATTCCCTGGTCGGCATGTGCATGGGAGAGCAGGGAACCATCAGCCGGGTGCTTGGTGTCCGAGCCGGGAGCGTATTTACCTTCGCCTCTGCAAGTGCGGGGCAGGAAACGGCGGCAGGGCAGATCACCGCACAGGAACTACGCAGTGTCTACCGCATTGATCAGGTCGACGTCGCTACCCGCGTTTACGGCGTCGTCGGCGACCCGATCGCCCACTCACTGTCACCCGCAATCATGAACGCCGCATTCCGGCGCGAGAACGTGAATGCCGTCTATCTCCCCCTCCACGCCAAGGCGCTGAAGGACCTCTTGACGTGCGTGAAAGAGATCCCCATTCACGGTCTTAGCGTGACCATGCCTTATAAAGAGGCGATCCTGCCACACCTGGACAATACCGACTCCCACACAACCAAGATCGGCGCCTGCAACACCGTCGTACGGGCGCAAGATGGAAAACTGTACGGATTCAACACCGATACAGCCGGGATTGTCCGACCCTTGGAGCGGCGCCTGAACACCTTGGAAGGCGCCCGCATCCTGGTCCTTGGAGCCGGCGGTGCGGCCCGGGCGGCCGTATTCGGATTAAAAGAGCGGGGATGCGAGGTTTATATTCTCAACCGCAGCCTCGCGGCCGCAAAGAAACTAGCTCACCAGGCCCGCGCCCGCATTATGAAACGGCCTGACCTGAAGAAACTGGCCTTCGATGTGATCATCAACGCCACCCCGGTCGGGATGGGAAATACCCGGGAAACTCCCCTCCAGGACAAAGAGATCAATGCCCGCTATGTCTTTGATATGGTGTACGATCCCGCCGAAACGCGGCTGCTGAAGCTGGCCAAGGAGCGGGGAGCCCAGATCATCCCCGGCATCGAGATGTTCGTTCACCAAGCCGCTCGCCAGTTCGAGATCTGGACCGGCAAGCCCGCCCCCTTCGATGAGATGCTTCGGGTGGTCTTGCTCGCCTTGCAAGATCGTGCAACTCGTTCAGCCAATGGGAAATGAAACCTTCCGATGCTATTCGCAAAGAAAAAGTTGCATTTTTAGGCATGCCCAAAGTAATATGCAGTTAGGAGGCGCGACTGTAAAGCGCTTCCGGGTTGTAGCCCAGTACCGCCCGGTTCATACTTCCAACTTCGCTTTTAACAAGCTTAGGTGAAAAAACTCGACGCAAGAGGTGGATTCGTCCGCCTCCATCCCGGTTCGGAGAGTTCAACATGGCGTGGTACGCGTATTGTCTGACCGAGCATCAAACCCTCCCAAATGGAACCCGCACTCGCCGCCCTTTCCTGCTAGAGGGTGTACAAGGAGTTAACGGCGCAGCGGTTCTAAGCTATCCAAGTGGTGAATTCGCCGTGATCGTCAGCGAATACGACCACACAGCCGGTGAACTGGACCAGAAAGCCGCAATCGAGCACGCACGAGTCGTCAGTAATTGCTTCCGCAACTCCACCGTACTTCCATTTAAATTCGGGACCATTTTCGAGAGTGATGACGCCCTCCGTCAGGCCGTCCGGGTTAACCGGCGCGCTTTCGGCCTGAGCGTGGCCAGGCTCCGCGGCAAGTCCGAAATGCACATCAAGCTCGTCGTGCGCGACGGCTCCCTGCGCGAGGCCATGATCGATGTTCAATTGCCAGACACCGTCGGTGGCGACTACCTCTCCAAGCTGAAGGTGAAGGCCTCCCGTGAGCGCGAGCGCCAGACCAAGGCCCGGGCCCTCTCCGTGCAAGTCCACAAGCTCTTCAACCCGCTCGAGGAAGAGGTCAGCTGCAAGAAGGTCGCTCCGGAGGGCATGCTGATCGATATTGCCCACCTGATCGACACCAAAAGCGTGGAAAAATACCAGAATCGTTACTCGACGGCGGCCAAGCAGCTTAAGAACTGCGAAGTGGCTATCAGCGGCCCTTGGCCTCCGTATCACTTCTTGCCCGGCAAGCTACGCACGGTGGCAGGTAACAGCTAAAGTCTGATATCGAGCGAGCCCATGGCACCACGCCATGGGCTTTCTTTTTGATCTTTGGTATCACCGTGCAACGAATATGCATTGTTCTGCACTTTCCGTTCCGATGTGATTTCCAGCGTGGCCATCATTGCCTCCGGCGGTACTCTTTAAGCCTATTTTTACCAATCGTTTACATCGTTGGGTGATCCCAATCACGCGCCCTCCGGGCTTTGGCGCGGCAAATGCTTCCTCCACCTGTAACAAAGAGGCCGCAAACTAGTGCTATGACCTTCACTCTCGACAAAGAGCGTCACTTCCCAAATGGCCGTTCTGGCTGTCGGAGCGGCATCAATCACCTTTCCTGACATTGCCCACCATTAGCCTCTTAAAAATCTGGCCCCGTAAAGGGGCCATTTTTTTAGCGCCGGCATTCTGCCGGCTGTCGCACCAGTGTCTCGCCCGCACAACACTCGCATGATCTCCTACGAGTGCCGCATTTCGCGCCCTCCTTGCACGAGAAAGTCGGGATTTAGGCAGCCTCATGCCGCGCACTCCATGAGATTTTTCTCTGCTTCCTCGGCGAGTTACTCCGCGATCTCTGCGGTCAAGATCTTTTCGCTTACAGTTCCTGACATTCCAGCACTTTCCGGTATCATGACTCCCCGATGGCCTCAACCGCCAAACCCCGCGGAACCCGCCGCGCCCTGCGCGATATTCTGCTCTTTGGCGTGTGCGGCGGACTTCTGATCACCGTACTGAAGCTGACGGAATACCGCTTCCTGGTGGTCGAACACTCGGTAGAAATCTACGGAGGCCTGGTGGCCGCACTCTTCTCCGCCCTAGGTATCTGGCTGGGATTGACACTGACCCGAAAAAAGGCGGAGCCTTCGCTTCCGCCCACTGGTCCGTTTACTCCCAACGAGCGCCGCATCAGCGAACTAGGCATCACCCCACGTGAATTGGAGATCCTCGGCCTGATCGCCGCCGGATTGAGCAACCGTGAAATCGCCGATCACCTCTTCGTCAGCGAGAACACAGTCAAAACTCATTCGAGCCGACTCTTCGACAAACTTGGCGCCCGCCGCCGCACCCAGGCAGTCCAACTCGGCAAACAAGCCCACCTGATCCCCTGATGCGTCGCCCAAAAGTAAGTTTCTTGCCGCAAGAGCCCAAAATCATCCGAAGGTATGACGACAATTTCCGGCGTCCGCCGCACAATCCGTCCGGTGCCCCACAAATTCGAAAGTGAGGAATTGAAATGAGAAAGACCGTGCTGACCTTCGGAGTGATCTCCGGGCTGATCTCCGCCGTGATGATGCTGGCCACTGTTCCCCTCATGCACAAAATCAGCAGCGACAAGGGACTCATTATTGGCTACACCACGATAGTGCTCGCCGGACTGCTCGTCTTCTTCGGCATCCGCTCGTATCGGGACAACGTCTCCGGCGGAAGGCTGACGTTCGCCCGAGGACTCGCCGTGGGAATCCTGATCTCCCTACTCTCGAACTGCTTCTACGTTGCGACGTGGGAAGTCGTCTCCTACAAGTTCATGCCCGACTTTGCCGAAAAATACGCCGCCCAGATGGTGGAGCACGCGAAGTCGTCGGGCGCAAGCCAGCAAAAGATCGACGAGACAGCGCGCCAGGCCGCAGACTTCGTGCGCAACTACCACAACCCGCTCTACAAAATCTCAATGACGTTCCTGGAACCTTTTCCCGTATTCCTGGTCATCACGCTCGTCTCCGCCGCCATCCTGCGCAAGAAATCCTCGCTCATGCCTGCCTGAGCGCGTAGCCGGGACCGATGCAGCGCGCGTCCTCAATGTAGCCCCGGACGCCTCGTCCGGGGCGAGCGTCGCCGTTTTTCAGGCGACGCGAGTGGCGGCCGACAGTATCCCCGCGCACTCGAACTCAGATACACTGTTGGGCCTACCATGAACCAAACCCGCACGCCCTTTCTTGTGTTATTTCTCTGCTCCATCGCCATCGCCCAAACGCAACCATCTCAAACGCAACCATCCCAGCCGGCACAGGGATCTTTTTTCGCGCAGCCCCAAATGACACCCGCGCAGCAGGAGAATTTTCCTCCACAGTTGCTCGCCGATCTGGACAAGATTAAATCTGCTGCCCTCACTGATGACTATGCCTACCGCCAGGTTTCCCATTTGACGGAGAACATCGGCCCGCGTCCTAGTGGGTCGCCGCAGGCCAAAGCCGCCGTCGATTACGTCGCCGCCGGATTACGCCAGCTTGGGCTCGACGTCCAGCTTGAAG